>NZ_CP019419.1:1911666-2267500 GCF_001975665.1 Polaribacter reichenbachii | reverse complement strand
GAGTCCCCATCTTTACATGCTGGCAACTAACGACAAGGGTTGCGCTCGTTATAGGACTTAACCTGACACCTCACGGCACGAGCTGACGACAACCATGCAGCACCTTGTAATATGTCCGAAGAAAAGTCTATCTCTAAACCTGTCATACTACATTTAAGCCCTGGTAAGGTTCCTCGCGTATCATCGAATTAAACCACATGCTCCACCGCTTGTGCGGGCCCCCGTCAATTCCTTTGAGTTTCAATCTTGCGATCGTACTCCCCAGGTGGGACACTTATCACTTTCGCTTAGTCACTGAGCTAATGCCCAACAACTAGTGTCCATCGTTTACGGCGTGGACTACCAGGGTATCTAATCCTGTTCGCTCCCCACGCTTTCGTCCATGAGCGTCAGTACATACGTAGTAGACTGCCTTCGCAATCGGTATTCTGTGTAATATCTATGCATTTCACCGCTACACTACACATTCTATCTACTTCCATATGACTCAAGTCAACCAGTATCAAAGGCAGTTCCATAGTTAAGCTATGGGATTTCACCTCTGACTTAATCGACCGCCTGCGGACCCTTTAAACCCAATGATTCCGGATAACGCTCGGACCCTCCGTATTACCGCGGCTGCTGGCACGGAGTTAGCCGGTCCTTATTCTTACAGTACCGTCAAGCTGCTACACGTAGCAGTGTTTCTTCCTGTATAAAAGCAGTTTACAACCCATAGGGCAGTCTTCCTGCACGCGGCATGGCTGGGTCAGAGTCTCCTCCATTGCCCAATATTCCTCACTGCTGCCTCCCGTAGGAGTCTGGTCCGTGTCTCAGTACCAGTGTGGGGGATCCCCCTCTCAGGGCCCCTACCTATCGTAGCCATGGTAAGCCGTTACCTTACCATCTAGCTAATAGGACGCATAGCCATCTTTTACCGATAAATCTTTAATTAAAAACCGATGCCAGTTCTCAATACTATGAGGTATTAATCTTCATTTCTAAAGGCTATCCCTCTGTAAAAGGTAAGTTCTATACGCGTTACGCACCCGTGCGCCGGTCGTCATCTGTAGCAAGCTACAATGTTACCCCTCGACTTGCATGTGTTAAGCCTGCCGCTAGCGTTCATCCTGAGCCAGGATCAAACTCTTCATTGTATATCTTAAATATGTTTAATGAATAAGTTTCAAAAGAATTTACATTATATTATAATGTGGTTATTCTACTCTTTGTTTACGCTGTCAATTTCAATATTTTCAATGAACTAATTTAAGTTGATGCTATAAGCGTTTATCACACTTCTTATCTCCCTAATTTTGTAGAAACACTAGAATCGAACTAGTTGATTTTTTATCCAAATCTTTCCAAAATCTCTCTGAACTTTTTCGCTGTATTTGTTAGCGGATGCAAATATATAAACTATTTTAATTCTGACAATAAAAAAGAAATTATTTTTTTTATTTATTTTTTTGAACCTAAATACCTGAACTTACACCCCGAAAATTTCGGACTGCAAACATACAACTTATATTTTTCCTAATCCTAATAAAAATTAAAGTTTTTTTTCTAAAAAAAATAACTCTTATTAATCGGTTTTACAATCACTCTTACTAACAACACAATCTCTCAATGAACTCAACTAAAACTACTAATTCAACATCCGAAAATGTATCGCTTTTCGCTTAGCGGGTGCAAATATACAACGCATTTCTATTCCCACAAGCTTTTGTCTGGAAAATATCTGAATTTATTTTTAAACTTCTCATAACTACATTAAAATAAACCACTTAACTAATGAATTATTTTTTAATGTTTTTATAGCTTTTTAATAACTTAAGTTAATCCGCTTCTAAAACCTTTCTAGAACTCCTAAACCTGTGTTAAGGATTGGAGCAATTGTTTGAGCTCTTTTTTTGAAACTTTTAATAACCTTTAAGCGTTTTTAGAGAAGTTAACTATATATATGTACTGAATCCCACATTAAAACATCAAAAAAAAGCGAGTGCGAAAAGCCTGACCCGACTGAAAGAAGGGTAACACCCATAAAAAAATTAAAAATCACAAGTAAGTACATATATATATTGTAGGAAAAATTGTTTTCTAATATCTTTGCAGCCTTAAAATAAGATACATTAAATGATAAAGATTACTTTACCTGACGGAAGTATTAAAGAGTTCACTGCAAACAGCACACCTATTGATGTTGCTAAAAGCATAAGTGAAGGATTGGCAAGAAACGTAATTTCTGCAAGTTTTAACGGAGAAACAGTTGAAACCACCACCCCTTTAACCACAGATGGAACTCTTGTTTTATTTACATTTAACGATGATGAAGGTAAAAAAGCTTTTTGGCATTCTTCTGCTCACGTTTTGGCAGAGGCTATATTAAGTTTTCATCCGAATGCTAAATTAACTATAGGTCCTGCTATTGATAATGGATTTTATTATGATTTAGATTTAGGTGATGAAATAATTTCTGAAAAAGACTTTGCTGAGATTGAAAAGAAGTTTCTTGAAATTGCTCGAGGTAAACACGAATTTAAAATGCGTGAAGTTTCTAAGGCTGATGCTTTAGCTAAATATAAGAATGAAAACAATCAATATAAAGTTGAGTTAATAGAAAACTTAACTGATGGAGATATTACTTTTTGTGATCATAGCACTTTTACTGATTTATGTAGAGGGGGCCACATACCTAATACCGGTATTATAAAGGCTATTAAAATAATGAATGTTGCTGGTGCTTATTGGAGAGGTGATGAAAAGAATAATCAGTTAACACGTATTTATGGAATAAGTTTTCCGAAGCAAAAAATGTTGACAGAATATTTAGCTTTATTAGAAGAAGCTAAAAAACGTGACCATAGAAAGCTAGGTAAGGAATTAGAATTATTTACTTTTTCACAGAAAGTGGGTGCAGGTTTACCATTATGGTTGCCAAAAGGAGCTGCTTTAAGAGGCCGTTTAGAAGATTTCTTAAAAAAAGCACAGAAAAAAGCTGGTTATGAAATGGTAATGACTCCACATATTGGTCAGAAAGAATTATATGTTACCTCTGGGCATTATGAAAAATATGGTGAAGACAGTTTTCAGGCAATAAAAACACCTAAAATGGATGAAGAGTTTTTATTAAAGCCTATGAATTGCCCACACCATTGTGAAGTTTACAACTTTAAACCTTATTCATATAAAGATTTACCTAAACGTTTTGCAGAATTTGGTACCGTTTATAGATATGAACAAAGTGGAGAATTACATGGTTTAACTCGAGTAAGAGGTTTTACACAAGATGATGCTCATATTTTCTGTACTCCAGAACAATTAGATCAAGAATTTAAAGATGTTATAGATTTAGTTTTGTATGTTTTTGGTTCTTTAGGTTTTGAAGATTTTACAGCACAAGTTTCTATTAGAGATATGAAAAACTTGGGTAAGTATATAGGTGATGTAGAAACTTGGGAAATTGCAGAAAAAGCAATTATTAGTGCAGCAACAGATAAAGGTCTAGATTTTGTAATTGAAGAAGGTGAAGCTGCTTTTTATGGCCCTAAATTAGATTTTATGGTTAAAGATGCTTTAGGAAGAAGTTGGCAGTTAGGAACAATACAAGTAGATTATAATTTACCTAAACGTTTTGATTTAACTTATACAGGTGCAGATAATCAACAACACAGACCAGTAATGATTCATAGAGCCCCATTTGGATCTATGGAGCGTTTTATTGCGGTTTTACTGGAGCATACAGGAGGTAATTTCCCTCTTTGGCTTACTCCTGATCAAGTTATCTTATTGCCTATCAGTGATAAATATCAAAAATATACAGAAAAAGTTTTAGAATCGTTAGAAAATTCCGAAATTCGCGCCCTCGTAGACAACCGAAGTGAAAAAACCGGACGTAAAATACGAGATGCAGAAGTAAGCAAAATACCATTTATGGTGATTGTAGGTGAGAAAGAAGAACAAGATGGCACAGTTTCTGTAAGGAAACACGGCGAAGGAGATTTAGGTACTTTTACAATTAAAGAGTTTGTTACCTTAATTAAAGAAGAAGAAGCCAAAACATTAAAGAAATTTTAATATATTAGGGTTTTATCAAAAAAAGTACAAACTGAGTAACATCAGTTAAAAAAATAAATAAGTTAAATTTAAATTTATAAGTCATAGCAATACGTAGAAGCAGGTCGAGAAGACCACTAAGAGTAATCAAAGAAGATCAACATAGAATTAATGAAAAAATAAGATATGTTGATGAAGTTCGTCTGGTAGGCGACAATGTAGAAGTTGGTGTATATCCTTTAGCAAAAGCTAGAGAATTAGCCAAAGAACAGGAATTGGATTTGGTAGAAATATCACCAAAAGCAAAACCACCTGTTTGTAAAATTATTGATTACAAGAAGTTCTTGTATGAGCAAAAGAAACGTGAAAAAGCTTTAAAGTCTAAAGCTACAAAAGTAACCATTAAAGAAATACGTTTTGGCCCTCAAACAGATGAACACGATTATGAGTTTAAAAAGAAGCACGCCATTAAGTTTTTACAAGATGGTGCTAAATTAAAAGCATTCGTTTTCTTTAAAGGACGTTCTATTATCTTTAAAGAACAAGGGCAAATTTTATTATTAAAATTAGCTCAAGAATTAGAAGATTATGGTAAAGTGGAGCAATTACCAAAATTAGAAGGTAAACGTATGATTATGTTTATTGCTCCTAAAAAAGTAAAATAAAAAATAGTTCTTAAAGTTTGTAAGTTCTTAAAGTTTATAAGTTTTGTATTCACTTAACTCTAAACTTTGTAAAACATCAACTTTAAAACTGAAAATATTAAGCAAGTTAAAACGAAGGAGAAATGCCTAAAATGAAAACAAAATCTAGCGCCAAAAAACGATTTAAAGTTACTGGTACTGGAAAATTAAAAAGAAAGCACGCGTTTAAAAGTCACATCTTAACAAAGAAGTCTAAAAAACGTAAATTAAAGCTAACTCATGACACTTTAGTTCATAAAGCAGATGAGCCTAGCATTAAACAAATGTTAAACTTAAAATAAGTTTAATAAGGGAATTTAATTATTAACCATGGAGTTAGGCAAAAAACAAAGTATTCTTAACTGAATCGCCTACTACAAAACACATTGAAATTATGCCAAGATCAGTAAATTCAGTAGCCTCAAGAAATAGAAGAAAAAAAATCTTGAAGGCAGCAAAAGGTTACTTTGGACGTAGAAAAAACGTTTACACAGTAGCAAAAAATGCGGTTGAAAAAGGTATGCTTTATGCATATAGAGACCGTAAAAACAACAAGAGAAACTTCCGTTCTTTATGGATTACGCGTATTAACGCAGCAGCTCGTTTAAACGGAATGTCTTACTCTCAGTTTATGGGAAAAGTAAAAGCTAACAACATCGAATTAAACCGTAAGGTTTTAGCAGATTTAGCAGTTAACAACCCAGAAGCTTTTAAGGCAGTTGTAGATAAAATTAAATAAATAATAATACTTGCTTATATTAAAAAACCCAAACATTTTGTTTGGGTTTTTTTCATAAATTTACACTTTTAATAACACAATTATGAGATTTAAAACATTGTTCTTTTCTGTACTTTTTATTAGCTCTGCTATATTCTCTCAACAAACTGAGCCACAAACCACCCTAGAAGATACTTCTTTAAAAGGCCAGTTTGATAAGATTTATAGAATTTCTACGACCTATCAGGTTTATAAAGTTATAGATAAAGACAAGTTCTTAAAGCTTAAAAAAAATGTTTTAGATTCTTTACAAGATGCTAAAAATTTAATCTTAGAAAAAGAAAATCTACTACAAACAGAGAGAGAAAACATAAAAAAAACTAAAGCCGACCTTGCTGAAACAAAAGCCGATTTAGAAAGTTCTAACTTAAAAGAAAACTCAATTTCTTTATTTGGTATACAATTAAGTAAAATAACTTATAACCTTGTACTTTGGAGTATTATTGTTATTTCTTTACTCGCATTATTTTACTTTATATATAAGTTTTCTAGAAGCAATGTTTTAACTAAACAAGCACAAAGTAATTTAGTTGATGTTGAGCAAGAATTCGAAGTACATAGAAAAAAATCTATTGAAAGAGAACAAAAGCTCCGCAGACAATTACAAGACGAAATTAACAAACATAGAAATAATTAATATCTTAAGATACAATTTCTTAAAATCTACTATGCTAGAAATCATTTAAAAAAAAAGAACGCAATAACTAAGTTATATTTACGAGTAAAAAAATGGTAACTATTTATTAAAATTCTGCAATTGTTTAATAGCATCCTTTTTTATAATTGAAAGTACTTTTCATTAATTTGATAACAAAATTAGTGGATAATTAAATTTATATAAATAATATAAAACTTTACTAATAATAAATATAATTTTTGTAATTTTAAGTCAGAAATTAAAAATTATATTTTGAATATATTACATATAAGTGCAGAATGTTATCCTATTGCTAAAGTTGGTGGCTTAGCAGATGTTGTTGGTGCTTTACCTAAATACCAAAGGGAACTTAATGTAACAAGCAATGTTGTAATGCCCTTTTACAACAATAAATTTACTCAAAATAATAGTTTTGATATTGTACATGAAGACCAATTAATTTTGGGGTACGACACCTTAAGTTTTAAAATACTAAAACTTACAAATAGCAATTTAGAATTTGATTTATACTGCGTAGATATACCTGAATTAATTTACAAGGAGTACGTTTATTCTGCAGATGATACAGAACGTTTTTTAGCTTTTCAAATTGCAACTTTAGATTGGATTTCTTCTTGGCAAGAAAACCCAGACATTATTCATATTCATGATCATCATACAGGTTTAATACCTTTTATGATGACACAATCTTATAAATACAAATCTCTACGATTTATTCCCACAATACTAACCATTCATAATGCACAATATCAAGGATGGTTTTCTCATAGAAAAGTATATTTAATACCCGAATTCAATTTTAAAGATGTTGGTTTATTAGATTGGAACAGTATTATTAATCCGCTTGCGGCAGCCATAAAATGTGCCTGGGCTGTAACTACAGTTTCTCCTTCTTATATGAATGAGTTAAAACTCAGTGCAAACGGATTAGAAAACTTATTAAATCAAGAAAGTGATAAATGCATTGGTATTTTAAACGGAATTGATTGGAATGTTTGGAATACAGAAACTGATGATTATCTTATAAAAAACTACACAAAATCTACGGTAGTTTCTGGTAAGAAAGCAAATAAAGAATGGCTTTGTAATGAGTTTAAATTAGATATAGATAAACCACTTTTTGCTTTTATAGGCAGATTAGTTGGCGAAAAAGGAAGTGACCTATTTCCTGAAATATTTAAAAAAGCCTTAGCAGAAAATGACATTTCTATACTCTTGTTAGGTTCTGGTAATAAAGAAACAGAAAAGCAATTAACGGCTTTATTAGACACAGAAAATTACAATGCGTATATAGGTTATGATGAAAAGCTTTCTCATATTATATATGCTGGTGCAGACTTTATTTTAATGCCTTCTAGAGTAGAACCTTGCGGTTTAAATCAAATGTATTCTTTAAGATATGGTACAATGCCAATCGTAAATGCAATTGGTGGGTTAAAAGACACAATAATAGATCTAGAACAAGAAGATGGTTTTGGTATTCGTCATTATGGTGTTACAATAACTAATGTAACCACTGCAATAAGTAGAGCAAACTCTTTTTACCAAAACAAAAAAGAATTTGTAAAAAATTCTAAAAAAATAATGGCAATCGATCATTCTTGGAACAATTCTGCACAAGAATATATTAACTTATATAAATCTTTAAAAAAGTAAACTATGATAAATAACAGTGTATTATCAATAATCTTAGGTGGTGGTCAAGGTTCTAGACTATACCCTTTAACAGCAGACAGATCCAAACCTGCTGTACCTATTGCTGGTAAATACAGATTAGTAGATATCCCAATTTCTAATTGTATTAATTCAAACATTAAAAGAATGTATGTATTAACACAATTTAATTCTGCTTCTTTAAATCAACATATAAAAAATACCTATCACTTTAGTTTTTTTAGTCAAGCTTTTGTTGATGTATTGGCTGCAGAACAAACTATGCAAAGTGATAAATGGTTTCAAGGAACTGCTGATGCTGTTAGGCAAAGTATGCATCACTTTTTACAAAACGAATTCGAATACGCATTAATTCTTTCTGGAGATCAATTATATAATATGGATTTTCAGCATATGATTGAAAAGCATAAAGAAAGTAATGCAGAAATTTCTATAGCAACTTATCCAGTAACCGCTAAAGAAGCTACTGGTTTTGGTCTATTAAAAACCAATGAAGAAAATACAATTACCTCGTTTATAGAAAAACCAGACGAATCATTATTACCAGATTGGACATCTGATGTTAGTGATGAAATGAAAAAAGATGGTAGAAACTACTTAGCTTCTATGGGTATCTATATATTTAATAGAGAGTTGTTAGTAGAGCTAATGAAAAATCCAGATACTATAGATTTTGGAAAAGAAATTATACCAAACGCAATTCATGACCATAAAACAGTAAGTTATCAATACGAAGGATATTGGACAGATATTGGTACCATACAATCTTTCTTTGAAGCAAATTTAGGTTTAACTGATGATATACCTAAGTTTAATTTATATGATGATAACAGAATTTATACAAGAGCAAGAATTTTACCAACCTCAAAAATTTCTGGAACCTTATTAAATAAAGCGGTTATTTCTGATGGATGTATTATACATGCAGACAAAATTGAACGAAGCGTGATTGGTGTAAGATCTAGAATTGGTAAAAATAGCGTAGTCACAAATACCTATATGATGGGTAATGATAGCTACGAATCTTTAGAATATATAGAAAATAATAAAATAGAAAATGTTTTAGGTATTGGAGATCGTTGTAACATTAACAATTGTATTTTAGATAAAAACTCTAGAATTGGAGATGATGTTACCATAAATGGAGGTGATCATTTAGAAGATACAGAAAAAGATAACTATATAATTAAAGACGGTATTGTAGTTGTTAGAAAAGGCGCAACAATTCCTAAAGGAACAATAATTTAACAATACCTACTACTTATAAAGAAATATATGCCAAACGCTATAGCTTACAGTTTATTTACAGAATTTGATATTAATTTATTTAAAGCAGGAAAACATTATCGCTTATACGAAAAATTTGGGTCGCATATTACTACAGTTAATAATGTAGAAGGCACCTATTTTGCTGTTTGGGCACCAAGTGCAAAATCAGTATCTGTAATTGGCGATTTTAATTTTTGGCAAGAAACAGAACATAAATTAAACGTTAGATGGGATGGTAGTGGTATTTGGGAAGGTTTTATACCAAATATTGGTAAAGGCACAATTTACAAATACAAAATTAGAAGTTCTCATAATAATGTAACTACAGAAAAAGCAGATCCATTTGCTCGAAGATGTGAACATCCACCAAGAACAGCATCAGAAGTTTGGTCAGATAATTACGACTGGCAAGATAAATCTTGGATGAAAAACAGAAAGAAAAACAACGCATTAGATGCGCCATATTCTGTTTACGAAGTTCACTTGGGTTCTTGGAAAAAACAAATAGAAGAACACAGATTCTTAAGTTACAGAGAGCTTGCAGAAGATTTAGTAGATTATGTAGAAGAAATGAATTTTACACACGTAGAATTTATGCCAATCATGGAATATCCTTACGACCCAAGTTGGGGTTACCAATTAACAGGATATTTTGCACCAACAGCACGTTTTGGTTATCCAGATGATTTTAAATATTTAGTAGATACTTTCCATAAAAAAGGCATTGGAGTTATTTTAGATTGGGTACCCTCTCACTTTCCTTCAGATGATCATGGACTAGGTTACTTTGATGGATCTCATTTATATGAACATCCAGACAGAAGAAAAGGATATCACCAAGACTGGAAAAGTTTAATTTTTAATTACGGTAGAAACGAAATAAAAGCTTTTTTAATTAGTAATGCCATTTATTGGTTAGATCAATTTCATATAGATGGTTTAAGAGTAGATGCTGTAGCATCAATGTTATTTTTAGATTATTCTAGAGAAGCTGGCCAATGGGAACCTAATAAATACGGTGGTAGAGAATACTTAGAAGCCATCGATTTTATAAAAGAAATGAACACAGAAGTATATGCTTCTTTCCCTGATGTACAAACCATTGCAGAAGAATCTACTTCTTTTTCTAAAGTTTCTAGACCAATTTATGATGGTGGTTTAGGCTTTGGTATGAAATGGATGATGGGTTGGATGCATGATACATTAGGTTACTTTAAAAAAGAACCCATTTACAGACAACATCATCAAAACGATTTAACATTTAGTTTAAATTACGCTTTTACAGAAAACTTTATGCTACCACTATCTCATGACGAAGTGGTTTATGGTAAAAAATCCATAGTAGGAAAAATGCCTGGAGATGAATGGCAACGTTTTGCTAACTTAAGATTACTTTACTCTTTTATGTTTACGCATCCTGGCACAAAATTATTGTTTCAAGGTGGTGAGTTTGGGCAAACAAGCGAATGGGATTTTCAAGGAAGTTTAGACTGGCATTTGTTAGATTACGATATACATAAAGGAGTTCAACAACTTGTTAAAGATTTAAATACATTTTACAGAAAAGAACCAGCTTTATTTCAAAAACAATTTTCTTACGAAGGTTTTGAATGGTTAGATCACGGAGATCATCAAAATTCAGTTTTATCTTACTTTAGAAAAGGAGAAAACGAAGCAGATAATGTAATTGTAGTTTTAAATCTTACACCAGTACCTAGAGAAAAATATAGAATTGGTTTGCCAAAAGCAGGTAACTTAAAACTCGTTTTTAATAGCGATGATAAAAAATACTTTGGTACAGGTAACTATAAAAACAACAAATTAAAATCAGAAGAACTAAAGTGGAATAACCGAGAGAACTCTCTGGAATTAAACCTTCCTCCTCTTGGTATGCTGGCTTTTAAATATAAATAAAAAAATAAACCTCTTTTATTATCAGTTAAATCGATAAAAAAAGAGTTTTTTTTTATGTACTTCTTAAAAAAACTAATCAATTTTATCACAATAAAAATTCTACTTAAATAATATTAAAAGATATCGTATTCAGTTTATTTTTAAATAAATAAGCAATATTTTTGTTTTTAACATATACTGTATTTTATCGTCGATATTTAAAATTATTAAATAAATTTCACGAAATTAAAAAATCAAAAAAAATCAATTATGATTGTTAATACTGAATTAGAACAAAAAGGGAATTTATTTCCTTCTCGAATAATAGGTTATAAAAAAGATGTAGATACACTTTACTTTACAACAAAGAACAATGTTATTTTACAAGTAACAATTGTAAGAGATAGTGTAATACGTTTTAGATATGCCACTACAGGAAAATTTGAAAATGATTTTTCTTACGGAATTACAATGCACGCTTCAAGAGGTTATAGTTTCTTAGAAATTACTGAAGATGATACGCATTACATTATTAAAACTTCTAAGTTAATTTGTAAAGTAGAAAAATTAAGCTTGCAAGTTAGCATTTATGATGCTATAGATTTGGTTTTAATCAATGAAGATGAAATTGGTTTTCATTGGGAAGAAAGCTACGAATTTGGTGGCGATATTGTAAAAATGAGTAAGATTTCTCAAAAAGCAGAAAGTTACTATGGTTTAGGTGATAAGCCTGTAGATGTTAACCTAAAAGGGAAACGTTTCGAAAACTGGGTAACAGATTCTTATGCTTTTGGTAAAGACACAGATCCTATTTATAAAGCCATACCTTTTTACACTTCTATATGCAATAACAAAGCTTATGGTATTTTCTTTGATAATACCTTTAGAACATATTTCGATTTTGCACAAGAAAGAAGAAATGTTACGAGTTTTTGGGCACAAGGTGGCGAAATGGATTATTATTTTATTTATGGTCCACAAATGCAAGACGTAGTTGCCAATTATACAGATTTAACTGGTAAACCTCATGCATTACCTCCTTTATGGGCTTTAGGTTTTCATCAGTGTAAATGGAGTTATTACCCAGAAAGTAATGTAAAACAGATCACTAAAACATTTAGAGATCTACAAATTCCTTGTGATGCTATCTATTTAGATATCGATTATATGGATGGTTTTCGTTGTTTTACTTGGGATAAAAATCATTTTCCAGACCCAAAAAGAATGGTAACTGAATTAGAAGAAGAAGGGTTTAAAACCGTAGTTATTATAGATCCAGGTATTAAAATAGATTTAGAATATGATGTTTTTAAAGAAGCATTAGATAAAGACTATTTCTGTAAACGTGCAGATGGTCCTTATATGAAAGGTAAAGTTTGGCCAGGTGAATGTTATTTTCCTGATTACACAAAACCAGAAGTTAGAGAATGGTGGTCTGGTCTTTTTCAAGAATTAATAGAAGATATTGGTGTAAAAGGTGTTTGGAATGATATGAATGAGCCTGCTGTTATGGATGTGCCAAACAAATCTTTTCCTAATGATGTTCGTCATGATTACGATGGTAACCATTGTTCGCATAGAAAAGCACATAATATTTACGGTATGCAAATGGCACGTGCCACTTATCATGGTTTAAAAAAGTACGCTTATCCTAAAAGACCATTTGTAATTACAAGAGCTGCTTATTCTGGTACGCAAAGATATACTTCTACTTGGATGGGAGATAATGTTGCCACTTGGGAACATTTAGCAATCGCAAACAATCAAGCTCAAAGAATGGCAATGTCTGGTTTCTCATTTGCTGGATCAGATATTGGAGGATTTGCAGAACAACCACAAGGAGAGCTTTTTGCAAGATGGATTCAGTTAGGAATATTCCATTCTTTTTGTAGAGTGCATTCTTCTGGAGACCATGGAGATCAAGAGCCTTGGGTTTTCGGACAAGAAATTACTGATATTGTTAGAAAATTTGTAGAAATTAGATATCAATTATTACCTTATTTATACACTGCTTTTTGGAAACACATTAATCATGGAACTCCAATTTTAAAATCTTTAGTACTATTCGATCAAGAAGATGCACAAACACACTATAGAAGTGATGAGTTTGTTTATGGAGATCAAATTTTAGTATGTCCGATACAAGAACCAAATGCCAAAGGTAGAAGAATGTATGTACCAAGAGGTAAATGGTATAACTTCTGGACCAAAGAAATAATAGAAGGTGGTAAAGAAATTTGGGTTGATGCAGATATTGATAGCATGCCAATCTTTATAAAAGAAGGTGCTGTAATTCCTAAATATCCTGTACAACAATATGTAGGCGAAAAGAATTTCGATGAAATTACTTTAGATGTATATTACAAAGCCGGTAAAGAAAAATCTCAATTATATGATGATGCACATGATGGTTACGATTATAAAAAAGGAAGATATAGTTTAAGAACTTTTAAATTAACCGGTAAAAAGAAAGAATTTATTTTAACACAACACAAAGAAGGTACTTTTGATGCTGCTTATTCTAAGTTCATTGTAAATTTACACAACTTACCGTTTAAAATTGCATCTGTACAAATAGACAACGTAGAAGTAGAACTAAATCAATCAGAAAAAGGTGAATCTCAATCTATTACAGTAGATAAAGAATTTTCTGAATTACATTTATTCGCAAAATAAGATACTTTATATAAATCAATTTTTAGAGAAGCCTCCCCATAAATAGGGAGGTTTCTCCCTATTTATGGGGATAAGAAAATTTCACCATTTTTGGGGATTGTGTAATATTAAAATCTAATGTAAATTTGAATTATAATTATGAATCTCCCCCCAAGGTTTATATAATCCAAAACTAGTTTTCTAGTTAATTGTTAGTAAAAAGAGAGCGATGTAAGGTTAAACCTATCATCGCTTCTTTTTTATATAAATTTTTGTGACTCCAGCAGGATTCAAACCTGCAACCCTCAGAGCCGAAATCTGATATTCTATTCAGTTGAACTATGGAGCCTAATATAATTCTCAATTAAATTAAGAATCATACAAATAATTTATTTCATTAAATGTTTTTTAACCAAGGTAGATATGGTTTTACCATCTGCTTGTCCTGCTAATTCTTTAGAAACAACACCCATAACTTTCCCCATATCTTGCATACCAGAAGCACCTAACTTTGTTATAGTAGCTGCAACAACTTCTTCTATTTTTTCTTCTGATAATGCTTCAGGTAAAAACTGCTCTAAAACTTTAATTTCTGCTAATTCAGGATCAGCTAAATCTTGTCTATCTTGTTTTAAAAATACAGCTGCACTATCTTTTCTTTGTTTTACCTGTTTCTGAATAATTTTAACTTCTTGCTCTTCTGTTAATTCTTCTTGTACTCCAGTTTCAGTTTTTGCTAATAAAAATGCTGATTTAACAGCTCTTAAAGCTTGTAAAGCAACCGTATCTTTTGCTTTCATTGCTTCTTTCATCTTATCCATTACCTGTTTTTGTAAACTCATACTATATAATTTTTATTAATTATTTCTTTATCTTTTTTAAATATAAAATATTCTTATTATAATCTATAAATGCTTTTCCTTTTTGTAAAATATCTGCACCAATAATTCCATGTACTTCTTTTGCTTTATGTTGCACAAGTGCAGTATTAACATGTGATAAATTAAATAATACTAAATGAAACTGTTTGGTTTTCCAATCTCCAATTTTTAAAGAATTATTTTCAGATTGTTGGGTTTCCATATCTGTTGCACCAGCACCTGCAGCTTTTGTTTCGCTTTCTTGCGCATCTAATTTAAAATGTTCTATTAAGTCTAAACCAACACAAGAATTAGATGCACCAGTATCTAAAATAAATCTGCCTTTTACACCATTAATCGTTGCTTTTAATTCTAAATGATTTGTTGCAATCCGCTTTAATTTAATTTTAATGTATTTCTTTTTCTTTAATATTTTTTGGATATTTTTCATTTTTCGAAAATAAGAACATCAAAAATACGATTTAATAGGATGAAATAAAACCAGCATTTATCTTATTTACTATTATTATGTACACAACAGAAAATTGTATCGGTTTGATTTAGTAATAATATTTTAGTATTTTTAGAATGATAAAAAGCAATAGTATATGAAAACTACAAAAAGACTTGAACAAGCACTTATAAAACTATACAATGCATATCATAATAATAGATTAAATCCTGAAGATTGTACTGCTTGTGCAGTAGGAAACATCTTAGACAATAATGATAGTTGGAAACATTTATCAAATGATCATGGTTCTTTAGAATTGAGTTATGTAGGTAGAGTACATCAAAATTTAGGAAGAAAATTTAATGGTTATACACCACAAGAAATATTAAAGATAGAAAAGGTATTTTTAGATGCTTGCGGATTTAAAACTCCTTTATGCCATTACAATACAAAACCAGAAAACCCGACTTCTAATGAAGTTTTATTTAATGGTTTATCTGATGTAGTAGAACTTTTATGCAAATTAGACAACATACCTAATGTAATGGATTATTCCAAAATATTTGAACAAGAAAATGGTGAGCCTATTTATCATCTAAAAACATTTTTAGCTTAAATAAATTTAATCAAAATAAACTCATAACAAAAAACCGATTCAAAATTAATTGAATCGGTTTTGTGATGTTTACAATAACGTTTGGTTTATCCACCAAAGTCATCAAAACGAATATTTTCATCTGCAAGACCAAAATCTTCACCCATTTTCTGAACAGCTTTGTTCATTAATGGTGGTCCACAGAAGTATAATTCTAAATCTTCTGGTGAATCATGATGATTTAAATAATTGTCTATTACACAATTATGAATAAATCCTACAAAACCATCTCCAGATTCATCATTAATATCTTTTTTAACTTTCCAGTTATCAGCCTCTAAAGGATCTGATAATGCAATGAAAAATTTAAAGTTCGGGAAATCTTTTTCTAAAGCTCTAAAGTGCTCAATATAGAATAATTCAGCTTTAGAACGACCTCCATACCAATAAGTAACTTTTCTACCAGTTTTTAACGTTCTGAATAAGTGATATAAGTGAGAACGCATTGGAGCCATACCAGCACCACCACCAACATATAACATTTCTGCATCTGATTCATTAATGAAAAACTCTCCATAAGGACCAGAAATTACACATTTATCACCTTTCTTTAAGTTAAAGATATAAGAAGATGCTACTCCTGGATTTACATCCATCCAGCCACCTTTTGCTCTATCAAATGGAGGTGTAGCAATACGCACGTTTAACATAATTTCTCTACCTTCTGCTGGGTAAGAAGCCATTGAGTATGCTCTTTCTACAGTTTCAGTATTTTTCATTACTAACGGACGTAATTTAAACTTATCCCATTCCGCTTCAAATTTGTCTGGAGTTTCGTGTTCTTCTGGGTGGGCTGTAATATCCATATCAGAATATTTAACTTCACATGGAGGAATTTCAATTTGAATATATCCACCAGCTTTATATCCCATATCTTCAGGAATCTCAACAACGAACTCTTTAATAAAAGAGGCTACATTGTAATTTCTTACAACAACTGCATCCCATTTTTTAATTCCGAAAACTTCTTCTGGAATTGTAATGTTCATGTCTTGTTTAACTTTAACTTGACAAGCTAAACGTATACCTTCTTTTAATTCTTTCTTTGTAAAGTGTGGCACTTCTGTAGGTAAAGCTTCTCCTCCACCTTCTAAAACGTGACACTCACATTGTACACAAGATCCACCACCACCACATGCAGATGGTAAAAAGATTTTCTCGTTTCCTAATGTTGTTAAAAGTGTGCTACCAGAACCAACTTCTATTTTCTTTTCTCCGTTAATGGTAATTGTTACTGGACCAGAAGGAGATAATTTTTGTTTTACAAATAGTAACAATGTTACTAATAACAATGTTATTAATAAAAAGGCTGCTACTGTTGCAATAATGGTTCCTATTGTACCTGCTGCTAATATCATTCTTTTACTAGTTTATATTTGTGTTTTCAGCTACAATTTCTTTAGCCTTTTCTTCTTTTACTTTAACCTTTTTTACCTTAGCTTCTACAGCTGGTTTTTCTTCTTTCTTTTCATCTCCACCAGTTAACATACCACCAAAGCTCATAAAACCAATAGCCATTAAACCAGTAATAATAAAAGTAATTCCTAAACCTCTTAAAGCTGGAGGAACTGAAGAATATCTAATTTTTTCACGAATAGCTGCAATAGCTAAAATTGCTAAAAACCAACCAATTCCTGAACCTACACCATAAGTTAATGCTAATCCTAAAGAAGGTATTTCTCTAGATTGCATAAATAAACTACCCCCTAAAATAGCACAGTTTACAGCAATTAATGGTAAGAAAATACCTAATGAATTGTATAATGATGGTGAAAATTTTTCAACAATAATTTCTACCAATTGTACCATTGTTGCAATAGTTGCAATAAACATAATAAATGATAAGAAGCTTAAATCGTACTCAGCATACTCTTCTCCTAGCCAAACTAAAGCTCCATCTTTTAATATATATTGATCTAACAACCAGTTTAAAGGTACAGTTACAGCTAATACAAAGATTACAGCAGCTCCTAAACCAACAGCAGTAGATACTTTTTTAGATACTGCTAGGTAAGAACACATCCCTAAAAAGGTTGCGAAAACCATGTTATCTATAAATATCGATTTGAAAAATAATTCTATATGTTCCATATTTTTTTAGTCTTAAGTCCGCAGTTCGCAGTTTGCAGTCAGCAATTTACTGCCAACTGAATACTGTTTTACTACCAACTATTTAATGTTCTTCTATTAATGATTTGTTCTTTGTTCTTTGAACCCAGATGATGATACCTACAACAATTAATGCCATTGGTGATAATAACATAAACCCGTTATTTTCATATCCTATAGCATATAAACCTGTTTTTTCTATTGGATCTCCTAAAACTTTAAAACCTAATAAAGTACCAGAACCTAATAACTCTCTAAAGAAACCAACTGCTATTAAGATTACACCATAACCAACAGCGTTACCTATACCATCTAAGAAAGATCTCCAAGGTCCATTACCTAAAGCAAAAGCTTCGAAACGTCCCATAATAATACAGTTTGTAATAATTAAACCAACAAAAACGGATAATGTTTTACTTAACTCATAAGCAAATGCTTTTAGAACTAAATCAACAATAATTACTAAAGTTGCCACAACAATAAGTTGTACAATAATTCTAATTTTTGATGGTATAATATTTCTCATTAATGAGATAACTACGTTACCAACTCCTAGTACAAATAAAACCGAAATTGACATTACAATAGAAGCTTTTAACTCTGCAGTAATTGCTAATGCAGAACAAATACCTAATACTTGAATTGTAATTGGATTATTATCTAATAATGGATCTTTAATTAATGCTGCGTCTTTTTTTGATAAAAGTCCCATAGTTATAATTTTATTTTATTAGATTCTTTTAATGATTTAAAATAAGGAACATACAATGCTAAATCTTTCTTTATCATTGCAGATACACCATCACCAGTAATTGTTGCACCAGCAATTGCATCTACCTCATAATCTGTTTTTTCTTCGTTCTTCGGATCGTTATTTCCTTTGGCAACCGTAATTCCTTTGAATTCTCCTGATGCAGTCATCAAGTGTTCTCCAATAAAATCGTCCATAAAATAACGTTGTTTAATGTTTGCACCTAATCCAGGAGTTTCTCCTTTATGATCAAAATAAGCACCTTGAACAACCATATTTTCATCCATAGAAACATAACCCCAAATTGCATCCCAAAGACCTTTACCTCTAATTGGTGCTACATAAAATGTTTTACCATCTTTTTCACCAACAAATAAAGGCAACTTTCTAGTTTTACCTTCTTTTGCGTTGGCTTGTTGCTTTTTTACATCAATTAAATAAGCATCGTCACTTTCAGTTATTTTATCACCTTCTATAACAATTTGCTTGGTAATATATTTTGCAAACTCCTCTCCTGCTATTGATGCTGACACAAAATTAGCACTAGATTCATCATTTTCATTTACACCCATTGCATACAGAATATTCTGTTGCTTTTCTATTCTTTCGTTTTCTTTAATAGCTGGCTTTAAAGAAGATGACATAAAAGCCAATAAAGAACCAACAATTAACACCATAATTACAGCGAAAATCATTGTATAACTATTACTATCTGTTCTCTTACTCATAATTAGGCAGTTTTAACTTTAGTACGTTTTAATCTCTTTTTTACATTTCCTTGAACCACATAATGGTCTATTGTTGGTGCAAAAACATTCATTAACAAGATTGCTAAAAATACACCTTCTGGATATGCTGGGTTAAATACACGAATCATAATTGATATAAAACCAATTAAGAAACCGTAAATCCATTTTCCTTTATTTGTTTGTGATGCAGTTACAGGATCTGTAGCCATAAACACTGCTCCAAATGCTAATCCACCAATTATTAAGTGTTGCCACCAATCAGTGTTCATTAATCCGTAGAACTTACTAGATTCTGTAATGATGTCTGCATTTACAATTCCGTTAAAAATTAATCCCATTACAGCAGCACCAATAAAAGTTGATACTATAATTCTCCAACTTCCAATTTTTGTGAAAATTAAGAAAGCTGCACCTAATAAGATTAATAAAGTTGATGTTTCACCAACAGAACCAGGAATAAATCCCATAAACATATCCCAAGTAGAATAAACTACATCATTGTTTTGTGCGTAACTACCTAAAATAGTTTCTCCAGAAATTGCATCTTCTGTACCTGTTCTTTTTACTGCGTCGTAAACCCAAACTTTATCTCCAGACATCCACGTTGGATATGCAAAGAATAAGAATGCTCTAATTGTTAATGCAGGGTTTAAGATATTCATACCTGTACCTCCAAAAACTTCTTTACCAATTACAACTCCAAAAACAACAGCAACAGCTAACATCCATAAAGGTGTGTCAATTGGTACAATTAATGGCACTAACATACCCGTTACCAAATAACCTTCTTCTACTTCATGCCCTTTTATAATTGCAAAAATAAATTCTACACCAAGACCAACTCCATAAGAAACGATTACTAGAGGTAATACTTTTATGATTCCTATCCAAAGGTTATCCCAAGTAAAAAAGTTAGCTAAAACATCTGTTCTTAAAGAACCATCTATAGCTGCATAGTGTTGGTAACCTGCATTAAACATTCCAAAAAGCAAACAAGGTACTAAAGCCATAATTACAATATTCATTGTACGCTTTAAATCGTCTGCTGCTTTTATATGAGTTCCTCCATGAGTAACTTCATTTGGTAAATATAAAAAGGTATGGATTGCATTAAATGCAGGTGCCATTTTGGTCCCTTTATATTTCTCTTTTAAATTATGTAAGTTTTGTTTTAAGCTCATAATCTTATCCTAATTCTTGTCTCATTAAATCTAAACCTTCACGAATTATTTTTTGATGTGGTTGTTTAGACACACAAATAAATTCGGTTAATGCAAAATCTTCTGGAGCTACTTCATAACCACCTAACGCTTCCATTTCGTCTAAATCTTTATACATAAATGCTTTTAATAATTGCATTGGATAAATATCTAAAGGAAAAACGTTTTCATAAGAACCAGTAACAACAAAAGCTCTATGCTCTCCATTTGTATTGGTATTTAAATCGTACTTTTTATTTGGGCTTAACCAAGAAAAAGTAAACGCTCTAGAAGTAGAAATTTTATTAAAGATTGGTTTGTTCCAACCAAAAAACTCATAATCATCTCCTTCTGGAATTGCAGTTATTTGATTATCGTAAAAACCTATAAAACCTTCTTCTGTAACTTGACTACCAGATAAAACGTTACCACTAATAATTCTTGTATTATCAGTATTTAAATTATCTTTAGTAATATCTTCGATTGCTGCTCCTGCAATTGCAGTAACATATTGTGGCTTGCTAAATTGAGAACCTGTTAATGCAATTGTTCTTTCAGCATTATACTTACCTGTTAACAATAACTCACCAATTACAACTAAATCTTGTGGAGTAACAACCCAAACAACTTCTCCTTTATTAATAGGATCTATGTTTGCAATTTGAGTACTTACATTACCTGATGGATGTGGTCCAGAAACTTTATGCAATTCTACACCTGTTAATTTTGATAAAACAGAGTTTGAATTAGCACCAACTGATAAATGAACTTTACCTTCTGTTAATTTAGACACAGCATTAATTGCTGCTTGTAACTCAGCTTCTTTACCAGCTAAAGTGTAGTCTAAATCTGCAGCTAAAGGTGCACTTGCATATCCAGAAATAAATATTGCTTTTGGTGCTTGGTTTGGATTTGCTACAACATCGTAAGGACGTTGTTTAATAAATGGCCAACAACCTGAAGTAAACAAATGATTTTTCACTTCTTGTTCAGACATTTTAGCAACATCGACTACACCAAAATCTGTATGAACTTGGCTAGCATCAGCAGCAATTTTTATGGTTAAAACTTTTCTTCTTGCTCCACGAATTACTTCTACTACTTTACCAGAAACAGGACTAGGAAATAAAATGCGTTCGTCACTTTTTGAATAAAAAAGTGTTTCTCCTGCTTTTACTTCTGCCCCTTCTTTGGCAACAAGCTTAGGTACAATTCCGTGAAAATCTTCTGGTTTTACTGCATAAACACTACTCAAAGCAATTTTTGTAGTAGTTTTTTCTGCAACACCAACAAGCTTAATATCTAAGCCTCTTTTAATACGAATGTCTTTTGACATAGTAAATTTGGAATTTTAATTATCTAAAAAAATCACGCAAATTTACGGATTTTACATCGTGTTTTAGACACAATTTAAAGCTTAAATTCATTATTTATAACAATTCTAAATAAATAAAATTTAATGAAAACGTTATAGTGTTAATTTTTGGCTTAAATTTTGATTATTCTGAAAAATGAATACTTATTTTTGCAATATGTTAAAGAAAATCTTACTACCTATTTTAGTCTTTTTGTGTTTAAATGTTTCATCTCAAAACATAAAATCGATTCAACTTAGACCTTTACAAGAAAATAATTATTCTTCTATTGTGCCTTTAGGCACTGTTTTAGAATTGTCTTTTGATGATTTAGATGCTGATGCTAAAGATTACAGATACAGGATTCAGCATATGACTCACGATTGGCAAAAGAGCAGATTATTGTCTAGTCAGTTTATAGACGGGTTTGATGAAAATTCGATTATAGATGTTACCAATTCATTTAATACTTTTCAGAGCTACTCTCATTATTCAGTAAAAATTCCGAATATAAATACTGTGATTACTAAAAGTGGCAACTATCTGTTATCGGTTTTAAATAATGATGATGAAGTTGTTTTTACAAGAAAATTTGTGCTCTATGAAAATGCAGCTATTGTTGCTGCAAATGTTACCAGAAGTAGAGATGCTAAAACTACAAACACGCAACAAACGGTTCAGTTTTCTATTAATCATCCTAATTTACGTATCAATAATCCATCACAAGAAATAAATGTTGTTGTCTTAAAAAATGAAAATTGGAATGAAAAAATTACAGATTTACAACCTACTTTTTTCAAACAAAATCAATTATTATACACTTATACCAACAAAACCAATTTTGAAGGTGGCAATGAATATTTAAATTTTGATAGTAAACTCATTAGAAATAGAAGTGTAAATACAGTTAGAATTGAAATGAAAGATATTTTTCATCACTATTTATATCCTTATACATATAATGAGTATTTATCT
Source organism: Polaribacter reichenbachii (assembly GCF_001975665.1). Lineage (NCBI taxonomy): Bacteria > Pseudomonadati > Bacteroidota > Flavobacteriia > Flavobacteriales > Flavobacteriaceae > Polaribacter > Polaribacter reichenbachii. Next base: position 2,244,748 of record NZ_CP019419.1, on the reverse strand, counting down.
TACAGATACAATCCTGATATTAATGGGCAATTTGTAATTAGAACTTTAGAAGGTACTGACACAAATACAGAAGCAGATTATGCAATGATGCATTTTACTTTATTTGCTGATACTCCTTTTTTAGATAAAGACGTATATATTTATGGTGCTTTCAATAATTTTAAAATTGATGAAAATGCCAAAATGGAATATGATTTTAAAGACCTAAGCTACAAAGGAAGCATTTTACTAAAACAAGGTTTTTACAATTATACTTTTGCAACTGTAGATAAATATAACAAAGTAGATACGAATGCTATAAATGGTAATTTTTATCAAACAGAAAACCAATATACAGTAATTGCCTATTACAAACCTTTTGGTGGTTTATATGATAGAGTTATTGGAGTTGGTACTACTTATTTTGATCAAAATAGATAATTAATTTTTGACTTGCATTTTTTATTCAAAAAAACTACATTTACCAGCAATGGTAGAAAAAATTACACAAGGCATTAAAATTTCTGTAAACACGAAATACAATGGTACAAGCTATAAAAATAACAGGCTGTATTATGTCTTTGCTTATTTTATTACCATAGAAAACCATTCTTTACAAACGGTTAAATTAAAAGATCGTTTTTGGCAAATTTTTGATTCGCTTAATAAAACAGAAGTTGTAGAAGGCGAAGGTGTTGTTGGCCAAACTCCTGTTTTAAAACCAAACGACACTTATTCTTACAGTTCTGGTTGCTTTTTAGAATCTAATATTGGTGCTATGAAAGGTTTTTATTCGATGAAAAACTTAAACACATCAGAACATTTTAAGGTTATTATACCCACATTTCAACTTTCAACTCAAATCTTATCAAACTAAAAAAAAAGAAAAATAAAGTAGTAAAAGTTAAAGATCCAGAATGTTTAAATTGTGGTTACCCTTTTTCGGGCTACGAAAAATTTTGCCCAGAATGTGGCCAAACCAATAAAGGGAATAGAATTACTTTTAAAAGTTTTATTCATGAAGTTTTTAATGGATTATTCAATTTTGATGCAAAGTTTTGGAAAACTATTGTTCCTCTTTTAATAAAACCAGGTAAGGTTTCTAGAGATTATATAGATGGTAAAAGACAACGCTATTCGAACCCTTTTCGTTTTTATTTAACAGTATCTATTCTATTTTTTTTAATTGTAGGTCTATTTAAGTCTATAGAAAAATACGAACAATTGGCAAACGAGAGTGTTGCAGAAATTACAGAAGTTGTTAAAAAAGATTCTATAAAAAAGAAAAAAGAAATACCAACTGATGCAGAAATAGATTCAATTAAACAAAAACTAGATAGTGAATTAAAAAAATCATTTGTCCCTATACCAGCATCTGCCAGAAAAAAGATATTAGAAGAGGTAGAAAAAGAAGCTAGAGATACTACTGCAACTAAAGAGAAAGACGACATAACGTTTAATTTTGGTGGTATGACTAGGTTAGATACATTTACAGATTATGTAAAAGAATATCCAAATTCTAAAATGGATGTTGCTTTAGATTCTTTGGGCTTTGAGAAAAATTTTACAAATCGTTTTTTATTTACAAGAGCTAAAACCTTATATTCTTTTACTGAAGATGAAGATAGTAGAGATAAATTTTTTAGTCAGATTTTATCTTCTGGCTCAATTTCACTCTTTATACTTTTACCCTTTTTTACGCTGTTTTTAAAGTTCTTTTACATCCGAAGAAAATTTGGGTACGTAGATCATTTAATCTTTGTTTTTCACGTGCAAACTGTATTTTTCATGTTGTTTGCCATTTTCTTTTTATTAAAATTATTTGGATTAAAACCAGAGTTATGGATTTTTACCATTCTATTTTTACTCTATTTACTTATTGCTATGAAAAAATTTTATCAGCAAGGCTACATAAAAACATTTTTTAAATTTATACTCTTAAATATTAGCTATTCTATAGTAGCTACAATTGGTATTATTTTTGTTTTTCTAATTTCTTTTGCGCTGTTTTAAACTTTAGCCTTTATAAAATCAAAATAATTAAAAGTAACATCATTATCTGTTTTTAAAATTGATGTAATACTTACAGTTTCTACAAATTCGCGTTTCATTTTAATTGATGTTTCTACATTTCCTAAAGTTGAATTATTATGAAATTGTAATATGCTTTCTTGAGTAAACAATTTGTTTTGAGCTAACCAATTAGCAAACCAACCTTTTCTGGATTGCCTCATATTAAAAGTATACAAAGTCGATGAAGACCAGATTTTAGGTTCTTGTGGTAATTTATTAAAGTGTTTTTTTAATCCATCCCAAACTAATTCATAGGTTTTCAAAGTGGTATTCCAATCAACAAAAATTAACGTAAAAGGCTCTATGTTTATAAAATCAAAATTATCTATATAAGCTATAGCATCATCCGCAGAAAGTATATTCTTAACAAGAACACCTCTACTCATTTTATAAGGTAATTGCCTTTTATGATTTTCAAAACCACCATTTAGCAAGCAAACTAATCTGTTTTTATTACTTGTGCCAATCCAAGTTCCTCCAGCTAATTCATCTTTTGGATAAGTAATTTCTACTCCGTTTTCTAGATAAGTTTTTGGCTGAATTGTTTCTCTTAACGGAGTTTCATCTCTATTAGACGTTAAAATAAAATTATTATCTCCTAAAGGAAGATAGGTTACTGTACACATAAAAATCTTTTAAAAAATTATGATAAATCTTAAATATTAATATAGTTCTTAAATTTTCCTTAACAAAAGACACCTAAGAACCATTAAATTTATTGAAACAAAAACTGTAACTTTGCATCGACAAAATTAGTCGATTCAAATTTAAAAAACATACAAAATGGCAAGAGGATTTTTTAATGTTCCAGTTGCAGTAAATGAGCCTGTAAAAGGCTATGCACCTGAGTCTCCAGAAAGAGAAGAATTATTAGCAACTTATAAAGAAATGTTTAATGGTTCTGTAGATATACCAATGCATATTAATGGTGCAGAAGTTAGAACAGGTATCACAAAAAACGTTACACCTCCTCACGATCATCAACACGTAGTTGGGCAATATCATACAGCAGAAAAAAAACATATAGATGAAGCCATTGAAACTGCATTAGCTGCAAGACAAGCTTGGTCTTCTGTTTCTTGGATGGAAAGAGCATCTATCTTTTTAAAAGCTGCTGAGTTATTAGCAGGACCTTATAGAGCAAAAATGAATGCTGCAACAATGATTGCGCAATCTAAAAATGTACACCAAGCAGAAATTGATGCAGCTTGTGAAATGATCGATTTCTTTCGTTTTAACGTACAATATATGACTGATATTTTCAAAGATCAGCCAGCATCTGCTCCAGGAATCTGGAATAGAGTTGAATACAGACCGTTAGAAGGATTTGTTTATGCAATATCACCTTTTAACTTTACGTCTATTGCAGCAAATTTACCTGCAGCAGCAGCTTTAATGGGTAATGTTGTAGTTTGGAAACCTTCTGATCATCAAGCATATTCTGCACAAGTAATTGTAGATTTGTTTAAAGAAGCTGGTTTACCTGATGGAGTTATTAATGTTGTTTATGGAGATCCTGTAATGATTTCTGATACTTGTTTATCATCTCCAGATTTCTCTGGATTACATTTTACAGGTTCTACTTTTGTTTTTAAAGAATTATGGAAACAAATTGGTGCAAATATTCATACTTATAAAACATACCCGAGAATTGTTGGTGAAACTGGTGGTAAAGATTTTATTTGGGCTCATAACTCTGCAAACCCTTTACAAGTTGCAACAGGAATAACAAGAGGTGCTTTTGAATATCAAGGTCAAAAATGTTCTGCAGCTTCACGTGCTTATATTCCTACTTCTATTTGGGGCGATGTAAAAGAACACTTAATTGCACAGACATCAGAATTAAAAATGGGGTCACCAGAAAATCCTGATAACTTTATAAATGCTGTTATTCACGAAGGTTCTTTTGATAAAATTGCAAAATATATCGATGAAGCTAAAGCTGATGATAATGCAGAAATAATTATTGGTGGTAATTATGATAAATCTGTTGGTTATTTTATTGAGCCTACAGTAATACTTGCAAAATCGCCAACATTCTCTACAATGACTACTGAGCTTTTTGGCCCAGTAATGACAGTTTATGTTTACGAAGATGCAGAATGGGAAGCTTCTTTAAAATTAGTAGACGAATCTACAGAATACGCTTTAACAGGTGCAATTTTTTCTACGGATAGATATATTGTTGAACAAGCTTCTAAAGCATTAGAAAATGCTGCTGGAAACTTCTATATTAATGATAAGCCAACAGGAGCAGTTGTAGGTCAGCAACCATTTGGAGGAGCTAGAGCTTCTGGTACAAATGATAAAGCAGGTTCTGCACAAAACTTATTGAGATGGACATCTGTTAGGTTGATAAAAGAAACTTTTGTAACACCAACAGATTATAAATATCCTTTTTTAGGATAAAAAATAATTACTAACAAAAAAAAGCCTCATCAGCAATTGATGAGGCTTTTTTTTTGTTTTTAAAATATATTTTAATTTGCAGAAAAAGACCAAATTTGACCAATTGATTTGGCACCATCTTCATCTTTTACATTCACTTTCCAATAATATGTTGTACCAGAAACTACATTTACAGAATAATTTTCTGTAACAACATTATCATCTACCAAAACAGGGTCTGAATCTTCACCAAAATAAACTTCAAAAGATAAAACATCTTCTAAATTAGGATCACCAGATTTCCAAGTTAACTCTGCTGTCCCACTTGAAATATAAGTGTTGTTATTAGGTGATATTAATTGTGAAGTAAATGGCACATAATTTTCATCTGCTTCACCTTTTGTATAAAATGCAAAAACCTGAGAAGAACTTCCTAAATTATTGTTTATATCTAGCGCATCTACTTTCCAATAATAAGCAGTTTCCTTTTCTAAAGTAATGTCAACCTGACTTTTTGTTATTGTTCTGTTTTCTACAACATTTGTTAAAGCTCTGTCTTTTGCAATAATGATGTTGTATTCTAAATCATCATCATCTGGATCTATAGCTTCTGACCAATTAAAAGAAATTGTATTATCTATACACAATAAATTTTCTGATGGAAAAATCAAATCTACTTCACTTGGAGCTTGATTTGCTTTTTTTGAACAGTTCACCAATAAAAAGCAACAAACGATTACTAGTGATTTTATATTTACTATTTTCATTGTTTTAAAATTTTAATGGGTGTTGCGTTTTCTAACGATAATTTAAGAATGTAAAATCCGTTTACATATTCTTTAAAAGGAATTTGTAATACATCATTTTCTCTTTTAAATTCTTTTCTAAAAATAAGTTTACCATTAATATCGAAAACTGTGGTTTCAATCATAGTCTTTTCAATGCCCATAGGTAACTGTAATTCTATAAAACTTGATACTGGGTTTTGTTTTAAAATTACTTCTCCAATACTTTTTTTGAATAAACCTTCACATTCTTTAGCTGTTTTTACTTCTAGTTTACCAGTTTTATTTATTTCTAAATCAAATTCCTTTTCACTAGAAACTGCAATAAGTTCGCTATTTAAATATACATTGAAGGGAGGTGTACCTTCTTCAATTTTAAACGAATATGTATTTAAAGATTTTGCTGTTGTTAGTTTTAAACTAATTGGCTGAGCTTCTTTTATAGTTACCTCAAAACAATTGGTAATTTCTAAACTATTTGTGGTAATACAAATTTCATAATCTCCTGGAGCCACATCAAACAAACTAAAATTACTAGAATTAAATGATTGATTAATATTGGTTGATGGCCCAGTAATTAACAACTGTCTTATAAGATTATCTTGCTTATTTTCTATTTGAATAATACCATCATTTTCATCTACGCAAGTTTCTGAAGTAGTTAAGATAGAATATCCTCCTATTTCTGCAACTGTTACAGAATAATCTTCGGTTTCACCCCATTCTGTTAAATGATCTGAATCACAAGCTCCCAAACCAAAACCATTTGTAGGGTCATCATATTCAATTATAACTCTCATTCTTGTTTGTCCAAACCTAGCATCACTTGGCACAGTAATATTAAAAGTTCGTGTACCAACATCTTCAGTTTCTGAACCTAAATCATATCTTTCTGTATCATTATCAAAAATAAAATCTTGATTCCAATCTATAAAAACATAGCAATGATCTTGGAATCCAGCTGTATCAAAAGTTACACTTATTTGGCTAGTATCTCCTCTTAGAACATTAGTGTTTAAAGTTGTAAAATCTTCATAACCGTCTAAAATATCATTGTTAGAAGTATTATTAATTGATCCAAAAGTAACGTTTTGTATATGTTCTGCACCACCTGCATCATCTGTAAAAGTAGACCCACAATAACTTGGTGAGAATGTTGTAAAACTATATACAGTAGAATAAGAACCTTCTCCACAATCATTTTTAGGTTTTACTCTCCAAAAATACTCTGTTAACCCAGATAAATTATCTGTTGTATATAAGTTTGTAGCTACATTACCAGAAGAAACAATATTTGTAAAACCTGCCTCTGTTGCAATTTGGACATCATATGAAGTTGCATTTGAATTAGCATCCCAAATTAAATCTCCAGTTAAAACAATATTTGTTGCACCATTTGTTGGTGAAGTTAGATTTAAAGTATTAAATGTTTGTGATGTTAATTTTAAATCTACATCTAAACTCTGAGTAACACTTATTGATGATCCAAGAACCGATATTATATAATCTTGGGCTGTTTTACCATCTAAATTAGAAACCGACATTGTTACATTACCATCATTATTAATAGTGGTTGGATTAAATGTTACTGCAGATCCTGATGGCTGACCAGTTGCAGAAAGTGTAACCGTTTCTGAAAAACCATTTACAAAATCGAAATTTAAAGTATAATCTATAGTTTCGTTTCCTGAATTACAAGCAATTTGCGTACCACTACTATTATTTAGAACAAAAGTAGGTGTAGTCGATTTTATAGTAAAGTTTGTGCTATTTACATTATAAAAAATATTATCTGCAGCTTCTACCATAATTCTGGCACTAGAAGTTGCATTATCTGGAATTATAATACTTTCTGAACCATCATTTGATGTATTGGTTTTTAATAAAATAGGAAAAGTAATTCCTCCATCTGTAGACAATCTAATATTTACTGATGAACAATTAATAGGTGCCTGATTTGTAGTTCCATTATTCCAAGTAATGTTTTGTGTAGAACCTACATCCCAAATAACAGCAGAATTAGGAGTATTTACTGTAAACGCAGTAGCATCTGTAACTGTAATTTTAACATCGTCTCTTGCTGTGCTTCCTCCACCAACATTATTATCTCTTACTAAAAAAGAAAAATTTAAATCTCTTGCAACAGAAGGTAAAACCTCCCAAGTTGTAGAAGAATTACCTGCAATTATCGTTGCCAATTCTGGCATATATCTAACAGGTGTAGTTTTAGAAGGCAAAGATCTAAACATTGGCCCAATATCATTTACAGACATGGGTGGCATTACAGGATTATCATCTACATCTAAAAAAACTTCATTATCTATCTGCTCCCAATTATAAGTTAAAGAGGTTAAACCATCTGTATCTGTAGCTACACCTTCTAATTTAAAAGGTGTAGATTTTGGAATTGAATAATCTAAACCTGCATTAGCTGTAGGTGCTGTATTATTTGTATTTGAAGTAACTGCACAACTACCTGAAGTTTGAATATGGCTCCACATTTGAGCGATACTTACTGCATGAAAATAATCATCACTATTACCAGTTGCAGAACCAGTACCAATTACATTAGGAGTACAAATACCTGCATAACCCATAATCGTAGAACCACTACCAGGCTCTACTGCTGTAGAACTTGTTCTATTACAATCGTTATTTTGTGTGTGTGTTGCCCCAAATTGATGCCCCATTTCATGAACCACATAGTCAATATCATAAGGATCTCCAACAGGAGCAGCAATACCTGTAACCCCTCTTGCTTTTTGCCCAGCAATACAAACAACTCCTAAACCTGCCAAACCATCTCCACCAACACTAAAAATATGTCCAATATCATAATTAGATGAACCTATTTGCGAATCACAAATAGATTGTACTTCATCTATCATAGTATCAGCATTACCATCAGTGATATTATCTGTATCTTCATCTAAAAAAATTACATCATCATTATTACCTACAATTACTAATTTAACTGACAAATCTTTTTCGAAAACACCATTAATTCTTGACATTGATGTATTCATTGCTGATAAAACTGCCGCTTTTTTCACGGCATCTGTTGCTGCTGATGAAATATTTTGTCTTGTTAAATGAAACTGTGCATACTCTCCACTACAAACCAATGCCAATCTAAAGGTCCTTAATTTACCATCGTCTGCATTTTTTGCTGCTTCAGAAAAAGCAAGTTCTTTACTTGCTGTTTCTTCTACTATACATTCAAAATCATCTTTTTCTTTAGAAATACTACTTCTATTGTAAACAATATAATCTTGATTATTTTTTGAATAAGGATCTATATAAGTTGTTTTATGATGACCAGAAAAAATAACTCCATGAAAACCATCTGTACCCATACTTATTTTAGCAATTGCAGTTGGGTCATCAATACCTTGTGCTGAATATGATTTTATTTCTGGAAATTTCTCTTGTAATTCCACCTCAAAATTTGAAGATTCTATTACACGAAATTTCTGCAACTCTCCATTTGCATCTGGTAATTCTATAATATTGTTTGTTTTTTTTGATTTTGATTTGATATTAGAAGAAAAACTTTCTAAGTTTAAAGAAACCAAATTGTATTGCTTTGGGAAATGTTTTTTACTAAAAACAGCAGTTTCTTTCTTTGTATAATTTGTTTTAGAAATCTTTTGCCAGTTTTCTTGTGCATTGATTTGGAAAACACTCAAAAAAAACACTATTGGTAATAAAAAAAGGGGACTTTTAATTTTCATAATATCGTTTTAATATTAACCCTTCAAATATAATGAAATATTTACCTTTGCGCTTTAGATTATGAACAGAAACATCGAATTAAAAGACTTATCAGTTAAGGATTACAAGGAAACTTGGGATTATCAAACTGAATTACTACAAGAAACCGTAGACGTTAAGATTTCTAATCGTAGAAATGATTTACAAGAAACTACTAAAAATCACTTTTTGTTTGTTGAGCATCCGCATGTGTATACTTTAGGAAAAAGTGGTGATATGAGTAATTTATTGTTGAATGAAAATCAGCTAAAAGAAAAAGGTGCTACTTTTTATAAAATTAATAGAGGTGGAGATATTACTTATCATGGACCAGGACAAATTGTAGGTTACCCAATTTTAGATTTAGAAAATTTCTTTACTGATATTCATAAATACTTGCGTTTATTAGAAGAAACTATAATTTTAACCATTGCAGAATATGGTATAAAAGGTACAAGAAGTGAAGGAGAAACTGGAGTTTGGCTGGATGTTGGAACGCCTTTTGCTCGTAAAATTTGTGCTATGGGTATTCGTTCTTCTAGATGGGTAACAATGCACGGCTTTGCTTTAAATGCAAATGTGAATTTAGGTTATTTTGATAATATAATTCCTTGCGGAATTCGTGGTAAAGCTGTTACTTCTATGGAAGCTGAATTGGGTAAAAAAGTTGATTTAGAAGAAGTGAAAACTAAAATTTTAAAGCATTTTAAAACACTTTTTGAGGTGAATGAGTTTATTTCTTAAGATGAAAGTGTGAAGTGTTATGCTTGAAGTTGGAAAAAATTTCACACCTAACACCTAACACCTAACACCTAACACCTAACACCTAACAAGATTACTTTTCCTCGTTAAAATATACTTTGTAATATTTCATTTTTTTCTCTTCATCATAGCCTCTTTCTAAATATTCTGAAGCTGCATCTGGTGCATCTACATCTAATTTTATGTTGATGTTGGTATCTAACTTAATTTCGGTTTTTAGCTTGCTTTTTTCTTTCTTTAAAACAACACCAGAAACATCAAAATTATTTCTGATTAACACATCGTTTAAATCTTCGTAGTGTTTTTTATAATCTTCGAATAAATCTTTGTGTTTGTCTTCTTCGAAAATTTCGTCTTTAAAATCGTGATAATCTACAGCTTCGTGTTCTTTAAAATAATCTACGGTATTTGCCAAGAAATTACCTTGTTCATGTTTTCCAAATTCTGGTTTTATAACTTCTTCTGAAAACTCTTTACACAACTCTAAATAGTTTTGTGTATGCGAATTGTAATCATCTGCTAATTTTACAGAAAGAAAATTCTTTATCCAATATTGTGCATCGTAATTATTATTATCTACAGAAAAAACAACTGTACCTTCTACATCTGATGTGTTTAAAATTAAACAACCTTTATCTATTCTTTTGGTTGATATTCCTTTTTGAACTACAACATCAAAACTGTCATTATCATCTAAATAGGTCTGAAAAAAGTCGACTTTATTCTCTATTTTAAAAACACCAATTGCTTCTGTTAATACATCTTTATATTCTATACCTTCTATAAAAACAACAATTACATCTCCTGTTTTTATTTGTGCAGAATTCGATTGTTCGTACAAATGATTTACGATGTTTTTAGAATATTCTATAAACGTATTTTCGTCTTTAAAAATTTCGGATGCATAGTTATTTAACTCATTTAAACGTACATCTGCATGATGAGAAAATCGATAACTTTGTGTTAAACTACCAAATGGTTTTAATAAAAAACCTTTCATTAAATCGTAACCTTCTTGATCGAAACGAATTAAATCTTCTGAAAACACATTCTGACCACTATTGAATTTATTAGCGACTTTGTGCAAAATGCATTTTGTGATTTCTGCTCTTGTTTTTTTAATCATCATTTGAAAATTTGGAGCGTAAAAATAGAAAAAGTTTGTTTATGATTTAGATATTTTCTAAACTGATTTCACAGATTTTAATTGTTGAAACTTTTAAAAACCGCCGAAATTCACGAATTATATTTAGAATAGAAAAAAGTGTAAATTTCTCTAAAAGTCAGCAAGTAGCCTTAGCCCTGATTGTAGCAATTGTCTGAGCTCTTTTTGCCTTTTTCAGGCAAAAAAGCGAGTGCGAAAAGCAGGAAATAGCTTCTAAAAAAACTACAATTTTAACTTTAATTGTTCTGGCAATAACTTAAATGTTTTTCTGTGATATTTTGTGGCACCAAATTCGCGAATGGCATTCCTGTGTTCTTTAGTTGGGTAACCTTTGTTTTTTTGCCAATTATAAACAGGCAATTCTTGATGAATTTTAAACATATATTCATCTCTGTAGGTCTTTGCCAAAACTGAAGCAGCTGCAATACTTAAAAATTTTGCATCGCCTTTTACAATGGTTTTATGAGGTACATCTTTGTAATCTCTAAATTTATTACCATCTATAATTATAAATTCTGGCTTAATTTTTAACTGATCTATAGCTCTGTGCATTCCTGTAATTGAAGCTTGTAGCACGTTAATTTCATCTACTTCTTCTTGCCAAACAAAAGAAACGCCAAAAGCCAAGGCATTTTCTTCTATAAAAGGTCTTAATTCGTCTCTCTTTTTTTCTGATAATTGCTTAGAATCATTTAAAAAAGGATGGGTAAAATCTTTAGGCAAAATTACAGCTGCAGCAACAACTGGACCAGACAAACAGCCTCTACCAGCTTCGTCTGTACCAGCTTCTAAGGTAAAACCACTAAAATTAGATTGTAACATTTTACAAATTAACAGATTTCAGCATAATTATTAACTATACTTTTCGTTTTATTATTTTACATTTGCTCTTGTATTAATCTACTATGAATAAAACGCTTTTTTACATTTTTTTACTGCTTATCTGCTCTAATAATTTATTTGGACAGCGATTAAAAGAACAAATTGAAGGAGGATCTTTAGGTAATTCTAGAAGTGATACTTTAAATAGTTCTAACGAAACTAAAGTAATTTTATCTGGTAAAACAAAGTACACAGATTACAAAATTTTTTCTCATAAGAGAGATACTTCTTATATAGACACTACTTTAACTTTACAAAAAGAATACAAATTCAATTATCTTAGAAAGGATAATTTTGAGTTACTAGAATTCCATAATCAAGGCCAAACCTTTAACAATTTAGGATATAGTTTTGATAATGTTAGTCAGTTTCCTGATATTGGTTTTAGAGCAAAACAAGTTAGTTATTTAGAAGTTGAAGACATTAAATATTACGAAGTACCTACACCAACTACCGAAATTTTATACAGAACTGGTTTACAACAAGGACAAGTTGTTGATGCACTTTTTACATTAAATTTTTCTAGAAGATTAAACGTTTCGCTTTCTTATAAAGGCTTACGTTCTTTAGGAGAGTATAGACAATCTTTGGTAAGTAATGGTAATTTTAGAGGTGCTTTTCATTACAGAACCAAAGAAAATCAATATGAAATTAGAGGGCATTTAACAACTCAAGATTTTTTTCATGAAGAAAGTGGTGGATTAACTGCTGATGCTTTAGATTATTTTGTTACTGAAGATCCTGATTTTACACAACGTTCTAGATTAGATGTTAATTTAACAGACGCAGAAAGTCAGTTCGATGGTAACAGAGTTTACCTAGAACATAGTTACAAACTACTTTCTAGTAAAGACACTATAAACGATAAAGATTTTAGTAATTTAAAAATCGGTCATGTTTTTACAAGCGAGAATAAGTTTTATAGTTTTAATCAAACCTCAACTACAACCGCTATTTTTGGCTCTGCAAATGCTTCTGATGCTACAGATAACGAAGCTAAAAGTTCTATTACAAACAATGAGCTAAATCTTGAATTTAATTCGAAATACGTTTTAGGTAAATTTAAAGCAAAAGCAAATCTTATTAATTATTCTTATGGTTATGATACTATTTTAAATACTAATAGTTCTATAAATAAGTTAAAATTAGAAGGTAGTGCAATTTCTGTGGGTGCAGATTGGAATGCAAAAATTAAAAACTTTAAACTAAATGCTGATGCTGCTTTAACTCCTGGTTCTGGTAGATTATCTGGAAGCCATTTAAAAGGTGAAGCTGTGTATTTAAAAGATAGTGTTTTTGGCTTAAAAGGTACTTTATTATTGAGTTCTAAATCTCCAAATTTTAACACCTTATTACATCAAAGTAAATATGACGATTACAATTGGCAAAACGATTTTAGTAATGTAAATACAAGAGATTTAGGTTTTGCATTTACTTCTAAATTGATAAACGCCAACTTAAACTTTACCAATATTGACAATTACACTTATTTTGATGAAAGCAATTTACCTCAGCAATATGGAAAACAAATTACATATTTAAAGGTAAAGGCAAACAGAGAATTTAAGTTTTGGAAATTAGGTTTAGACAACACAGTCATGTATCAAAATGTAACAAGTGGTGCAGATGTTTTTAGAGTCCCAGAATTTGTTACTAGAAACACTTTATATTATACTGATGATTGGTTTAAAGGAAAACCAATGTTGGTAAATATTGGGGTTACTTTTAAGTATTTTACAAAGTATAATGTAAATGCTTACAACCCTTTATTAGCAGAATTTACCCTGCAAAATACTGATGAAATTGGCTACCCAACTTTTGATGTTTTTTTTAATGCAAGAGTGCGTAGAACAAGAATATATTTTAAAATTGATAATGTAACTTCTAGCTTTGCTGAAAAGAATTATTTTTCTGCACCAAATTATCCTTATAGAGATTTTACCATTCGTTTTGGTTTGGTTTGGAATTGGTTTATATAAAATACTATCTTAATCTAAGGGCTTTTAACAACCTTACGAATAGAATATTATGTATGTACTTTTATTTCTTTTCTTTTGTATAGCAATATGGTTGTTTAGTATTTACTTACTCTCTTATTGGAAATATATTTTTTGGTATGCTTTTTTTAATATTCTGGTGATTGTTATCTATTTTTCTGTAATTATTTTTGGAGATTCATTTTTTTGGAATGAAGATTTATTTGGATTAGGTATGATTTTTAGGTTGATATTTGCATTTATAACACACACTATAATAGGGTTTATTTTTGCATTGTATAAAAGCTTTAAACTTAGAGAAGATGAAAAATCAACTTAAAAATAATTGGAAACTTTTTTTAATTGCAAGTTTAACTTTAGGCTTGGCTCCTTTCAATCCACCTCATATTTGGGGTAAATTACAATGGATTTTAGGCGGAAATGCTTTTGACACCCAAAAAGGATTACAACCCCAAGATTGGTTCGATGTTCTTTTACACGGTTTGCCTTGGTTCCTTTTACTGATTTCTGGAATTCTAAATTTGTTGTATTCTAAAAAATCAGTATAAGTTTATCGTATTTGGGTCTTCTCTAAATATTTTAAATAAATTTAATATCAAAATACAGAACACCACCCAAATAAAGCCGGCTACAAAACCACCAACAATATCCGAGGGAAAATGTACACCTAAATAAATTCTACTAATTCCGATACTTAAAATTAGAATTGTAAACACAGTAATTAATCCAAATTTAAAGAGTTTACTTATTTTAAAAGTTACAATTAAATAAATTAAAAAACCATAAAAAGCCATTGCTGTCATAGCATGACCACTTGGGTAACTCAAAGTTTTTACGGTTACTAAATGCTCTAAAGTTGGTCTTTGTCTGTTTATTAATTGTTTTAAAATTAAATTAGAACTTAATGCCAAAGTTAATACTGATAATAGTTGTAAAACATATTTCCAGTTTTTAAAAAATAAATTAAACAAGATAGCGCAAATTAATAAAGCTGCTAAATACCCAAAAGTATCGCCAATATCTGTAACAATTTTAAAATAGCTTGTTAAAAAATCTGTTCTAAAACTTGTAATATAATCGCTTACATTGGTATCAAAATCTGATAAAATATCGGTGTGAAGATTTTTAGTAAGTTTTACAAAAAACTTTATCCCAAAAACAACTACTATAGCAGTAATTAAAACTGTAACTAAATAAGGAATCTTACCATCATATTTATGGAATTTTCGTGATAAAAATCCTTTAAACCTAGAAATAATAAACTTTAATTGTTTGTACATAAAATATTGTTTTTCAGTAAAGTTTTATTTTTTGTTTGTTAACTCTAATTTCATAATTGGTAAAAAACGCCTCGGAATTGAACTTTGTTTTTTATCAATAATTACAAAACCTTGAGATTGATAAAAAGGAACCGCATTTGGATCTGCCAATAAAGTAATAAAATCAGCTTTTAACTGCAAAGCCTTCTTTAATGAGTGCAAAAGTAACTGTTTACCTATTCCTTGCCCAATAAACTTTGGTAAAACAAAAAGCATTTCTAATTCTATGCCTTTTTTTCTTGGCGGATTTAAAATATAAAAACCAGCAATTTTATCATCAATAATAAATTTGTAAACAAACAGCTCATCAATCATTTTTTCTGAAACTGATAAATCTGGTTTCCAACTTGCTAAATCAACAACAGTATAACCCCAAAAAGCTTTCGATTTTAACGCAATTTCTGTGAGCAATTTTGCATCAGAAATTGTTGCAGCAACAATCATTATTTACCTCTAAGCATTCTAATTTTTAAATTAAAGGCTGCAAAAATTAAGGTCATAAACGGACTTAACCAGTTAAAGATAGCGTATAAAAAGTATTCACCTACTCCAACTCCTAAAACACTAGATTGATAAGCACCACAGGTATTCCAAGGAATTAAAACTGATGTTACTGTACCAGAATCCTCTAAAGTTCTACTTAAATTTTCTGGTGCTAAACCTTTATCTTCATAAGCTTTTTTAAACATTTTACCTGGAATAACAATCGCCAAATATTGGTCTGATGCCACAACATTTAAACCTAAACAACTTACAACTGTACTCGTAAATAACCCGAAAACAGAAGAAGCTATAGACAACAAACTTTTAGTAATTTTTGCTAAAGCACCAATTGCATCCATAATTCCACCAAAAACCATTGCACAAATTATTAGAAAAATTGTCCAAAGCATTCCGTTCATTCCACCTGCATAAAACAGTTCAGTTAATTTTTCATTGTCAGTTTCTATACTTGTTTCACTTAAAATAGAAGTTATCACTGTATTGAATTTAGAATCAGACAAACTCAATAAAACATCACCTTGAAAAATAAAAGCAAAAACTGCTGCTAGCAAAACTCCACTTCCAAGTGCAATTAATGGCTTTGTTTTCATTAAAATCATTGCAATTACAACTGCTGGAACTATAAATAATAATGGTGTAATATTAAATGTATTATTTATTGATGCTAGTAAATTACTAACATCTGCATTACCTGAAGTATCAATTGTGCTGCTTAAAATTCCGAAAACGATTAGTGTAATTACAATTGTAGGCACTGTAGTTAATGCCATATATTTTATATGTGTAAATAAATCTGTACCAGCCATTGCTGGCGCTAAATTTGTAGTATCTGAAAGTGGAGACATTTTATCGCCAAAATAAGCACCAGAAATTACGGCTCCTGCAATCATTCCTGTTGGTATTCCTAAAGCACTACCAATACCAATTAATGCAATACCTACTGTTGCAGAAGTTGTCCAAGAACTACCAGTTGCAATCGAAATTATAGCTGCAATGATTACTGATGCTGGTAAAAATATTGCAGGACTCAATACTTGTAAACCATAATAAACCATTGCAGGTATTATACCACTTACCAACCAAGATCCTGCTAATGCACCTACTAAAAAAAGAATCATTATTGGTACAAAAACACTTTTCCAGTTTTCCCAAACTTCGGCAATCATTGTTTTAAAAGAAACTTTATTATAAAAACCAACAGCTGCTGCAACTACACCACCCATTAATAATATATATTGATTTGTGTAACCTCCTAACCATTCTTGATCTTCAACCAAAAAAATATTATAAGCCAACAAGCACATTAAAATAACTACCGGAATTAGAGACTCTAAAAGATTCAATTCTTTATTCTCTATAATTTTTTGATCTTCTATTTCTATTTCAGATAAGTTTTTATTGTCTTGCATTTTCTAAATTTTCTAGCGTAATGTTACGATTTTACTAGATGTTATGCAAATTGAATTGATAGTACTATCTATTTCTTTGAATTTGTTTGATATATATTTAAAATTGTAATGATTTTGTAAAAATATAATTATCAAATAAAACTGGAAATTTTATGAAGAAATCTAACATAAAAAGATTTGACGCTTTTTTTCGCCACGAATACACAGATTTATTTTGATAAAAATTAAAAGGATATAATTTCGAAATTGTAGAGAAATCTTTAAATAATTTCAAATAGAAACTAATGTTTTTCAAAAACCTTTACCCCTGCTTTTACTTCTATATCTAGATGATTTTTTCTTGGCGTTAATGGGCAAGAATATTTATCATTATAAGCACAGTAAGGATTGTACGTATTATTAAAGTTTAAAATTACGGTACCATCAGCATTAATATCATACAGCATTACATCCATATAACGACCTCCTCCATAAGATTCATCTCCAGAAGTGTCATCAGTAAAAGGTAAAAACAAGTAATCTTTGTATTTTTCATCTTCTAAATCATCTTGACTTTGATAAATAGTTAATTCTAACTCTTTGCCTTTAAGTGTAAAATACAACTTTCCATACTCTTTGTACAATGGTTTTCTATCTGTAGTAGTTGCCATTTGAAATGTAGGTGCATTTTCTGTTTTTATTAATTTTGCTGTAGTAATAAATACAGAATCTACAGGAAAAAAATCTAATCCTTTAAAGTTTTTTAAGTCTTTCTTTTTTAAAGGTGATGTTGTTGCATCTTTATAACTCGAATTTAATTTTTGTTGATATTCAGTTTTGCCAACTAATGCTCTTTTGCCTTGAGAATTACAAGAAAGCATTGATATTAAAACTACTAAAAAGCATAATTTCTTCATCATTAATTAGGATTAAAACCAGGTGTTAAAGGTGTTTTTTGATAATTTTGAATCAATTTAGACGATAAATTTTCAAACTGATTTGTTTCTGACAATTCTTTAATTCTATTCGGATTAAAACGTCCTTTTAAATAAAAAACAGATGTTTTAGCGAGTGTAGAATTAAAAATAATGGCTTGAGTAACTACATTACCATCTTCTTTTACAGAAACAATTTTTGTTTGTTCTATTGTATTTTTTCTTAATACATCTGTAAAATTATTGTTTGTTACTAAATTCATTTCAGAAATTAATAAATTTTGTTTTTCTCTGGAAATTGCATCAAAAGTGATGAATTTAAAGTCACTAACATTACCAAATAAATTATTTAATTCTGGTGAAATATTTTGCACTAAAGACATCATAAAGTTAGGAACCTGAAAAGCTGTAACTCCAAAATCTCTTTTATGATCATTAAAAAAGCTTTGAAAAGATTTACTACTTCCACAAGAAATTGTAAGTACTAAAAAACTAAAAATCAAAATTATTTTTTTCATTTTATTTAAAATTTCACTTTTCAAAAATACAACATTCATATATTTTATGTAGTTTTGAAACATCAATAAAAACAAAAATGAAAACTGTCATTATTTTATGTACTCAAATTTCGTGGAAGAACCACCAAGTTCGGTCTATAAATCTATTTTGATAGTTTCTCTATAAAATATTATGATTACTAAAAGTCCGACTTAAAAAAGTCGGACTTTTTTTATACATCAATCAAACAACAGAAAATGAAATTGTAGAATTTTTATCAGCAATTGACATCAACAAAAACAAAATGAAAAAATTATTTACAAATTACATAAACACCTTTAAAGGGCTTTCTACAGAAGTTTGGTGGTTATCTTTAATAACACTTATAAACAGAGCAGGTACAATGGTTATTCCTTTTCTGT
Source organism: Polaribacter reichenbachii (assembly GCF_001975665.1). Classification (NCBI taxonomy): domain Bacteria; kingdom Pseudomonadati; phylum Bacteroidota; class Flavobacteriia; order Flavobacteriales; family Flavobacteriaceae; genus Polaribacter; species Polaribacter reichenbachii. The sequence goes on along the minus strand of NZ_CP019419.1, from coordinate 2,225,898 downwards.
CTTTATATTTAAACAAAAGTTTAGGGTTTTCTTTAGAAAATATAGGTTGGATTTTATCTTTCTGGGGATTAGGTTCTGTTGTTGGCACTTGGTTAGGAGGTAAATTAACCGATAAAGTTGGTTATTATAAAGTAATGTTTGTGAGTTTACTTTTTACTGGTATTTTCTTTTTTCTATTGCAATACATCACCACTTTTGTAGGGTTTTGTTTTGGAATTTTTATTGTCATGTTAGTAGCAGATATTTTTAGACCTGCAATGTTTGTAGCTTTAAGTGCCTATAGTAAACCCGAAAACAAAACTCGTTCTGTAACTTTAATTCGTTTGGCAATAAACTTAGGTTTTTCTGCAGGACCTGCTGTTGGCGGTTTAATTATTACAAATATTGGCTATAATGGTTTGTTTTGGGTTGATGGAATTACTTGTGTTTTAGCCGCAATTTTGTTATTAAAAGTATTGCATCCTAAAAAAGCAAAAGTGTTAGATTTAGTTAAAGTAGAGAAACCGGTTTCTGTTTATTCTGATAAAATATTTTGGCTATTTTTTATAGCGATGTTTATTTTCGGATTTACATTTATGCAATATTTTTCTACAATGCCTTTGTATTATAAAGACATTTGTTTTTTATCAGAATTCGAAATTGGGTTGTTAATGGGGTTTAATGGTTTCTTTATTTTTGTTTTTGAAATGCCATTAATTAGTTGGTTGGTAAACTCTAAACATTCTAAAGTTAAGTTGATAGCTTTGGGTTTATTGTTAGTTGCTATAAGTTTTGTTGTGCTAAACTTTACAAGTTGGTTAGGTATTTTACTAATTGGAATGTTGTTTATGACAGTTGGTGAAATGATTGCTTTTCCGTTTTCTAATTCTTTTGCTTTAGAGAGAGGCAAAAAAGGAAATCAAGGAGAATATATGGCAATGTATGCCATGTCTTTTTCATTAGCCAGTATTTTCAGCCATAATACAGGTATGCAAATGATTGATAAATTTGGCTACGAATTCACCTGGTATTTTATGTCAGCTTTTGCATTTTTAGGTGTTGGTATTCTAGTTTTTCTACTGAAAATCCTTCAGAAAAAAAGCAACCAAAACCAAAGGAATTTTACAAGGTTAAATAAATAAAAATACAATAAGCTAATAATAAAATCGCACCTTGCTTAAAGTTTAATGTATATTTTTTTGGCAATAACACCATTGGTAAAATAATAAAAGAAATACCAAGCATCCAATAAATATCACTGGTTAATAACCTTTCATCAGACAAAGAAATTGGTGTAATTATAGAAGTTATACCAATTACAGCTAAAATATTAAAAATGTTAGAGCCAATTAAATTACCCAAAGAAATAGCTTTTTCCTTTTTTATAACAGCTATAATAGATGCTGCTAATTCTGGAATACTTGTACCTATGGAAACCACAGTTACACCAATTACACGTTCTGTTACTCCAAAGTCTAACGCTAGAGACGTTGCTCCTTTTATTAATAATTCTGAACCAGCCCATAAACCTAAACCACCCATTAATAAGAAAAGTGTTGTTTTAAAACCAGATAAAGATACCTCACCTTCTAATTCTTCTACTTCAATATTTTTTTGAGCACGTAATAAGTAGACTAAGAAAACAATTAAAAAAGTAAATAATAAAATTCCTTCATGTCTTAGAATAATGTTGTCATTCGCTAAAAATAAAAAAAGCAAGGCAGATGCAACCATCATAACTGGCCAGTCTATTTTGTAAAAGCTTTTTTCTACTTCCATTTTACCTAAAAGTAGTGTAATACCTAAAACCAAAGCTAAATTGGCAATATTAGAACCTATAACATTACCTAATGCCAAATCTGATGCGCCATTTAAAGCCGCATTTATACTTACAATAAGTTCTGGTGCAGAGGTTGCAAAAGAAACCACTGTCATCCCCACAACAACTTTAGATATATTTAATTTTAATGAAATAGCTATCGCAGATTTCAACAACCAGTTTCCGCCAAAAACCAATAAAAATAAACCTGCAATAATTAGTAAAAAATTCATTTATTCTCTTTTTTGCGAAGATACATTTTTATCACTTTCTAGCGAGAACAAAAAATCAAAAAGCCTTTTTAGCTCTTTAAATTAATGGGGTTTCCTTTGCCTTTACAAAAACCTCATAAAAATCCCTTTACTTGATTACAGTATTACTCTTTTTACCTTAAAAAAGTAATAGACACTAATACTTTTGTAGACACAACTACTATACATTAAAACAATAATCACTTTTTTGGTTTTATATGTAAAATCAATTTAAAAGATTTTAATATAAACCTTTGGAAGACATATTTCAATCATTGTATATTCAAAAAACAATTACACAAACAACCCAATTTACTAACTTTTAAATACTACTATTATGATTGTTCTTGCTATTAAATTTATTAAATTTATTGCTGATTTAATATTTCTTTTATTCTTTTAAATAACCTAAAAAATTAACTAGTAAACCTACAACAACCAAAACAGAATCAACTAACTAAAAAAATACCTATGAAAAAGCTATCTTTACATTAACTGTTCTTCGCTAGAATTTTAAATTGTTATTTTTCATTAAATTTGACGACTAATCTAACATAAATGAAAAAACAAGTTTTTAAAACTTTAGCAAAAGTTAATAAAGCCATTTTACCTTCTTTTACAAAAAAGGAGTTAGATATCTCTAAAGCTACTAAATTACAATTGGCAATAATTGGTTATAGAGCTTTTGTAACTATAAATTCTCTTGACTAAAAACAGAAAATTATGAACGCTACCTATGTTAAATTATTTACAGACACTAATATTATAGTACACGGTTTACAACACCTTTTAGATAAGGAAAACATTAAATACATTATTAAAGACAGATTCGAATCTGCTAGATTAGGAGGCTTTGGAGAATCTATGGGAGCTGTAGAATTACACGTTTTAAATGATGATTTAGAAACAGCAGAAAAGATACTTTCTACCTATAAAGAAAAAATAAATTCATAAAAATGAATATAGACTTTCTAATTCAAAAAAATGATATTATATTTGCAGCCGCTTAAAGGCCATGTGGCGCAACTGAATAGCGCACTTGATTACGGCTCAAGAGGTTCTAGGTTTGAATCCTAGCATGGTCACAACAAAACCAGTAGTTTACTATATTTTTAGTAATTGCTGGTTTTTTCTTTTTTAAAAGAACCAAAAATGATAGAATAATTCATTGTAAGTTTTACAACTTTTAAAATTTAATTGATAAAAAAACAATAATTTCAGGGTATCAATATTTTAAAATCCTTTAAACTTTTTAGCATTTACAAATACCTATTCCTTTAAATAGAAGCCTAAACTTACATTAAACAAATAGTTAATAAACAACATTTTTAAATCTATAAAACTTTATTTCTTATGCAATTATGATAAAATTATTGCAAAATAATGTTTAAGTTGGATATATTTTTTAAGCTTTTTCAGCTAAATCATTGATAATATCTCAATAATCATACTATTAAATCACATATTACAAGTTAAAACCACCTAAAATTTACATATTTATCATTTATCTTTCTTAACCTTTATTTGAATCAAATAAAAATTTGTAGATACCTTTATTAATGTATATATTTGACAAATACATTTATCTGTAATAATTATAGATAATTAGTTATTTAAAGAATCCAATTCCCCCAATTATGGATATTATAAAAACTAATTTTATTGAACTCCTTCTTCTATTGGTTAAAAATCAATATTTTAACAGAATTCCTATTGAAGAAACTATAAACTTTAAAACACACTTTTTTATTTTCAATCTCTTTTTGGCGGTTTATTCTTTGCTGATCCTATTCTTAAAAAAATCGAATTATGTATTTGAAATTTTTATCAATAAACACAAACAGTATAGAAAAAGCGATGTTAATTTGTTAAATTTAGAATTTATTTTTCAAGAAAATAGATTTTTAAATGATGCTCAATTTTTATTGCCAACAAAATTGAAAGTGTATGAAAAAGTTAGTTGTTAGACCTAAAAAGATATTATTTACTGTATCTAATTTAGAGAAAAAGCATAAAATTGTAACCTATTTCTCTTTATTATTTTTAACAGTATCTACCTATTTTTTAAGAACGGAAAATAAAAACGTAAAGGGTAATTACAAAGTTTTAAAAGAAAAAAGTACCAACTTAAAACAAAATATGGTGCTTTTTAATAGAAATTACGAAGGTTTTCCTTTACCTGTTTGGCAAAAACTTAAACGAGGCAATGAGTTTGTAATGCAATATGTAAACCCAGAATACGTAGAAAAATTTGGTAAGGCTTACGATAAAGACCAGTATGCATTTATTGGTAAAAACAATTTTGAATTGTTTCCAGAAAAACTGGCAGAAGTTTACTATAAATACGATTTAGAAGTATCAAAAAACGGTAAAGAACTAGAATGTGCAGAAGAAGCTATTGATCAATTTGGCAACACTTTAAAACTTAAAGTTATAAAATGGCGAAAAATAAAAGACAATAACGACACATTAATTTATGGTATGGTTAAAGAAATAATCCCTTTTAAAAACACTAATTGACATATAGATAATAATAAATAAATCCTAATTCCCCTAAATATGGATATCACAAACAACCCTAAAAATAATTTTAGCTTAAAACATAGAGCAGACTATACTTTATTTATAATTTCTAAAATAAAGGAGGTATGAATAAACTAACTGTAAAATCTAAAAAAGTTTTGTTCAATGTTTCTAATTTAGAGAAAAAACATAAAATTATTACTTATGCTTCTTTATTATTTTTAACAGTTTCTACTTATTTTTTAAGATCAGAAAACCAACAAGTTAAAATTGATTACGCTAGGCTACAAGAAAAAAGTAAAAGCTTAAAACGTAATATGATTATCTTTAATAGAAATTATGAAGATTTTCCTTTACCAGTTTGGCAAAAAGTAAAAAGAGGAGATAAATTTATAATTCAGTATATAAACCCTGAATATGTAAAGAAATTTGGTCATATTTTTAATAACGATCAATATGCTTTAATAGGCAAAAACAATTTTGAAATTTTCTCTAAAAAAATAGCACAAGCATATTACGAAAATGATGTGGCTGTAGCTATAACAGGAATACAAATAGAAAATATAGAAGATGCTATTGATAAATTTGGCAATATTATAAAGCTAAAAGTAATAAAATGGCGAGATATAAAAGACAATAAAGATACCCTAATTTATGGTATGGTTAAAGAAATAATACCTACCAAAACTAAACGATCATAACTCATAACAACAACCTTAATCCCCCAAAAATGCAAAGAAAAACTACCCTTAAAATTAAAATCCACTTCTTACCTATTCTAGTTAAAGATTTTGGTTTAAAGTATATATTAGATAATATACACACAACCTTATTTGCTTTTAAAAGCTCTAAAACATATAATTTAAAAAACAACACTCAACTTAATTTATTAAGAATAGAAAGTACAGATTGTACTAATTATTTTATGAATTCTAAAAACCAGAAAGCATGAATAAATTAGCCGTAAAATCAAAAAACATTATACTTAAAATAACAAGTTTAGAGAAAAAACGTAAAATTATTGCGAATGCTTCTTTATTACTATTAACTGTATCAACTTATTTCTTAAGATCAGAAAACCAAGAAGTAAAAATACAGCATGCTACTTTACAAGAAAAAAGTTCTAATTTAAAACAGAACATGATAATTTTTAATAGTAACTATGAAGATTTCCCTTTACCTGTTTGGCAAAAAGTAAAAAGAGGAGACGAATTTATAATACAGTATATAAACCCAAATTATGTTACTGAATTCGGCCATATCTTTAATAACGATCAATATGCTTTAATAGGTAAAAACAATTTTGAAATTTTTTCTAAGAAAATTGCGCAACTATATTATGAAAATGATGTAGCTGTATCTATTACAGGAAGTAGAATTGAAAGTATAGAAGAAGCTATAGATAAAGAAGGAAAAATTATAAAGCTAAAAGTGATAAAATGGCGCGATATAAAAGACAATAAAGATACGCTGGTTTACGGAATGGTTAAAGAGATTATAAGATATCCACAGGTAATAAAATAGAAAAAGCTCTTAACAATTGTTAAGAGCTTTTTCGTCTAACCAAACTTAGTATAAAAACTAACTACTATCTTTTTCTTGTATCGTTCTCTATTTATATGACACCACAAAACTTAATAAGTCACAAACTTTTTATAAAAACAAAAAAACCTGAGAAGTTCTCAGGTTTTAATTTAAATATTGTTTTATTGCTATTCTGTGTTCTGGTATACTTTTGTCGTAATTTTCTACCAATAATTCTAGTATTTCTGGGGGTTTAAGACCAATATCTTTTCTTTGTTGATATTTAGAAACATATAAATTATAGGTTGCATTATTTTTTTCGAAAATTAAAAAATGGGTTGCATTTAATTCGGTATATGCAATTTCATTTCCAGAAAAAGCTGAAGAGTTATCTTTAAAAAACTCTGAAAATTCATAATATTTTAAAACATTTTCCATAAACTAAACCAATTCTGCAGATAAACCCAATTGTAATAATTTAGAGCATCTTGGTTCTAAATCTTTATACTCGCCAGATTTAACTGTGCATTTCCCTTTATAATGCACTAAAATAGTACATTGTTCTGCTTGCTCTAAAGTATGGTCGCAAACATCTATTAGAGATTCTATTACAAAATCGAAAGTATTAACCTCATCATTATGCAATACAATTTCATGCTGATTTGTTCTTTGCTCTAGAACATCTACTTCTTCTTTAATTTTTTCTTTTGTACTCATATCAACAAAATTACAATTTATTGTATTTCAATGCAACCCAATTATTTCTTTCAATAAATGTCTCTAATTTTAAGTTATATTTAGAAACTTCTTCATCAATAATTGATATATCTTCTTTATAAAAACCACTTAATAACAACACACCATTTTCATTTAAACAGTTGGTGTACGTATTCATATCCATCAATAAAATATTTCTATTGATGTTTGCTATAATAACATCGTACTTTTTATCATTTAAAAGTGATGCATCGCCTTCATAAACGGTAATATGATTACAATTATTACGCTGTACATTTTCTAAAGAATTTTCGTAACACCAGTTATCAATATCAATAGCATCAATTGATTTTGCGTTTTTCATTTCTGCAAAAATGGCTAAAATTCCAGTTCCACAACCCATATCTAAAACAGATTTACCCTCTAAATCTAATTGTAATAAATGCTGAATCATCATATGTGTGGTTTCATGATGCCCAGTACCAAAACTCATTTTTGGTTCAATTACAATATCATATTTAAGATTAGGATTTTCGTGAAAGGGAGCCCTTACACTCACTAACTCATCTACCTGAATAGGTGTAAAATTCTTTTCCCATTCTGCATTCCAGTTGGTTTGTTCAACTTCTTTCTTTTGATAATTTATAGTAAATTCATCAGATTGTAAAACGAAAATATTTTCTAAAATATCTGCAAAATATGCTTCTTTTTGAATGTAAGCTGTTACTCCGTTTTCGTTTTCAACAAAACTTTCAAAACCTACATTACCTAATTCAGCAATTAAAATTTCTGTTGCTGGTTCTTTCGGTGTTACTGTAAAATTGTATTCTATATATATATTATCCATCATAAAAAAAGCGTCAAGAATTAAATCTTGACGCAAATTTATTAGTTTTAAATTTAAGTTCTTTTAAATCGCTTTTATAATTGCAGAAAAATCTGATGCTTTTAAAGCTGCACCACCAATTAAACCACCATCTACATCTGGTTTAGAGAAAATTTCTTCTGCATTTGCAGGTTTTACACTACCACCATATAAAATAGAAACAGCTTCTGCTACTTCTGCATTGTATTTATCAGCAACAATACTTCTAATAAACGCATGCATTTCTTGTGCTTGTTCTGCACTTGCAGTTTCTCCTGTACCAATTGCCCAAACAGGCTCGTAAGCTAAAACAATACTTGCCCAATCTTTAGCTTCTAAATGAAATAAAGCATTTTTTAACTGGCTTTCTACTACGTTAAAATGATTGTCAGATTTTCTATCTTCTAACAATTCACCAAAACAAAAAATAGTTTCTAAATCATTTTCTAAAACTGCATTTACTTTTTCTGCAAGAATTTCATCTGTTTCGCCAAAATAAGTTCTTCTTTCAGAATGCCCTAAAATAACAGTTTTAATACCAATAGATTTTAACATATCTGCAGAAACCTCACCTGTGTAAGCTCCGCTTTTAGCTTGATGCATATTTTGAGCAACAACCTCTATGCTAGAACCTTCAGTACTTTTTACAGCAGATTCTAAATTTATGAACGAAGGAGAAATGATAACTCTTGTGTTATCTAATGATAAATCTTTAATCTCTTCTTTGATACCGCTAATTAGTACCTCAGTTTGATTTTTATCATTATTCATTTTCCAGTTTCCAGCTACTATTTTTTGTCTCATAATTATATACTTTTATTACTCTGTAAATTTAAGAAATGAAACCTAAATATTTAGTAGAATTAGAAATACTTACTAAAACGATTTATTACTATTTTTTAAGTGCTTCTTTTATTTTTTTGTCTGAAGCATTTGTGGCTTTAAACAAAGAAATTTGTCCTTTTTCATCGATAACCATATATCTAGGAATCCAACCAAGGTTGATAAAATCTACAAAATCACCATCATTCTGACCTTGAGGTAAATTATAATGTTCGCCTATTAAATTATATTTTTTGATAGCTTTTCTCCAAGAAGGATTACTTCTATCTACGGATAAAAATAAAAAAACAACTTCAGGAAATTCTTTTTGCAAAGCTTTTACTTTCGGAAAACCAACAATACAATCTTTGCACCAAGAAGCCCAAACATCAATTAAAACTTTTTTTTCTTTATGTTGATACAATACTTCTCTTAAGGTAATTTTAGAATTATCTAAACCCACTAACATTTCTAAGTTTGCTTCTTCAGAAAACTGTTTTGGGTCTTCTGAGCAACTAAAGAATAAGAAAACAGCAAATAGAATAAAGATTTTTTTCATATCAAATTTGTCCATTAAAAAATAACTTTCTTACAAATCTTAAAAGTTTAAAATAGTATTTTTGTAAAACTTTAAACAAAAGTAATGACAACAGCACAACTTGTATCACAAATAAATCTAAAAAAATCATTTTTATGTATTGGTTTAGATGTAGATTTAGAGAAAATTCCAACTCATTTATTAGATTTAGAAGATCCTATTTATGAGTTTAATAAAGCAATTATAGATGCTACACATCATTTATGTGTTGCCTACAAACCTAATACTGCTTTTTATGAAGCTTATGGCATTAAAGGCTGGTTAGCTTTAGAAAAAACGATTGCTTATATTAATACCAATTATCCTGAAATCTTTACAATTGCTGATGCAAAACGTGGTGATATTGGCAATACCTCAACGATGTATGCCAAAGCTTTTTTTAACGATTTAGCTTTTGATTCTGTAACTGTTGCTCCTTATATGGGTAAAGATTCTGTTGAGCCTTTTTTAGCTTTTAGAGACAAGCATACTATTATGTTGGCTTTAACATCTAATGAAGGTGCTTTTGATTTTCAAACTAAAAAAGTTGATGATAAAGAATTATATCAACAAGTTTTAGAAACTTCTAAAAACTGGAAAAATTCTGAAAACTTGATGTACGTTGTTGGTGCGACAAAAGCTGAATATTTTAAAGAAATAAGAAAGATTGTACCTAATTCGTTTTTATTAGTTCCAGGAGTTGGCGCACAAGGGGGTAATTTAAAAGATGTGTGCAAATATGGTTTAAATGATAATATTGGTTTGCTAATTAATTCTTCTCGCGGAATTATTTATACATCAAAAAATAAAGATTTTGCAACAGCAGCAGCTAAAAAAGCAGAAGAATTACAATCAGAAATGAGCTTATTGCTAGCTTAATATCCTAATAAAATCAACAAAAAAAGCCTCGCAAATGCGAGGCCTTTTTTGTTAAAGTCTTAAAGAACGATTAATAACAGGAAACCAAGTATAATAGGTGTTACACTTATCACAACCATAACTTCTTGTGCCTGGAATCATCTTTACAACCGCCTTTCTTTTTAATCTGTGCCTAGACTCAGATTTACATCTTGGGCAAGCTTTCATAGGTTAGTTTATATTTGTTTAGATTTTACGAATATACTTAAAACCAAACAATTAAACTAAAAGACTTTAATTATTAAAGATTTCTTAATAAGGCTTGCTTATTTTTCCACTCTATCCATTTTTCACCTCTAATAGCTCGCATAACATTGTCTATTGACCGCATTATAAACACATTATAGACTGCTTTACCTAAATTTTTCGGATTTCTAGCAATTGCTCTTAAGCTTAAAGAGAAGCCCGGTGTTATGTACCTCATATAATGCCAATAACCTTCTGGCATATATAAAACATTACCATGATTTAATTCTGTAACGTAGCCTTTAGCATTTTTTAATTTTGGCCATTTCTTAAAATCAGGATTATTAAAATCGATATCTTCTCTTGTTATTAAAGAATAAGGAATTTTATATAAATGTTTATTTTGTTTTTGATCGAATAAAATAACTTTCTTTTCACCTTCAAAATGAAAATGAAAAATATTAGCTAAATCAATATCATAATGCATAAAAGTATAAGAATCTCTTCCGCCAAAAAACAACATTGGTAATCCTTTCATTAAGCGTAAACCAAAATCTGGATAAGAAAAGTCTTTTTGTAAAACAGGTACTTCTTTTAGAATATTCCAAAGAAAAATTCTAAATTTAGTAGGTTCACGTTTTAGTAAATCTACATATTCAGACATTTTCATTTTAGCATGAGGCTCATTAAAACCTTCTTTATAATCTACAGGTCTATCATCATACAAAGGCACAGTTTTATCGCCTGCAACTTCTTTTATATACTCTAAATTCCATTTTTTATATGCAGGCCAATCTTCTATAAATTTTTCTATAACCACAGGTTTTTGTGGTTTAAAATAGTTTTTTATAAAGTCTTCTTTGGTAATTGTTTTTACTCTATCTATTTGAGATAAGTTTAAACTCATGCTTAAAAAATTTAAAAGGCAAAGTTAAGAAAACGTTACGAAAAGATATAATTAAAAAAAAGTCACGCAATTTAAATTACGTGACTTTTAAAAAGAATTCATTAATATTTACTTTGTTTTTAAGAAGATACATCATCTGTAGATTCTTTAATTTTTTCTGTATTTATATCTTTACCTTTTAAATATTCTGGCAATTGCATACCAGCCATATTAAACATTTCTTGTAAAGGTGGTACTGCATTATACATACCAGAAATAAAGTTAGATGTTGATGTTTTACCATCTTTTCCTCCACCATTTTCCCAAACTGTAACTTTATCAATCTTAATATTTTTAATAGCTTCTGCTTGTGTTTTTACCAATTCTGGTAATTTATCAGCAATTAATAATAATGCTGCATTTTGCGAATCGTTACCAGCTGCTTTCACTATTTCGTCTAAACCTGCTGCTTGTTTTGTTAAAACTTCATACAAACCTTGCGCTTCTGCTTGTGCTTTAAATAAAATAGCATCTGCTTCACCTTTTGCTATTCTTCTAATATTTTCGGCCTGTGCTTCTGCATCAATCTCAACTTTACGTTTATCTATTTCTGCTGGTACAATAACATCTGCTAATTGAGAAGAACGTTCTCTTTCTGCTCTTGCAACCTCTGCTTCTTGCTCTGCAGCATAAGATTCTCTTAAAGCGTTTGCTGTTTGTACTTTTTCTGATGCAATTGCTGTACGTTCTGCCTCAGCTTCTCTCTGTCTACGTAATGAATCTGAATTTGCTACTGCAATTTTTGCGGTATTTTCTCCTTCTACTGCTTGTGCATTTGCAGCTGCAACTTGAGTTCTTTGATCTTGTACAGCATTTGCTTCTCCAATAGAACCATCTCTATTTTTTTCTGCTACCGATTTTCTTGCTGCGTTAATTGCGTGTGCTGCTGCTTCTTTACCTAAAGCTTCTATATAACCAGATTCATCAACAATATCTGTAATATTTACGTTGATTAATTTTAAACCAACTTTCTTTAACTCAGTTTCTACACTTTGCGAAATGTTGGTTAAAAACTTATCTCTATCATTATTAATTTCTTCAATATCCATAGAGGCAACTACCAAACGTAACTGACCAAATATAATTTCTTTTGCCAATTCTTGAATATCTGGCAAGCCTAAACCTAACAAACGTTCTGCTGCATTTTGCATAATACCTGGTTCTGTAGATACACCAATTGTAAATCTTGATGGTACATTTACACGAATATTTTGTTTAGATAATGCATTTACCAAATTAACTTCTATAGACATTGGCGTTAAATCTAAAAACTCATAATCTTGAATTACAGGAAAAATAAATGCTGCACCACCGTGAATACATTTGGCAGATTCGCCACCACCTACTTTTCCATACACTACTAAAATTCTGTCTGAAGGACATCTTTTATAGCGTTTTATCATAGCAACTATCAATATAAAAATAAAGAGAATTGCAATTCCTATTCCTACTAAACCCGCAAATGGGCTACTTTGTAATATCATTAAATTTAGCATAGTAATTTATTATTTTTGAGGTTCTATAATTAATATTCCGTTGTTGGTTACTTCAATCACTTTTATAACATTTCCTTGTTTTAAATCTTCATTGCAATCTGTTAAAGCTTCTAATTCTCTTAAAGCACCTTGTACTTTTATTTGCACCTTACCAATTTTAGATCGGTTTGCACCAACTGTTAAATACACTTCACCAATAGAATTTAGTGCATTTTGCATTTTTAAAGTTCCACTAGAAGTTAATTTGCTGATGTAATAAAACATTGCTGCCATTACAAACATCATTGCCAAACCACAAATTATGGAAACAATTATGGTGGTAGACCTTGAGTAACCTGCATCTATACAAGCTATTCCACTCCAACCAAAAATGGCGAAAAAAGCAACTACATTTTTAAAGGTAAAAAACTGAAAGCTTGCTCCTGTATCTGCATCAACTTCCATATCTACATCACCAATATCATCTGTATCTGCACCAATAAATGTACTGACTAAAACAAACAGAAAAATAAGTGTAGAGATCCCTGTAATTATCCAATACGTTTTAGGGAAAGACGCTAATTCTTGAAACCATTCCATCATAGAAAATTAATTTTAAAGTGAATAAATATACTGCTTTTTGCGTTTATAAATTGACTTTATCTTCGGCAAAAAAGATCAATTTATATTCTTGAAAAAATAAAAAAAGTGATTGTATATTATTAGTAGATAAAAACTATTTTTTGTTACATAAAAGTTCTAAAAAAGAAAAAACCCTGATAAAAATTTATCAAGGCTTAAAGTGAAAACGGGAAATTTTGATTCCTTAAAAATTGTATCTCAATCCAAATAAAACATTACTTGGTGGCATTGGTACAAAACCAGATTCTATATAATCTGCATTAAAAATATTATTAGCTGTAATTGTAAAGTTGATTTTATTTATAGCAACAATAATAGATGCATCCCAAACATTATAAGAAGTACCAATTGTACGTTCTGCGTATTTGTAAATAATATTCTGATGCACATTTTTAAACAACTTACTTGTAAAACGTGTTGTAAATTGATGTCTTAAAGTATTTAAAGAATAACGAGATAAATCTTTATTTTGATCTAAAATATCATCCTCTAAAAAAGTATAGTTTGCAGAAATTGTTTGTGTATAGCTTCCTATTTTAAAATTATAACCTGCATCAAACTCTAAACCTTTGGTATTTACTTGTGCAATATTTGTTGCTGTAAATGCGCTATTGCCTGTATTTTCTCTTACATAATCTATCAAATTATCAGAATCTCTGTTAAAGAAAGCAACAGATGCATTAAATCGAGTATCATCAAATTTAAAACCAATTTCTTGTGCAAAAGCTTCTTCTGGCTCTAAGTTTTCGTTACCAACAGTTACAGGATCACTATAAAACAAATCTGTATAGGTTGGTATTCTGTAAGTATAACCAATATTTCCGTAAGCTTTTACTTTATCTGATATTTGAAAACCTAAATCTAACCCTGGAAAAGCGTGGAATTTAAAATCAGAAAAATAAGTAACTGCAATACCTGGTGTAATATCTAACTTATCATCTGCCAAACTAAAACGATGTTCTAAAAACAAATTAGCCATTGTTCTATTTCTATCACCTAAATTATTACTACTAATAGAAACTCTAGAAACATCAACTCCAAAACCTGTAACACCAGCTTTAGATGTGTAAGCTGCATTTGTTTCTACACCTACTTTATTCGTAATATGCAAGTTTCTATAAAAACTAGGATCATCTCTTCTTAACAGAAAAATATCTTGACCTCTTCTCCAATAAACTCTTGGTGTAATTTTTAATTTTTCTGATTTAAAAGTAGTAGAAACCCCAATTACACTATTCTGAGTTTCTTCATATTCGTGAAAAGTTTCGTTCGTGGTATAAAAATTTTCTGCTCCGAATTTTTTATCGAAAAAAGTAGCCAAAACTTCTATTGGCTGGTTCTTTTTATTGAAAACTCCTTTTAAGAAATAATTGTAATTATTATAATCTGAATTTTCTCTATAACCATCTGATGTTAATGCACCAACGTGCGCAATTATTGATGAATTTTCAAATTCTTTACCAACAGTTACAGAACCATTTAATTGCCCAAAAGAACCTGTTTCTACATTTACAGAAGCAACATTATTCAGCTTCTTTTTAGTTACAATATTTATAGCTCCAGTAAATGCATTTTGCCCAAAAACTCTTGCTGCAGGCCCTTTTATTACTTCTATTCTTTCAATAACTTCTATTGGTAAAGCTGCATTTAATGTATGATGTCCTGTCTGAGAATCATCCATTTTAATACCATCTATTAACAATAAAGTTTGATCAAAACCACCACCTCTAATATACAAATCTGCTTGGCTACCAGCAGTTCCTCTTCTTCTAATATCTACACCTGCAACTTGCTGTAATAAATCTGCAACATTTGTAGCTGCACTATTTTTTATGTCTTCAGATGAAATAACATTTATAGTTCTAGAATTTGCTTTAAAAGGTAAATCTATTCTTGTTGATGTAATAACAACCTCTTTTAAAGTATCTCTTTTTATAACTTTTTCTTGTGCTTTTACTTGTAAAACAAATAACAAGCCTACAATTATTAACGTAATTCTAATTTTCATAAATAGTGATTTAAATAGGCTACAAAAGTCGTAACTTTATAACCGCTTAAAATAGTCCGGTTTTTAAATGACAGACAGTCCACTTTTATCAATAATCCAAAAGAATATCAATTTTGATAAATCTAAAACACAGGCTATTTACATTCAGGGTGCTCAAGCATTTGTAAATTTGTTTCAAAGGAATATCATTCTAAAAAAAACAAAACTACCAGGCACTAGAGCGCTTGCAAAAACACTACAAATTCACAGAAATACTGCTGTTGCTATTTATGATGAATTAGCCTCTCAAGGCTGGGTAGATATTAAACCTAACAGAGGAACTTTTGTATCTACTAGAAAGGTGAGATTTACGAATAAAAACAAAAAAACTGAATTTATCAATAACCAAAGTTTAGCAAAAACTACTGGTTTCGAATTCCAAAAATCGTTTCATTTGGCATCTACTGTACAATTAACAACAGCGAAATATTCTGTTAACGATGGTAAACCAGATTTACGCTTACACCCTGTTAACCAATTTACAAGATGGTATAGTGCAGCTATGAAACGTAAAACTTTAATTCAAAAATGGAACAGACCTCAAGAAGCCTCACTTTCTATGTTTCAAACACAACTGTGTAATTATTTAAATGCCACAAGAGGATTATATGTAAGCCCAAAAAACTTAATTAGTACCAGAAGTACAGAAATGAGTTTGTACATTGTTTCTCAACTTCTAATTCAAAAAAATGATGTTGTTTTGGTTGGTAATTTAAGTAATTACGCTTCTAATATGATATTTCAGCAAGTAGGTGCTCAACTCATTACAATTCCTGTTGATGATGAAGGTTTGGATATTGATTTTATCAGAAAAAATTTCATCAAAAACAGTATTCGATGCGTATATATTTGTGCACATAGAGATTACCCAACCACAGTTACCTTAAGCGAAAAACGCAGAACAGCATTATTAAAACTTGCCAAAGAATTTGGTTTTGCCATTATTGAAGATGATTTTGATTATGATTTTCAGTTTGATAATTCTCCTGTTTTACCAATGACAAATTCTGATGAAAATGGAATGGTCATTTATCTAGGTAAATTGGGTCAATCTTTATTTCCTAGTTTCCAAACCGGATTTGTAATTGCGCCAGAAAATTTAATTCAAGAAGCAAAAAATTATTTGTATTTATTAGATGAACAAGGAGATTTAATTCAGCAGCAAATGTTATCTGAACTCATTAATGAAGGAGAAATTTATAGATTAATGCAAAAGAATATTGTTATCTATAAAAAAAGAAGAGATTACTTAAATCGATTATTATTAAAACATTTTGATAAAATTGCAGCCTGGAAAATTCCTGAAGGTGGTTTGGCAATTTGGTTAACTTTTACCCCAACAATACCTTTAGTTAAACTGGCAGAGCAAGCAGAAAAAAACGATTTATTTTTACCCAAAACTATTTTATATCAGAATAAAACCACCTGTGCCATTCGCTTTGGTTTTGGGCATTTAAATGAAGAAGAAATCGAAATTGTTATTCATAAATTAAAAAGTGCTTATAACAATCTGTCTTTAAGTTAAGTTGATATTTTGCTATCGATTTTAATAGATTAAGATATTAACATTGTAATTTTGTCTGCTATTTTTAGGTATTTTTATAAGATGTTTGCACTTGTAGATTGTAATAATTTTTATGCTTCTTGCGAGCGAGTTTTTAACCCAAACTTGCAAAATAAACCTGTTGCTATTTTAAGCAATAATGATGGTTGTGTTATTTCTATGAGCGATGAAGCTAAGAAATTACAATTACCTTTTGGAGCGCCAGTTTTTAAATGGGATCAGTTTTGTAAGGAAAAAAATATTACGGTTTTGTCATCCAATTATCCTTTATATGGAGATATGAGTGCAAGAGTAATGAATATTCTGTCAGATTTTTCGCCAGATATAGAAATGTATTCTATAGATGAATCTTTTTTACAATTAAAAGGTTTTGAAAATTACGATTTAGCAGCATATGCAACCAAAATGAGAAATCGAGTTTTAAAATGGACAGGCATACCAACTTGTGTAGGAATTGCGCCAACCAAAGCTTTGAGTAAAGTTGCCAATAAAATTGCGCGTTCTAACCTAAAACAATCAAAAGGAATTTGCGTAATTGATTGTGAAGAAAACAGAATTAAAGCCTTAAAATGGACCAAAATTGGCAATGTTTGGGGAATTGGTCGTCGTTTAAAAAACAGATTAGAAGCCAAAGGCTGTAAAACCGCTTACGATTTTACACAATTACCAAGCAACTGGGTTTTAAAAGAATTTTCTATTGTAGAATGGCGTTTACAAAAAGATTTACAAGGCATTTCTAAAATTCCGTTAGAAGAAGTTTCATCAAAAAAAATGATTGCCACAACTCGTAGTTTTGAATATACCTATTCTGATATTGATAACCTTAAAGAGCGCATTTCTACATTTGCTGTAAGTTGTGCAGAAAAATTACGTACACAAAAATCGAGTTGCCATATGTTAATTGTGCAACTTTCTAGCGATCGTCATCAAAAAGATTTAGCACAACATAGAGAAAGTAAAACAGTCTTTTTTTCGTATCCAACAGATTCTACATTAACTATTTCTAAAGCTGCTGTAGAAGCTGTAAAGAGTATTTTTAAACCCGGAATTAAATACAAAAGAGCAGGTGTAATTGTTACAGGTTTAGTGCCTAATGATAATTTTCAATTGAACTTATTTTCTGAAGAAAACCCAAAACATAAACCTTTAATGTCTGCAATTGATCATTTAAATCGTAAATTTAAAGCAGACAAAATTAAATTAGGGAATCAAGATTTAAAACGTACCTGGAAAATGCGTCAAGAAAGATTATCGCCTAAATTCACCACAAATATTAATGATGTTTTAATTGTAAAAGCTATAAAATAGCCTGAAACTTTTTTATTCTTTTATTTAAAGAAAAGTTTTACTTTGCAAAGTATTATGAATGCATCTAAAAATCTTACATTTTTTACGCCAAAAGCTTCGTCTGGTAATGGAGCAATTTTGGTAGATACAGGAATTTCGGCTGGTTTTCCATCGCCTGCAGATGATTTTAGAGAAACTCGAATTTCTTTAGATGATGAATTGATTCAGAATAAAGACGCTACTTTTTTTGCAAAAGTAAAAGGGCAATCTATGATTGATGCTGGTTTAGACGATAACGATTTACTAGTTATTGATAGAAGTTTAGAACCTGCCAACAACAAAATTGCGGTTTGCTTTTTAGATGGCGAGTTTACTGTAAAACGCTTACGAGTAGAAAAAAATGAAGTTTGGTTACAACCTGAAAATCCTAATTACCCAATTATAAACATTACAGAAGATAACGATTTTGTGATTTGGGGCATTGTAACAAACGTTATTAAAAAAGTATAAATTACCTTTTTTTAATATTTTATTATTGTTTTTCGATAATTTTTATATATTTGTGATATCAAATAATATAAAGCTATGCGAAAACTTAATATTCTTAAAGCAATTGTAGATTTACTTTGGATATTTTCTATCCCTGTAGTATTAATTATAATTGGTCTATCAATTGCTATTTTCTTTGTTGATTTAGGCAATTTAAATATCAAAATGAATTCAATAAATTTTAATAACGATACTTTATTATCAAAAATATTACTTTCAGTTTCTGCTATAAATTATTTACTGATTATTGCTGCTTTATATTTCTTTAGAAAAGTATTACACTTTTTTATAAGAGTAAAAATATTTGAAGAAACTGTTATTACATCCTTCAAAAAAACAGGGAATTTATTAGCTATTTCTGGCATTATTTCTCTCTTAATCTCATTTACAAGCAAAATATACTTTGAGCAAAAAGTTTCTTTAGAATTTGGTTTGAATCAACATTTAGTAATTATCTGTTTAGGATTGTTCTTTTTAACGCTAAGTGAAATTTTTAAAATTGCAAAAAACACAAAACTAGAAAACGATTTAACCATATAACTATGAAAAAACTAGCTTACTTAATCTCTAAACTCACTTTCTGGGGATTTCTAATATTTTCTCTTATACTCATACCTCTTTCTGCATTTTCTTTTCTAGAATATTATTTTAATTGGGATCTTCCTTTTGTAGATATTGTAAAAAGAGATGGACTTAATTTTGCAAAAATTAAAAATATAGGAGTTGAGTTTTGGCTAACCTACACCGTATTTTTAATGTGGGGAACTTTAATATATTATTCTATTTATTTCTATGTTTTAAAAGGATTTTTCAAAATTTTTATCACACAAAAAACCTTTGAAGAAAATTCTTTAAAGAAATTAACTTTGTTTTACAGAATAAATTATATCCCTGTAATTATTGGTTTTATCGGAATTACAATCAGATATTTTATGCATAACACTTTACGTTTTGATGAACCTCACTTCTTTGTGTTAATACATTTAATTCTTGCCTTTTTTCTATATTTCTATTTAGATTTAATCAGAAAAGGAAATTACATTCAGCAAGAAAACGATTTAACAATATAATATGGCAATCATAGTAAATTTAGATGTAATGCTTGCCAAACGCAAAATGCGAAGTAAAGAATTGGCAGAAATTATTGGTATTACCACTGCGAACTTATCCATCTTAAAATCGGGTAAAGCAAAAGCAATTCGTTTTTCTACTTTAGAAGCTATCTGTAAAGCTTTAGACTGCCAACCTTCGGATATTTTAGAATATCAGCAGGATTAAAAACATCTCGATACAATTTTGCAAAAAAGCAAAATCACTAAATGTGACAGACGAACCTTTAAAAAACTCTAATTGTCAGTTCGAGTGGTTTTTCTGACAAAGGAAGAAAAATTGTATCGAGAACATATTAACTTAAAACACAAAAAACTCCGAATTTTAATTCGGAGTTTTTTATAATATAAGTTCTCAACTGCGCTCGAACAGACAGATTATCTTTTTAAAGGTTTATCTAAATTCATAAACATAAAATCTGCACTTGTATTTTCTTCACCCAATAGATATTTACTAAAATGATCTGCTCTTAGCCAAAAAGAATATTCAGTCATACTTCCAAAACCGTGTCTTTGTCCTGGCATTACCATAAATTTAAAACGTTTATTTGCTTTAATTAATTCGTTTGCCATTCTAATGGTTCCTGCAGGATTTACGTTATTGTCCATATCTCCGTGAATTAACATTAAATGTCCTTTTAAGTTTTTTGCCAAAGATTGATTGTTATCAATTTTGTATTTATAAGAAACCTTTCCTTTAGCATCAATTTCTTCTTTAACTCCATGATGCGTTTCACTCCACCAAGAATTATACACATTATTATCGTGATTTCCTGCGGATGAAACTGCAGCTTTAAAGAAATCTGGATACACTAACATTGCTGCTGTAGACATAAATCCACCTCCAGAATGACCGTAAATTCCTACTTTTTCGATATCAATAAATTTGTGTTTGTTTGCCAATTGTTGTGCTGCATATTTTTTATCAGCCAATCCATAATCACGTAAATTACCATAACCATAATTATGATACCATTTAGATCTGTCTGGATGCCCACCTCTGTTTCCTAACGTAATTACAATAAAACCAACTTGCGCCATTCTATCCACTCTATCCATTCTGTAAGAAAAAGATTTGTTTACAGCTTCTGTTTGTGGCCCAGGATAAACGTATTCTAAAAGCGGATAAACTTTTGTAGAGTCCATATCAAAAGGCTTGTACATAACCCCGTAAATATCTGTAATTCCATCATCTGCTTTTACTTTAAAAGGTTCTGGAAATTTATATCCTGATGCAAATAATTGCGATAAATCTGCAGTTTCTAAATCCATTACTTTACGACCGTTTGCATCTCTAACTTCCGATTTTGGCACTGTATTAACTCTAGAAAAATTACTCACAAAATACTGATTAGAATCAGACATACTTGTTCTTGCTGTAAAATCACCAGGATTTAAAGTTTTTAATCCTGTACCATTTAAATTGATGCTATAAGAATGTGCATAATAAGGATCTTGCTCTTTGTTTACACCGTTTGCAGAAAAATATAAAGTTCTTGTTTTCTCGTTTAAACCTTCGAAATTAGCAACGTGATAATCGCCTTCTGTAACTTGGTTTTTTAATTTACCATTAGCATCATACAAATAAAAATGTGCCCAACCATCACGTTCTGCCCAATGCAACATTTCTGTTTCATTATTAAACAAAACCAAAGGTCTAGATTCTATATAAGTATTAAAACGCTCTTCTATCAAGGTTTTATATTCACCAGTATTAATATCAGCAACATTAATATCTAACTTTTTTCTATCTCTAGAAATTACACTAAAATATACTTTTCCTTTTTTTGATAAAAGCAAGGTTGGTTTAAAATCGTCATCTCTATCAGACTGTTTTCTTGGAGCTCTATACACAGAAATACTTTGCTGACGAACTGTGTCTAAAGGCACTTTAATATGTGTTTTTGTAGGAATATCAAAAATTAACAATTCTGACTTGTAATATTCTTGTTCTCCTGGCATATGGTATTTGTAGGTTTCTAAAGTTGGTCTTTTTTTACCTGTAGAATTAATTACCCATAAATCTTTAATATGCCTAGAATCTGATTTTTGAAAAACAAACTTTTTAGAATCGTGAGACCAAGTACCCCAAACGCCTTTTCTATCATCTTTCTTTTTTTCTTTATCAACATTGTCTTGTCCTCTACCACCCCAAGTGTAACCGTAATTTTCTTCACCATCTTTGGTCCATTGGTTTTCTACAACAGTCGTGTCTTTTTCATCTTTTATAAACTTTTTAAAGTTAATTTTGTCCATCCAATAGATATTATGATTTTTACCATACAATACTATTGAACTATCAGGAGCAATATTTGCCCATTTTTTCCAAGGTTCTTTTTCTTTCTTTTTAGTATCGATAATTGTTAACCCATTTCCACCTAATTTATATTCTAAATGGTAAACCTTTTTCTCCATTTTAGGCTTTTTAGGTTTCGTTTTTTTATCTTTTTTTGTTGATATTGAATCTTTTTTCTCTTCCTTTTTATCCTCTTTCTTTTCATCAACAACCTCAACTTCTTCTGTAGATGTTACTCTAAAACGAATTGCATTTTCGGCTTTGTTAAACTTAAAACTAAAACGAGGCAAGTGTTTAGCATCATAAGGATCTTTAGTAATTTCTGTTAACCACTTTGCCATTTTTACATTATCGAACAAAAGTTTTTTAGTTTTTTTGTCTAAATCTACAATGTAATGATTTGAACCTTCTGAGGTTTTGTAAGCATACCAAAAGCGATTTCCTTTTTTTAACCAATGAGGATTTACACTCGTAGAATGTACCATTTTTGCTAAATTTTTAGGCGAATATTTAGCTGCAGCTCTGTAATTGGGTTTTGGAGTTTCTTGTGCAAAACTTATTGAAGTAGTCAATAAAAACACAAAAAACAAGATGAAATTTTTCATTTGTAGTGTTTGATTAGATTTGAATTAACCATAAAGTTGATTAAAACAAATAACACTACAAATTTTTTAAGAAGAGTTTGTTAAAATTTTAACAGTTTACGTTTAATTTAAATTGCGTTTTTCGATAAAAAAACGTTTTAAAATTTGAGAACATTCGTTTTCTAAAATTCCTGACACAACTTTTGTCTTGGGATGTAAAGTAGTCTTTAAATTCACAAAACCTCTTTCTGGCTCAGAAGCTCCGTAAACTATTTTACCAATTTGTGCCCAATAACTTGCACCTGCACACATTTGGCAGGGCTCTAAAGTAACATACAAAATACAATCTTTTAAATACTTACCTCCTAAAAAGTCTGCTGCTGCAGTAAATGCTTGCATTTCTGCATGCGCTGTTACATCATTTAAAGTCTCTGTTAAATTATGTGCCCTTGCTATAATTCTATTATTTAAAACAATTACAGCACCAACAGGAACCTCGCCTTTATCAAAAGCAATTTCTGCTTCTTGATAGGCTTTTCTCATAAAATAAGCATCATCAAAAGGTTGTATCATAATTTAAAGAAAACAAAAATCAATATTACAAAAAAGGATTATTGTATTTTTGTAGAATGTCAAAAAATTTGTTAGATAACATATCAAATCCATCTGATTTAAGAAAATTAAATCCTGAGCAATTACCTGAATTAGCCAAAAATTTAAGGGAATTTATAATTGATATTGTATCAACCAAAGAAGGTCATTTAGGGGCTAGTTTAGGTGTTGTAGAATTAACAATTGCCCTCCATTTTTTGTTTGATACTCCTAATGATTTATTAGTTTGGGATGTTGGTCATCAAGCTTATGGCCATAAAATTTTAACCGGTAGAAAAGACATTTTTCATACCAATAGACAATTTGGAGGTATTTCTGGTTTTCCATCAAGAAAAGAAAGTGAATTTGATGCTTTTGGAGTTGGGCATTCTTCTACTTCTATCTCTGCTGCTTTAGGTATGGCAATTGCCTCTAACTTAAAAGGCGAAAAAGAGAAACAACATATTGCTGTTATTGGTGATGCTTCTATTGCAAGCGGAATGGCATTTGAAGCTTTGAATCACGCAGGTGTTTCTAAAGCAAATTTACTCATCATTTTAAATGATAATGCTATTGGAATTGATCCTGCTGTTGGTGCTTTAAAAGAATACTTAACAAAGGTAAAATCCGACAGAAAATTAGCCGCACAAAACAATATTATTAAAGCTTTAAATTTTAATTATTCTGGCCCTATTGATGGTCATAACTTACCAAAATTATTAACTGAATTAGAACGATTAAAATCGGTAAAAGGTCCAAAATTCTTACATATAATTACCACAAAAGGTAAAGGTTTAAAAAAGGCTGAAGAAGACCAAATAACCTATCATGCTCCTGGAAAGTTCGATAAAATTTCTGGAGAACGAATAAAAAAAGAAGCAAGTTTATTTACAAAATACCAGGATGTTTTTGGTAAAACCATAGTTGAATTATCAGAAAAAAATGATAAAATTGTAGCCATTACACCTGCTATGTTAACTGGTAGCTCTTTAAACTTGATGCTAAAAAAGTTTCCTAACAGAACTTTTGATGTTGGTATTGCAGAACAACATGCAGTTACTTTAGCTGCAGGAATGGCTACTCAAGGTTTAGTGCCTTTTTGTAATATTTATTCCACTTTTTTACAACGCGCATACGACCAAGTTATTCATGATGTGGCTTTGCAAAATTTACCTGTCATTTTTTGTTTGGATAGAGCTGGTTTAGTGGGCGAAGATGGAGCTACACATCATGGGGTTTTTGATTTAGCGTATTTACGATGCATACCAAACTTGATTATTTTTGCTCCAAGAAATGAAATTGAACTACGTAATATTTTATATACAGCCCAATTGGATTTAAAACAACCAATTGCAATTCGTTACCCAAGAGGTTATGGAGAAATTATTGATTGGCAAAATCCTTTTCAGGAAATTGAAATTGGTAAAGGTATTTGTTTAAAAGAAGGTAATACTATTGCCATTTTAAGTATTGGAACCGTTGCAGAAAAGGTTTCTAAAGCTATTGATATATTTGAAAAAGAAAATACAAGTTCTTTAATTGCGCATTATGATATGCGTTTTGTAAAGCCTTTAGATGAAAATTTATTGCATTCTGTTTTTGAGAAACATTCAGTAATAATTACAATTGAAGACGGAGTAATTAAAGGTGGTTTTGGTTCTGCTATTTTAGAATTTGCTGCTGAAAATGGTTATCAAAATAAAATTAAATCTTTAGGTTTACCTGATAATTTTATTGAGCAAGGCTCAAAAGAAAGGTTGCTTTTAAAAAACGGACTAGATTCAAGAACACTATCTGAAGTTTTTTCTAGATTGATATAAAACAAAAAAAAAGACGCATTTCTGCGTCTTTTTTATTTAATAATTACTGAGGTATACCAGCATTTCGTTTCTTTAAAAGAATTTTAAAATACTTCTTTTTTTCTTTAATTTGATAAACCAAAACAGCTTCATTTGATTTCAATTCAAAAGGAAAATCATCTTTAGAAATCTCTAATGCATTTTTGTCCTCTTTAGAACTGTTTATAACATCTAAATTTGTTTCTTCTTGCTTTTTTGTTCTTATAAAAGCTGTATAGACATTAGGTTCGTTAATCTTTAAATTAGCAAATTTTTCTTTAAAATATATACCTGAAAGTTTTTCATTTTGTTCTAATTCATCAATAATAGAAATATGAATATTAAAACCTGCACCACCTCCTTTTATTCCTGATGAATATTTAGAAAAGTAAGCATCATTAATTTCCACTAAAGGTTTATCTTCTAATTTCATCTTACCACTAGCACATCCAAAAAGAAAGGCAAAAGTTAAAAAAAAGCTATAAAACTTCTTTATCATATTTTTATTCTTTAATAAATTTAACAGATTGTTTTAAATCATTTGATTTAACATTTAAAATATAAGCACCTGCAGTTAAATTTCCTACATTAATTTGAGCATCTTTAAGCTGACCTTTTTTAACAGATTTACCAATTAAATTATAAATCTCATAAGTAACATCATCGTTGGTATTAATCAAACTACTTTTTAGAAAAATATTATTTGCTGTTGGGTTAGGATAAATAGATAATTTTAAATCATCATTAAAAGAACTCACAGAAAGTGTTTCTTCTATTGTAGTTTCAAACATACCATTACCATGTGTTCCAATTAATAGTTTATTATCTGAAGGACGATATACTAAAGAACTAATTACGGCTAAACCTAAATCGTTAGCTCCTTCAATTGTCCAGTTTATACTTGCTGGATCTGTAGAACTATATAAGCCTCTTGCTGTACCTACAAAATATGTTATTTCAGAACCTACTTGTGTAATTGCTGCAGATCTTATAGAATGGTTTTCTAAATTTCTTTCTACTAACTGCCAAGTAGGAGATGGTGCCGTTGCATTTTTTGTTAGGTAAATATTGTTAATTCCATAATTTGCATAAACCGCTAAAACAATATCTGGATTTGTTGGGTGTATAGCAATATCACTAACAATAGTATTGCTAGATTTAGTTGCACTAGCAGGTGTTATATTTACAGCTTCTGTAGATAATGAAGTAACATTTTGAGGGTCTGATACTCTAAAAACACCTCCACTTTGACCACCAATAAATAATTGACTAGTTGCTGCATTATAAGCACCTCTTGTAGTAGCAATTGTTCTTATAAACTCGTTTGTTGACAGTGTACCTATATTAGTCCATGTTTCACTTGTAATATTTTCTGCATCGTGAGTTACAAATAAATTTGATTGCCCAGCATAATATAAAGATTCGTTATTATCTGGATCTAAGTAAAAATAAGTAACAAATTGACTAGAAGATTCATCTGGAGTTATTTCTAAGAAACCACTTTTTCTTTGATACATTGTTCCGTTTTGAAAGCCTAAATAATATCTTAAACTACCATCATTTCTACCAATTCCAACAGCCACACCATCTCCACCAGCCATACTTACCATAGTCGATTTATCTGTAATACTTGTACTGTAATCTAAACCACCAACAGTTGTTCCATTATCTTGTGCACCTCCTAATACAATATCTTTACCTGATTGCGGATCCATAGCAACGTGGTAATATTGATAAGTTTGATAGTTATTATTTAAACTTGTCCAAGCAACACTTGGCACTGCTACATTTGCTTTATGAATACCACCATCAGTACCACTATAAAGAGTACCTGGGTTTTGAGGATCGAAGAATAGTTGATGTATGTCTGGATGATGATCTGTACCACCAACACTATATGTACCATAACTTAAGTTATTTACATAACCACCAATTCTGGAAAACATAACATCTGAAGTAATATCTTCTATTTTATAAGGATTTGTACCACCAACAACAACAAAGTTTTCATTATCTGGTTTTACAGAAACCACTAAATCATACCCCCCTTGAATAGCAAAAGGGTCATTACCTTCAGAATCTCCACCAGATTCGTCTGGTAATTTATCTGAGTAATTTGTCCAAGATGTAGTTGCAAAATCATATTTCCATAAATCTGCTTCTATTTCATAGGTGTCAGATGCAGCATCAGATCTTTTTCCGTTTTCAAACAACGCATATAGAATATTGCTATTGCTAGGTGCAACACCTAATACTATTCTACCCGCAGCAGACCAACCAGAAGGATTACCATTTTTTGCTAAAACAGACCAACCACCATTTCCTGTTGCAGAAGTAGTAATACCTCCAGCTCTAGATGTACCTTCTACAGCAGCAAAAACTCTACCATCGCTTGCAATTTTAACATCAGTCCATCCAGTACCATCATCAGCGATTTCTAATTCTGTACTCATAGTTGAACCATCATACCTAATAATTTTACCAGTAGCAGCAATAAATAAATCACCATTAAGAGGGCTTACTTCTAATGTATTTACATAATCGAAATCTGAATCAAAAACGTGATGATCTGAATCTGTTATTGAAATTTGTGACCAAGTCAATCCACCATCAATAGATTTCCAAATACCTTGACCTCTGTATGGAGAACCTAAAGAAGTACTATTTCCAGACCACTCACCTGTTGCATAATACCAAATATTTTGAGAATCTGGTCTTGAATCTTGAGCAATTGCAGTTACATTATGAATTTCATCGTTACTAGAAACTTTTATCCAACTTGCACCACCATCTGTTGTTCTAAAAACACCACTACTTACTCCACCAGCAATAATTGTGTTTCCTGTAGCATCTGAAACATCCAATTTTAAAGCCCTTGTTCTTCCACCTAAATTAGAAGGCCCTCTAGATGTAAATGATCTACTTACTGCACTACTTTTAGATTTTGTATTAATTAAATTAATGGATGTTTTATATTCTTGATCTTTTTCTTCTAAGGGAATTTTACCAGTTAGTGGGTTTATTTGAAAACCTAACTCGTACAATTCTCTTTCTTTGGCATAAAGCATTTTTTCTTCGATAGTTTTCTTTTTCTTCTTTATCTTTTTTAAAGAAGCTACTTCATTTTTAGCCTCATTAATGTTTGTTAATGAAACTACACTAACAAAAGCTGCTAAAACTAACGTTAGTAAAACAAGTATTTTTTTTTTCATAAGTCTTAAAAATTTAAAATAGAACCACTAAATTAACTATAATTAGTTAATAATTATGTTAAATTTTAACGTTTCGTTAATAAATTAAAGGAATTAAATAATATTCCCAGTTATTTTTTTATGCATTTTTATAGCATAACTATCAGACATTCTAGAAACATAACTACACACTTGCATTATTCTATGATATAAGTTTGCTGTTTCTGTTTGATATTCTTTAGGCATTAAATTCAAAACTAGCTTATCGAAATTAGATTGCGAGTCAGAAAATTTATTGTTTAAAGCTGTAACAAAAACATCAAGTAAATCTGCAATTATTCTATAACCGGCAACTTCTTTTTCAATCACTTCTTTGCTTCTGTAAATTTTATCGATACTTATTTTAATAATGTCATTTATTTGTGCTTCGTACTTACATTTATCTAACAAAGACTTATCAAAATCACCGTTTAAAATTGCTTCTTCATTGTTTAAGAAAATAGAAACAGCTTCATCAATCAAAGAATTAATAGCAATTGCTCTTAAATATGCTGTTCTATCTTTTGTATGTTTTAAAGCGTAATATTTATCTCTATTAATACCGTGAATTAATTTAGACATATATTCTAAAGCATAATCTTCATCAATTAGACCTAAATTAATTCCATCTTCAAAATCGATGATTGTATAGCAAATATCGTCTGCAGCTTCTACTAAATAAGCTAAAGGATGTCTGAAAAAAGAATGACTTTCTGTTGATTTAGACTGCATACCCAATTCTTGTACTACATCTAAAAATTCTTCTTTTTCTGATTGGAAAAATCCGTATTTTTTATCTGATATATGATTGGTTGGCTTTTTAGGTAAACTCTCTTTTGGATATTTTAAAAACGCACCCAAAGTTGCATAACTTAATCGTAAGCCACCAGAAATGCCTTCTCTAGATTCTGTAAGTATTTTAAATCCGTTTGCATTCCCTTCAAAATCAATTAAATCTTGATATTCTTTTTCTGATAATTGGTCTTTATATTTTACTCCATTTCCTGTTTTAAAATACTCGCCAATTGCTTTTTCTCCTGAATGCCCAAAAGGTGGATTCCCAATATCGTGAGTAACAGAAGCTGCTGCTACAATTGCCCCAAAATCATTAAATGTGTAACCTAAATCAACTAAATTAGGATGACGTTCTAATAATACCTTACCTACTTTTCTACCTAAAGTTCTCCCCACAACAGAGACTTCTAAACTATGTGTTAATCTTGTATGCACAAAATCGGTTTCAGATAACGGAATTACCTGCGTTTTGTCTTGTAAACTTCTAAATGCTGATGAAAATATAATTCTATCAAAATCTACTTCAAAGCCTAAACGTGTTTCATCTTGTGCTATTCTTGGTCGTTTTTGTGTATCACCAAAACGTTTTAAAGAAAGGAGTTGTTCCCAATTCATTTATTTCTTGATTTATGAATGTTGAACTCATAATTTAAATTCAACATTTAATTTTATTTGTTATTGTTTTCTAAATTTAGAGCAGTAATTAATTTTTGAAAAGAATTGAACTTCTTTAAGATTACTCCTTCATCATTTATGTATAAATAAGTAGGAAAAAGTTTAATTTTATAATCGAATTTTAATTCATTTTCTACATTATACTGATTATAATTTTTCCATTTATACTGATGTTTGTCTATATAAGATTTCCAATCTTCTAGACTTCTATCAATAGAAACACCAATGATTTCTATATTGTTTTTGGTAAGTAAATTTTGATGCTCTTTAATTTCTTGATGTTGTTTTACGCAAGGAGGGCATTCTAAATACCAGAAATCTAAAATATAATTCTTTCCTTTTTCTAATTCAATTTTATCTTGCTGATTATTTAGAGTATTAAACAAATAGTTATCAAAATTTATTTGATTCCAATTAATACTGTTTTCTTTTTCTGATATAATGTCGCTTTGCTTTTCAACATTCTTTTTACAAGAATAAAAAGACAAAAAAGCAATGAGATAAATTATTTTTTTCATTTTTCGAAAATACAAAAAAAGAGAAGTATTGCTACTTCTCTTTTAATTACTTTTGATTTAATTAAGAATAGACCCCCCAATTTCTTTTAATAAACCAATTGGGTTTCCACTTAATAAAATCAGAAGGACTAAAGTGTTTCTCAGTCAATTCTATTTTTACAATTTGTATTGGCAAAATTGAAAGATTGTGCCTTCCAGATGCTCCATCTAAAACTAAAAAATGGTAACGTTGAGATTTATCTCTAAACCTTCTACTTGGTCCAAAATCAAAAGGAATACAATTCCTAGTTAAAATTCCTTTTTCAATTGAATTAAATGTCAGTTTTATAATTAACTTTTCGTTAATTGATCTGATAAATAAATTTCTATGCATTTATAATAATTATTAAGTTATCAACATCAATATTTTTTATGTTGATAAAAATTACACCTTAAAAACCCTACTTATATAAGGGTTTCTAAAATTTACAATAACCTTAGAAATATTTAACTTGGTAGGAAGCTTCTAGTTTTGTACTTTTGAGGTAACAAAATGGAGTTGAAGTAAACTCTTCTTCATCTATTTATAATATAATTGGCTGTCGAAATCCAAATTTTATTAAAAAACCAAGGGGATATTTCAAGTGTCCCTTTTTTTTATATTTTTTTTCTACCTCAGCATTTAATTTTAATGATTAATATAAAAAAGAGAAGTCTTTCGACTTCTCTTTTTTAATTATTTCAACTTTTAAGAACCACACATTTCACAATCATCTGGTTCTGCATTTCTAGATGCATCTACCATTGCTTTAAATTCTGCAGCGCTCATTGGCTTATCTGCTAAATCTGCTTTCTTTTCTTTAGAAATTGTAAACTGAATTGCATTTACTGCAGATTTAGTTCTTAAGTAATACATTCCTGTTTTTAAGCCAGATTTCCAAGCATAAAAGTGCATTGAAGTTAATTTACCATAATCTGGATCTTTCATAAACAAGTTTAAAGACTGAGATTGATCTATGAAATACCCTCTGTGACGAGACATATCAATAATATCTTTCATACTCATTTCCCAAACTGTTTTATATAACTCTCTTAAATCCGCAGGAATTTCTTCTATATGTTGTATCGATCCGTTTGCACGCATAATACTTTCTTTCATATCATTATCCCACAAACCTAACTCTACTAAGTCTTCTAATAAATGTTTATTAACTACAATAAACTCACCAGACAAAACTCTTCTTGTATAAATATTAGAAGTATAAGGCTCAAAAGCTTCATTGTTTCCTAATATTTGAGATGTAGATGCTGTTGGCATTGGTGCAACTAACAATGAGTTTCTAACTCCGTGTTTCATTACTTGAGTTCGCAATTTAGCCCAATCCCAATTTCCACTTAATTCATCATCTTTAATTCCCCACATATTAAATTGGAATTCTCCTTCAGACATTGGAGATCCTTTAAATGTCGAATATGGTTCTTTTGCTTTTGCAATTTCCATTGATGATGTTACAGCTGCAAAATACATTGTTTCAAAAATATCTTGATTCAGCTTTTTTGCTTCTTCACTAGTAAATGGTAAACGTAAATTGATAAAAGTATCTGCTAAACCTTGTATACCTAAACCTACAGGTCTGTGTCTAAAGTTAGAATTCTCTGCTTCTTTTACAGGATAAAAGTTTGCATCAATAACCGTATCTAAATTACGAGTTACCTTTTTTGTAACATCATATAATTTTTTATGATTAAAATACTTTTCTCCATTTTCTCTTTCAGAAACAAACATTGGCAATGCAATTGATGCTAAGTTACAAACAGCAACCTCATCTTTTGCAGTGTATTCCATAATTTCTGTACATAAGTTTGATGAACGAATTGTACCTAAATTTTTCTGGTTTGTTTTTCTATTTACAGCATCTTTATACAACATATAAGGAGTACCAGTCTCTATTTGAGATTCTAAGATTTTCTCCCATAATTCACGTGCTTTAATAGTTTTTCTACCTTTTCCTGCAGCTTCGTAACTTGTGTATAAACGCTCAAACTCTTCACCATAAGTATCGAATAAATGCGGGCATTCATGAGGGCACATTAAGGTCCATTCTGCATCATTTTGCACACGTTCCATAAATAAATCTGAAATCCACATTGCATAGAATAAATCTCTAGCACGCATTTCTTCTTTACCATGGTTTTTCTTTAAATCTAAGAAATCGAAAATATCTGCATGCCAAGGCTCTAAATACATTGCAAAAGAACCTTTACGCTTACCTCCTCCTTGATCTACATAACGTGCAGTATCATTAAAAACACGTAACATTGGCACAATACCATTAGATGTACCATTTGTACCAGCAATATAACTACCTGTAGCTCTAATGTTATGTAAAGACAAACCTATACCACCTGCAGATTGCGAAATTTTAGCGGTTTGTTTTAATGTATCGTAAATACCTTCTATACTATCATCTTGCATTTGTAATAAAAAACAAGAAGACATTTGTGGTTTTGGAGTACCAGAATTAAAAAGAGTTGGAGTTGCGTGTGTAAAGTATTTTTTACTCATTAACTCGTAAGTAGCAATAGCTTCATCAATATCGTTTTTATGAATACCAATAGAAACACGCATTAACATATGTTGTGGTCGTTCTGCGATTTGGCCATTTAACTTTAATAAGTAGGAACGTTCTAGTGTTTTAAAACCAAAATAATCGTAATTAAAATCTCTGTTGTAAATAATCGTAGAATCTAACTTTTCTTTATTGTCTTGTATAATTTTATATACATCATCTGCCAATAAAGGTGCTTTTTTTCCTGTACGTGGATTTACATAGAAATATAAATCATCCATAGTATCAGAAAAAGATTTCTTTGTGTTTTTATGTAAGTTAGAAACAGCAATTCTTGCAGCTAATCTTGCATAATCTGGGTGAGCAGTTGTCATTGTTGCAGCAGTTTCTGCAGCTAAGTTATCTAATTCTGATGTTGTTACACCATCATAAAGACCTTCTATAACACGCATTGCTACTTTTACTGGGTCAACAATTTTGTTTAATCCATAACACATCTTTTTTACTCTAGCTGTGATTTTGTCAAACATAACTGGCTCTCTTTTGCCATCTCTTTTTAATACAAACATAATTTAGATTTACGATTTAAAGGTTTACGATTTATTCACTAGTTATTAAAGCCAACAAAAACTCCAAATTTTGGAAGGCTATATTATTTTTAGTTTTAATTTATTATTTGTTGGGGGAAAAGGGTATGCAAAAGCTCTAAAAATCAGAGTCAAA
Source organism: Polaribacter reichenbachii (assembly GCF_001975665.1). NCBI lineage: Bacteria > Pseudomonadati > Bacteroidota > Flavobacteriia > Flavobacteriales > Flavobacteriaceae > Polaribacter > Polaribacter reichenbachii. Next base: position 2,192,299 of record NZ_CP019419.1, on the reverse strand, counting down.
GCTAATACTTCCAGTTCCACCAGATTTTACACCTGCTTTTTGGTATTCAGATACTCTCTTCTCGAAGAAATTTGTTTTTCCTTCTAAAGAAATCATTTCCATAAAATCAAATGGGTTTGTTGCATCATACACTTTTTCACATCCGAATTCTAACAACAATCTATCTGTTACAAATTCTAAGTACTGTGTCATTAAACGTGCATTCATACCAATTAAACTTACTGGTAATGACTCTGTTACAAACTCTCTTTCTATATCTAAAGCATCAACAATAATTTCTTTGATACGTTCTGGCGCTACTCTATTAACCATATGGTTATTGTGTAAATGCACAGCAAAATCACAGTGCATACCTTCGTCTCTAGAAATTAACTCGTTAGAAAACGTTAATCCTGGTAATAGACCTCTTTTCTTTAACCAAAAAATTGAACAAAATGCACCTGAAAAGAAAATACCTTCTACTGCTGCAAAAGCAATTAAACGCTCTGCAAAAGAGTCTGATTCTATCCATTTTAAAGCCCAATCTGCTTTTTTCTTAATAGCAGGAAAAACTTCTATCGCTCTAAATAATTGATCTTTTTCTACTTCGTCTTTTACATAAGTATCAATTAATAATGAATAAGTTTCTGAGTGAATGTTTTCCATCATTATTTGAAATCCGTAGAAAAATTTCGCTTCAGAATATTGTACTTCATTTACAAAATTCTCTGCTAAGTTTTCGTTTACAATTCCGTCTGATGCTGCAAAAAAAGCTAAGATGTGTTTTATAAAATAACGTTCATCGTCTGTTAATTTAGTTGTCCAATCTACAATATCAGAATGCAAATCGATTTCTTCTGCCGTCCAAAAACACGCTTGTTGTTTTTTGTACCATTCCCATAAATCGTTATGTTGAATAGGAAAAATAACAAATCTGCTATCATTTGGTTGTAAAATTGGTTCTAGTTTAGACATTTTTTCGGGAAATTTGAATATTTATGAATGTTATTTAATCGTTAAGAACGACTTCTACAAAGATTGGTTTTTTATCTAAAAAATGAAAGACCTACTTATTCACAAAACCCTTGAAGTTTTTAACAAAAGTGTTTTTTTTTATCTATTCTTACCATTTTTTCGTTTTTTATTAACGGCTGATTATCAATTAATTAAAAGACATAACCTCTTTAAAACCTTACTATTACTGACATTCTTAAAATGATTTTTTAATCTGACTTTTATCATCAAAATAAAATCTAAAATATCTTATGGTTTAAAAAAAATTCTTCTTGATCATTATTTAAAGTAAAGATTTGTAAAACGTAATGCATATAATCTTATATTTGTAGTATTATTAACATTTATTATATATCAAAGTGAAAAACGGAACAGTAAAATTCTTCAACGAATCTAAAGGATTTGGATTTGTAATTGAAGACGGTTCAAAAACAGAGTATTTTGTGCACGTATCAGGATTAATCGACGAAATTAGAGAGGGTGATGCAGTAGAATTTGACCTGAAAGAAGGTAGAAAAGGTTTAAACGCAGTAGACGTTAGAGTTATCTAATTATATTATTTAGAATTTTTTTACATAAGACACAAGTCGTTTAATTTATTTTAAGCGGCTTTTTTTTGCCGTATTTTTGCAAAAACTTTTATTTTGATGAAAACGAGATTTCCTAAAATTGTTCAAATTTCTATACTATCTCTTTATATTATTTTTTTAGCAGGATCTGTAGTAAGGATGACTGGCTCTGGAATGGGTTGCCCAGATTGGCCTAAATGTTTTGGATACTACATTCCGCCAACCTCTGAAGAACAAATTACTTGGAAACCAAATACAACATACAAAAAAGGGTTTATTATTATTAAAGATGAAGCTTTATTTGTTGCCGAAAATGATTTAAACACTTCCTCTGAGTTTAACGCCAGAAATTGGGCAAAATACACCAAACACGATTATAATAAATTTAATAAATATCATACTTGGACCGAATATATTAATAGATTAACCTCTGTTTTAGCTGGTTTTGTATTTCTATTTTTAATTTATGGCGCCACCAAATTCTGGAAAGAAAACAAAACAATTACCATATTATCATTTGCAGCATTCTTTTTAATGCTCTTTGAAGCTTGGCTTGGAAAAACAGTAGTAGACACTAATTTAACACCAACTATAATTACCATACATATGGTAGTTGGTTTAATTATCATTGCCATTTTACTAAAGTTAAAATTTATTCTTTCTGATAAAAAAACATATAACTACAACTCAACTTTTAATAAACTATTAATTGTTTCTGTAATTTTTTCTTTAGTGCAAATTGCAATGGGTACGCAAGTAAGACAATTTATAGATGAACAAGTAAAACTTTTTGGTTTTGAAAACAAGAATTATAGTTTACTAAACCCTAGTTTTAAATTTTACTTTCATAGATCTTTTACTATTGCTATTTTATTAGTTAATCTAGGAATGTTTTACATCAATCAAATAAAAAAATTAGGCTACAAATTAGTTAATTGGATTATCTTTTTACTTTTCTTAGAAACCATAACTGGTATTTTAATGTATTATGCTGAATTCCCTTTAGGCACACAAGCCATACATTTATTAGCAGGTGCAATTTTATTTGGATTGCAATTTTATTTATGGCTACAAAGCAGGAGAACTGTTAGCTGTTAGCTGTTAGCTGTTGCAAAAATAAATTTTTCATCGAAAATCAAAGTTATAAACTACTCTTTTTACCATACCAAAACACTGAATACTGAATACTAAGGATGCGCATTTACCCAAACTTCACCATCAGAAAAATATTCTTTTTTCCAAATGGGTACAGTTTCTTTTAAAGTATCAATTGCAAATTCACAAGCCAAAAAAGCAGCTTTTCTATGTTTTGCTGATGCTGTAATTATAACAGGTATTGCGCCAATTTGCAACATTCCTTCTGCGTGATGAATGGCAATTTTTTTAATTTCGAATTTTTCTAAAACTAAATCTGCAATTTTTTGCATTTCTTTAATTGCCATTGGCTTGTAAGCAGAAAAATCGAGTTGTTTTACTTCTTTACCTTGTGTATCATTTCTTACAGTACCTACAAATGCTGATATTCCTCCACAAGAATCATCTTCTACAAATTGATAACATTCTTCTAAATCTAATTTTTCTGATGTAATTTTTATTGAAGTTCTCTGCATAGTTTAACAAAAGTAATCATTCATAATGTATCTTTGTACTTTATTATTTTTAGAACATTAGAATGAAAAGCATTTTTAGAATTGTTAGTTTTTTAGAAGGAATCTCTTACCTACTTTTATTATTTATTGCAACACCTATTAAATATTTTCAAGGTGATGAAACTTATGTAAAAATGTTAGGTATGCCTCATGGCCTACTTTTTATGCTTTATATTGTTTTGGCTATCGTAATTAAAAAAGAAATGAACTGGAACAGCAAAACTTTAGGTATTGTTTTACTTTGTTCAATCATTCCTTTTGGTACTTTTTATGTTGATAAAAAATATTTAAGATAAAATCTATTACAAGATTTTAACCTCCACTTACTGGCGGAATTACAGCAACAACATCACCTACTTTTAAAAGAGTTTCGTTCTCTGCATATTCTTCATTTACAGCAATTGCGTAAGAATTAATTTTTTCTAAACTAGAAAACTCATCTTTTAAAATAGATTTAAAATTTTCTACGGATGAATTTTCATCAACCTCAATTTCTAATTCAGATGCATTTACCAAATCTGATGTAATTCCGAAAAAAAGTGTTTTTATTTTCATAATCAACAAAGATAAATGATTAGAAAGACATATTTAAGCCAAACAACCATCCGCTTTTTCGATTACCTCCATTTACAGATTTTACGTAATCTACTCTTAGCAAACGCCATTTACCAAAACCAATATTATCTAACCCAACAGAATATTCTGAATAAGGTTTGGTATCAGACATAAACATTGTTTTTGCACTACCAATTAAATGGAAATTCATTTTATTTATCAACGGAATTCTACCTAAAATAGCACCTTTAAAATTATGTTCTATATGCGCTTCTGCATATTTATCATTTGTGTAATATTGATAATACTCTAACAAACCAAAATTATTTTTTCTATTTGTTGCAGATGTAAAAAACATTTCATTACCCACAACTTGCAAATTATCCATAAACGGAATGTCTTTCTTTTTTAAGAAAGCACCAGCTCTAATTTTATAAAATAACTCGCCATAATTGCCTGTATTTACATCTTGTCTTAAAGTAGCTATTAATACATCAGAATTAAAATCAGCATTATCAGCAGCAAAGGTTTTTCTATAATTTAAATTTAATGTAGGATACTTTTCGTTACCAATATTAAACTTGCTATCTGGATAGGTTAAATATTTTTGACCAAAAACAAATCTTAATCCCATATTTAATGTCGCAATTTTATGCGCTGTAAAAACAGAACTTGTAAAATTATTTGGTTCTAAAGGATTATTAGAGGTATAAGGTTGATATTTTTCTTCGGATACAAACGAATAATTTGTAGTATTAAAAAGTGGTTTTCTATTCGCATATTCTAAAGATGATGAGAAAAATACTCCGTTTTTAATTTCTTCAGAATAGCCAATTCTTGCAAATTCTTTTTCATAAATCTTAAGTACATTCTGTCTTCTAAATAAAGAAAGCGCAAAATTATCTAAAGGATTAACTGCATTTCTTCTATTAAATTGAGCTGTTGTTACACCTCCTGTAATATACATTCTAGGTCTAGAAAAATTATTCCATTTTTTACTAAAATAAAAAGTCGGTCTGGCTCTTTTATCAGATAAACCATATTCTACATCAAAACCTGCACTCCACCATTTCCCTTTATCATTTAACCTTTTAAAATAACTTGCTCCTAAAGAAGTCTTAAACCCCTGAACTGTATTAAAACCAAAATCGTCTATTAATCCCCTAAAAGACAAAGACCATTTTTCGTAAGTATTTCTATAACTATAACCAGTTATTGGAGATAATAATTTGAATTTATTAGATCTATTATCTATAGAATCTAAGAACTTTTCTGATTTACGAACTACTTTTATACTGTCTTTTAAAGCATAATCTTGAGTTTCTTCTTTGGTTAATGGTACAGGTCTTAAAGTATTCCAGAAAACAGAATCTTTTTTGGTGGCATTTTCTTTAAATGATAAAACTTCGTTAGTAAATGTATTTTCATCAAAATTAGGTTTAAAGTCGTAATCTGAATACACATAAGAAAACTTTCCACGAGGTTTAAAGCCTAAAAACTTAATATCGAAAGCAATGTTTTGTGTCACTAAAACCCAAGCATCAACTTTATCAGAATAATTATAACTCTGTTTTACACCCAAAGAATTTATAAAAGGCAAATTTACCTGAACACCTGTAGTTGTTAAATCTGAACCATATAAAGCCCAATCATCTTCTACAACATAAATAGAACCTTCAAAAACACGATCGTTTTTACGCCTTGGTATTAGTTTTATTTTGTTGATGAGTTTACCATTTTTATCGTAAAATGTACCTTCTAATTTATATTGATAATAACTAAAAGCATTTGTAGAAATAGGCGAAATTAAATTATTAAAAACCTCAATACTATTGTTGTATAAATTAATATCAGATTCTTCTGCTCTATTAAAACTTACTCCATTATCTTCTCCAGAAACCTTAGAAGCAGTAATTATTTCTTTAAATTTTTTAGGTTTTTTCTGAAATGATATATTAGAAAAAGTTTCAGACAAGTAAATAATTCCGCTTCTTGTAGAATCTAATCCTCCACCTAAATCCCCTACTTCTTGACCAAGAAATTTTTTAGGTAAATCTTTAATTCTGGTTAATCCTCTAGAATAAAATTTAGCAGTATAATTTGCGTATTTGTCTGTGTTTTTATCTTTATTAGCTATTACATTTCTAATAATTCTATCTGCAGGATTCTCTTTTGTAGAGATAGAAATTTCATCTAATTGAATATTTTCTTGTTCTAACTTTACATTTAATTCAAAAGGAAAAGAAGTAATATTCACTTCTTTTTTTAATGTTTTGTAGCCTAGAAATTGAAAAACGATAATTTGTTTTCCTAACTTATTGGTTTCTAAAAAATAATCTCCATTATCATTAGAGGTTGTACCTTTTGTAGTTTTATCTAAATAAATACTTACAAAAGAGAGTGGTTCGTTTTTAGTGTCTGTAATTTTTCCTTTTACTTGAGCAATTGTCATTGACGAAATCAATAACACAAATAGTGATAGTAATGTTTTTTTCATAGATTCTTTTTTGGTTGATTTTCACAAACTTAAAGTTTCTTATTTAAGCAAATCTTTAAAATTTGTTAAACAACATACAATAATTTCTTAAAAAATTAAGACACAATAACAATACCAAAAGTTGCCTATGATTTTAAATTGTTAAAAAAACCAAACGTAGGTTGCGTTTAATTGACAACGATTTACAATAAAAAATCGACATCTAAAAAGTTGAAAATTGCTTTGCTCTTTATATGAAAGCCCTATATTTGTGAACTACATAGAAATTAAAAATAAGCATGAGCGATTCTAGAAAACGACACGAAGCTTTATTATACCACGCAAAACCAAAACCTGGTAAAATTGAGGTAATACCAACAAAAAAATATGCAACTCAGCACGATTTAACATTAGCGTATTCTCCTGGTGTTGCAGAGCCTTGTTTAGAAATAGAAAAAGACAAAAACAATGCCTACAAATACACATCTAAAGGAAATTTAGTTGCAGTGATTTCTAACGGAACTGCAGTTTTAGGGTTGGGTAATATTGGGCCTGAAGCCTCAAAACCAGTTATGGAAGGTAAAGGTTTACTATTTAAAATCTTTGCTGATATTGATGTTTTTGATATTGAAGTAGATGCTACAGATGTAGATAAATTTGTAGAAACTGTAAAAGCAATTGCACCTACTTTTGGTGGAATTAACTTAGAAGATATTAAAGCCCCAGAAGCTTTTGAAATAGAAAGAAGGTTAAAAGAGGAGTTAGATATTCCTGTAATGCACGATGATCAGCATGGAACTGCAATTATTTCTGCTGCTGCTTTAAAAAACGCTATAGAAATTACCCAAAAAGATATTTCTAAAGTAAATATCGTAGTAAATGGTGCTGGAGCAGCTGCAATTTCTTGTACTCGCTTGTATTTAAAGCTAGGTGCAAAAAGAGAAAACATTGTAATGTGCGATAGCAAGGGTGTTATCAGAAAAGACAGAGGTAATTTAACATCGCAAAAAGCAGAATTTGCAACAGATAAAGACTTAAATACTTTAGATGAAGCAATGCAAAATGCCGATGTTTTTATTGGCTTATCTATGGGGAATATTGTTACTCCAGAAATGCTTTTATCTATGGCTAAAAACCCGATTGTATTTGCAATGGCAAATCCAACACCAGAAATAGATTATGATTTAGCTGTTGCTACAAGAGCAGATATTATTATGGCAACTGGTAGATCAGATCATCCTAATCAAGTAAATAATGTACTTGGATTTCCTTTTATTTTTAGAGGTGCTTTAGATGTTAGAGCTGCTAAAATTAACGAAGAAATGAAAATGGCTGCTGTTTGCGCTTTGGCAGATTTGGCAAAAAAATCGGTTCCTGAGCAAGTAAACATCGTTTATGACGAAATAAACTTAACATTTGGTAGAGAATACATTATTCCTAAACCTTTTGACCCTAGATTAATTTACGAAATTCCACCAGCAATTGCAAAAGCAGCTATGGATTCTGGAGTTGCACTAGAACCAATTACAGATTGGAATAGATATAGAGAAGAATTAATGGAACGTTCTGGCTCTGGTAGCAAAGAGATTCGTTTAATTCATAACAGAGCAAAAAGTAATAGAAAGCGTATTGTTTTTGCAGAAGCAGATCATTTAGATGTACTTAAAGCAGCACAAAGAGTACACGAAGAAAAACTTGGAGACCCTATTTTATTAGGTAGAAAAGAAGTTATTCTTGCATTAAAAGAAGAAATTGGTTTTACAGGAGATGTACCAATCTTTGACCCAAAAACAGACGAAGAAAGAGAAAGAAGAAATCGTTTTGGAGAAGCTTACTGGAAAACTAGACAACGAAAAGGTAGAACGTTAACTGAAGCAAAAAAATTAATGCGAGAGCGTAATTATTTTGCTGCAATGATGGTTAACGAAAACGAAGCTGATGCTTTAATTACAGGTTATTCTAGACCTTACCCAACTGTAGTAAAACCTATTTTAGAACTTATTGAAAAAGACAAAGGCATTTCTAAAGTAGCTGCATGTAATTTAATGTTAACCAAAAGAGGTCCAATCTTTTTGGCAGATACAACTATTAATATTAGTCCGAGTGCAAAAGATTTAGTTAAGATTTCGCAAATGACATCTAATTTAGCAAAAATGTTTGGTATGAAACCAAATGTTGCTATGTTGTCTTTTTCTAACTTCGGATCATCGAACACAGAAACTTCTAAGAAAATTAGAGAAGCAGTTTCTTATATTCATCGTCATTTTCCTAATGCAGTTGTAGATGGAGAATTACAGGCAGATTTTGCTTTAAATCCAGAAATGTTAGCCAAAGAGTTTCCTTTTTCTAAATTGAATGGCAAAAAAGTAAATATTCTAATTTTCCCGAACTTAGAATCAGCAAACATCACTTATAAGTTATTAAAACAAGTGGAAAGTGCAGATTCTATTGGTCCAGTAATTTTAGGATTAAGCAAAGCTGTACACGTTTTACAACTAGGCTCTAGTGTAGATGAAATGGTAAATATGGCTGCATTGGCTTGTGTTGATGCGCAGCAAAGGGAAAAGAATAAAAAATAGTATTTTAGAGCTTAGAAAAACAATCTATGATTACACAAGTTAGAGGAAGGTTAGTTGAAAAGAATCCAACAGAAGTTGTTGTAGATTGTAATGGTGTTGGGTATTTATTGCACATTTCTTTAAATACCTTTTCTAGTTTACCTGCAGATGAAAATGTAGTTTTATACACACATTTATCTATAAGAGAAGATGCGCACACGCTTTTTGGGTTTATTAACAAAACAGAAAGAGAAGTTTTTAAACTACTTATTTCTGTTTCTGGCGTGGGGCCAAGTATAGCAAGAACTATGTGTTCTTCTATGACATCAGAAGAAATACAAAACGCAATAGCGTCAGAAAATGTAGCTGTAATACAATCAGTAAAAGGTATTGGTGCAAAAACTGCACAAAGAGTTATTGTCGATTTAAAAGATAAAATTTTAAAAACGTTTGATATTGATGAAGTTTCTGTAAACACAAGCAATACGAACAAAGATGAAGCGTTATCTGCTTTAGAAGTTTTAGGTTTTCACAAAAAACAATCTGATAAAGTTGTAAACGCTGTTTTAAAGGAAAACCCTGATGCATCCGTAGAAAAAATCATAAAACTAGCCTTAAAAAATTTATAATCAATTGATTAGATTATTAAAAAAAATAATTGCAATAGTTCTATTTACTTTTTCAGTAAATTTATCAATACACGCTCAAACTACACAAAGTAAAGATTCAACTGAAGTAAAAAAAGACACTTTAAACTTAAGATACGACTTTAACAACACCCAAAAAGGAGGACTTTTCTTAGATGATTTAGCAGAAAAGGAAGTTATTTTTGATAAGGCTTTAAACAAATACGTAATAATCGAAAAAATTGGTGATTATTACACCAAAACTCCTATTTTTTTAACGCAAAAGGAATACGCGCAATATCGTTTAAAACGAGATATGTTACAGTATTTTAAAGACAAAGTAAGTGCAACTAATAGTAAGAAAAAAGGTGCTGCAGCTGCACAAAGAGATTTATTACCTGAGTATTATGTAAATTCTAAGTTTTTCGAATCCATTTTTGGTGGAAACACTGTAAAAGTAACTCCAACAGGTAATCTGAACTTGAAACTAGGTGTTATTTATCAGAATACAGAAAACCCACAAATATCCGAAGAAAACAGAAGTAGTTTTACTTTTGATTTTGATCAGCAAATAAATGCAAGTATTCGTGCTAAAGTTGGTGAACGTTTAGAATTTACAGCTAATTACGACACACAATCTACTTTCGATTTTCAAAACTTAGTAAAAATTGATTATTCGCCTACAGAAGACGATATTATACAAGGTATTGAAGCTGGTAATATTGCAATGCCAATTAAAAACTCTTTAATTAATGGTGCACAAAGCTTATTTGGTGTAAAAACCAAACTACAATTTGGTAACACCAGTGTTACTGCTGTTTTTTCGCAACAAAACTCTGAAAGTAAAACAGTTGTTGCAGAAGCTGGTGCCTCTATAGAAGAATTTGAATTATTGGCTACAGATTATGATAATGACAGACACTTTTTCTTATCGCAGTTTTTTATTGATAATTATGCAAATTCTTTAAAGCAATACCCATTAATTAGTAGCCAAGTAAATATTACTAGAATTGAAGTTTGGATTACCAACAGAAATGCTACTACAGAAGATTTTAGAAGTATTGTTGCACTTGCAGATATAGGTGAAACTGATAACCCAAATGCTAATAATGATTTTTACAGAAATTTAGTTGCAGACCCTGGTACTGTAACAAACTCTAATAACCCTATTAGTATTAATGCTAATGGTGAGCAATTATTTTTACCACAAAATAATGCTAACAATATTTATACTGATGCAGTTTTGGCGGGCATTAGAGATGTTTCTAATGTAGAAAATACCTTAAGGAGTAATTTTAATATGACCTCTGGTACAGATTACTCAATGCTAGAAAATGCTAGAAAATTAAGTACTAACGAATATACTTTAAACTCTCAATTAGGTTACATTTCTTTAAATAGAAGATTAAATGATGGTGAAGTTTTAGCAGTAGCTTACGAGTATACAGTTGCGGGTTCTGTAAACGGAACTTCTGAAAAATCTTTTAAAGTTGGTGAATTTTCTAATGATGGTATACAAGCACCAGATAATTTAGCTGTTAAGTTATTACGTTCAGAAATTTTACAAACCAATCGCGAAAACGCTACAACAGGAGAAACAGAATCATTTCCAATCTGGCGTTTAATGATGAAAAATGTTTATGCTTTAGGCGCATATCCATTATCTCAAGATGGTTTTCGTTTCGAAATTCAGTACAGAGATGATGAAACAGGTATAGCATCTAATGTTTTACAAAATGCAAATACAGCTAACATTCCTAATTTACCTCTAATTCAAGTTTTTAAATTAGATCAATTAGACCAAAGTCAATATAGAAATGCAGATGGTTATTTCGATTATGTAGAAGGAATAACTGTAATTTCTGAAAACGGATATGTTATTTTTCCAGAACCAGAACCTTTTGGTAACGATTTAGTTTTAAACAATAGTAACCCTAGTGATGTTGGTTTAGATGAAAACTTAGATAGTGAATACCTTTTTAAAGAACTGTATTTAAACACAAAAATCAATATTAAAAATAACTATCAAAATAAAGACAAATACTTTTTAAAAGGATACTTTAAATCAGAAAGTGCTGGGGGAATTCCTATTGGCGCATTTAATGTGCCTAGAGGATCTGTAAAAGTTACTGCTGGTGGCAAACAACTTGTAGAAGGTGTAGATTATGTCGTAGATTATTCTTTAGGTAGAGTACAAATTATAGACCCAGGTTTACAAGCTTCTGGAACCCCTATAAGCGTATCTACAGAAAATAATGCTGTGTTTAATCAACAAAGAAAAACCTTTATGGGTATTGATGTAGAACATAAATTTTCTGATGAATTTATAGTAGGTGCTACCGTTTTAAATGTAAATGAAAGACCTTTAACACCCAAAGTTAATTTTGGTGCAGAGCCAATAAATAACACTATGTTTGGGGTTAACATAGATTACTCTACAGAAGTACCTTACTTTACTAAATTGGCAAATAAATTACCTTTTGTAGATACTGATGTACCTTCTAATTTATCTGTAAGAGCAGATATGGCATATTTATTACCTGGAACACCAAGTGGCATTGACGTTGCTGGTGCAGCTACCTCTTATATTGATGATTTTGAAGCTTCTCAGATACCAATTAGTTTATTATCTGCTTTAGATTGGTATGAGGCAAGTACACCTAGAAACGAAACTGATGATCGTTTTAATGGTAATAGTAGCGATTTAGATTACAATAATAAAAGAGGAAAATTAGCTTGGTATAGTATAGATCAAATTTTTTATGGTTTAGGAGATACACCTGCAAGTATTAATGCAGACGAACAATCTAGAGCAGAAACAAGACAAATTAATTACAGCGAACTTTTTCCTGATCAGCAGTTTGACATTACTCAAAACACACTTATTAGAACTTTAGATTTAGCTTATTTTCCGCAAGAAAGAGGTTCTTATAATTTTAACCAAAACACAACTGAAGCAAATGTTGATGTAGCAAACAATAAAGTTACCTTACTTAAACCAGAAGAAAACTGGGGTGGAATTATGCGTCCTTTAAATACAAATAATTTTGATCAAGCCAATGTTGAATACATTCAGTTTTGGATTATGGATCCTTATCAAAATTATTCGATTACAGAAGAAGAAGGTTTACCTCCAGGTGTAAATCCTAATGATGTTTCGAATCAAGTGGGAGATTTATATATCAATCTTGGAAATATATCCGAAGATATTGTAAAGGATAATCGAAAAATGTTCGAGAATGGTTTACCCGAAGATGGAGCAAAAGTAAATACAGTTAATGTAAACAGAACCATTTGGGGAGATGTACCCAGAAATCCGTCAATAATTTATGCTTTTAGCGAAGATGATACAGCAAGAACTAATCAAGATGTTGGTTTTGATGGTTTAAATGACCTTGAAGAAAGTAGTTTAGCAGACATTGGTATTTATAGTAGTTTGGCAGATCCTGCAGCAGATAACTTTCATTTTTTTAGAGGCGGTAATTTAGATGCCATAAATGCATCAATTATCAGCAGATATAAAGATTACAATAACACGCAAGGAAACTCACCTACTTTAAATCAATCTCCAGAAACTTATCCTACTTCATCTACAACTTATCCAGATGTAGAAGACATCAACAAAGATCAAACAATGAATACTGTTGAGAGTTATTATGAGTATAAAATTTCTATGGATAGAAATGAATTACAGGAAGGTAGGAATTATATTGTAGATGAAAAAACAACTTCTGTAACTCTTGAAAACGGAAATACTCAAGAAACAAAATGGTATCAGTTTAGAGTACCAATTAGAAACGGAATTTCTGTAAACGGAATTTCTGACTTTAATAGCATTCGTTTTGTAAGAATGTATTTAACCAATTTTAAAATACCAGTAGTTATTCGTTTTGGTGAGTTAGATTTGGTTCGTGGAGATTGGAGACGTTATACAAAAACTATAGATCCTACTATTGACCCAGATAGAGATTTAGATCAAACAGAACTAGAAAATTTCGAAGTTGGTGTAGTAAGTATAGAACAAAACAATGGTAGCTACATACAACCTCCAGGTATTGAGCGTGAGCGCTTGCAAGGTTCTACTTCTGTACAATTGCAAAACGAACAATCTGTTACTTTAAGTGTTACCAATTTAGAACCTAATAAAACAAGAGCCATTTACAAAAACATAAGCGTAGATTTAAGACGTTTTAAAAACCTTAAAATGTTTATGCATTTAGAGGGCGATGAAGGTTTTTCTGGTATTGTAAGATTAGGAACAGATTTAGCCGAAAATTATTACGAACTAGAGGTTCCTTTAACAGTAAGTTCTGGGGGCAACAGCCAACTCGATATCTGGCCAGAAGAAAACAATTTAGATGTGCTTTTAGAAGCCCTAGGTAAAGTAAAATTAGAAAGAGACGCAATAGGTGCCTCTATTAATGAACCTTATGTTTCTGCAGAACAAGTAGATTTACCTTATACAATAACCGTAAAAGGTAACCCAACTTTAGCACAATTAAGAACTATTGTTTTAGGTTTAAAAAACACAAGCTTGATAAGTAGAACTGGTGAGGTTTGGTTTAACGAATTACGTTCTTCTGATTTCGATAACGAAGCAGGTTGGGCTGCAATTGTAAATGCAGACGCTAACTTTGCAGATGTAGCAAACATTTCTTTAGCAGGTAGTATGGAAACAGTTGGTTTTGGAAACGTAGAAGACAGAGTAAGCCAAAGAACTTTAGACGAAACCAAACAGTATGATGTTTCTACATCTGTTAGTTTAGGTAAAGTTTTAACTCCAAAAAAATGGGGACTTCAAATACCTATGAGCTATAGTGTGGGAGAAACTTTTATAGACCCAAAATACGATCCTCAATACCAAGATGTAGAATTAGCAGACGCTATTGAACAAAACCCAAATAGCGAGTTTTCTAGAGATTATACAAAAAGAACTAGCATTAGCTTTATTAATGTTAAAAAGAATAGAAACCCTAACTCTAGTAAAAAACCTAAATTTTATGATGTAGAAAATTTAGCAGTTTCTTATTCTCATAACAAAGAATTTCATAGAGACTATAATATAGAAAAATACATTAACGAAAATGTAATGGCTTCTGCAGCTTACAATTTTAACTTTAACTCTAAACCAATTGAACTCTTTAAAAATTCAGAGAAATTTAAAAGTAAATATTGGAAATTTATTAAAGACCTAAATATTAACCCAATACCTACTACATTAGCTATAAACTCTAGAATTAATAGGAGTTACAACGAACAACAATCTAGAAATTTGGTAGAAGGCTTATCTGCACAACCAGAATTAAAACAGCGTAGATTTTTATTCGATTGGGATTACGCAGTTGGTTTCGATTTAACAAAATCGCTGCAAATGAATTTTAACGCAAGTAATAGTTACATTTATGATACTTTTGGAAGCGATGAAGAATTACAAATTTTTGATGATTTCTTTAATACAGGAAGACCAAACCAATATCATCAAAAATTAAATGGTACTTACCAATTACCTTTAAATAAGTTTCCTTTCTTAAGTTTTATGAAAGCAGATTATGCTTACACAGCAGATTTTGATTGGCAAGTATCGTCACAAGACGAAACTATAGCTGCACAAATAGGTAACGTAATTCAGAATGCAAATACACATAATATAAATACTACATTCTCTTTCGAGAAATTATACAAAAGCATTGGTTTCGAAAAATTATTATTAACCAAATCGCAACGTAAAAATGCTAAAGGAAAAAATATTGCAAGAATTAAACCTAAGAAAAATTTACCTATTGGCAAGAAAATTTTAAAAACAACTTGGGGTATTTTAACATCAGTAAAACAAGGTAAAATAAGTTATACAGAAAACAACGGACAATATTTACAAGGTTATGATGAAGGTATTGGCTTTTTAGGTGGTTCTCCAACAGCATTTGCATTTGGTAGTCAAGTAGATATTAGAAACAAAGCTCTTACAAATGGTTGGCTAGTTAACCCTAGATCACTTACAGATGATGCTAGCACACCAGATATAGATGAAAGTGCTTACTATAATAAAACATACAGCAGAACGCATTACAATAAATTAGATTATTCTTTTACTGTACAACCAATAAAAGATTTAAACATTGATATAAGAGGTAATAAAATACAAACCAAAGATCTTTCTCAACAATTAGATGTTATAGAAAACGGAACTGCAACTGGTACTATAGATTATGATATTGATACTTTCGAAACTGGTAATTTTAGTACAAGTCACTCAATGTTTTCAACAGCATTTACAAACGGAGATGCTTTGTTTCAAACAATGAAAGACTATAGAAGTATAATAGCAAACAGATTTGCAACAGAAAACCCAACTGTAAATCCAGATGGTTTTGGAGAGAATAGTCAGCAAGTTTTATTACCTGCTTTTATTGCTGCATATTCAGGTAAAAGCCCGAATAAAGTAAGTACAGGTTTGTTTAGAAATATACCAATTCCTAATTGGACATTACGTTACAATGGTTTTATGAAAATGAAATGGTTTAAAAAGAACTTTTCTTCTTTTGTGGTTTCTCACGGATATAAATCATCGTATACAATTTCTAGTTTTACAAATAATTTACAGTATAAAGAAGATACGGCTTTTACAGAAACTAATGTTGCTGGTAACTACGAGCCAGAAAAATTAATAGCAAGTGCCACTTTGGTTGATGAATTTTCGCCATTAATTAAAGTTGATATGAAAATGAAAAACTCTTTTTCTTTTAGAGGAGAAATTAAAAGAGATAGAACTTTAACAATGAACTTTAACAACAGTACTTTAACTGATATTGCAGGTAAAGAGTACATTGTTGGTTTAGGCTACGTTTTTAAAGATGTAAAAATGAATACACGTTTTACGGGTAAAAAAACAACATTAAAAGGTGATATTAATTTAAGAACAGATGTTTCTCTTAGAGATAATTTAACACAAATAAGGTATGTAGATGAAGATAATGATCAAATTAGTGGTGGTCAAAGATTATTTTCTATTAAATTTACCGCAGATTATACGTTGAGTAGTAATTTAACAGCATCGTTTTATTACAACCATCAAACATCTAGATATGCAATATCAACCACTTTCCCTAGACAGGCAATTAATGGTGGATTTAATATCGTTTACAATTTAGGAGGAAATTAAAATAAATTCAAATCATAAAATAAAATTACAAATGAACATTCCATCAGAATTAAAATACACAAAAGACCACGAGTGGATTAAAATTGAGGATAATATTGCAACCGTAGGTATTACAGATTTTGCACAAGGTGAATTAGGAGATATTGTTTATGTAGATGTAGATACTTTAGATGATACTGTAGATGAAGGAGAAGTTTTTGGATCTGTAGAAGCTGTAAAAACAGTTTCTGATTTATTTATGCCTTTAACTGGAGAAGTTATTGAGTTTAATGAAACTTTAGAAGATGAGCCAGAATTGGTAAACACAGACCCTTATGATAAAGGTTGGATGATAAAAATTGATATTTCTGATAGCTCACAAATAGAAAACTTACTAGATGCTGAAGCGTATAAAGAAATTATTGCTGGATAACTTAATCATTGTTGCTATTGGTACAACTATAGCAATTGTATGTTTAAGTTTAATAAAACTTTCTGGTACAGGAGTAGAAATAAAAAATATAGACAAAGCTTTTCATAGTATAGCCTATTTTACTTTAACTGCTGCTTGGTTATTTAGTTTTTACAAAAAACCAGAGAAAAAATATTTGATAGCAATTAGCTGTATAATATTTGGCATAATAATTGAGGTATTACAAGCTAGTTTAACGGTTTATAGAACAGGAGATTTTATTGATGTTCTTGCAAATTCGTTTGGCGTAATACTCGCTTTAATTATATTTAACCTTTTTTTGAAAAAAAAATGGATTAATTAATGTTTTGACTTGTATATAACACAATAATTTAATTAAATTAGCAACCTATTAAAAACTCTTTAAGAATGGAAATTAAGAAAAATCCTAAATCGAATTTAGAAAATTTCAGCAAAATATTTATGCAGATTGGGCTTGTATTAGCTTTGTTTGTAACTTATGCAGCAATTGAACAAAAAACATATGACAAAACCTATGGTGATTTAGAGGTTGTAAGTATGAACGCAGAAATGGAAGAAGAAATTCCTATTACTGAAAGAGTAGAACCAGTTAAACCTAAAACTCCACCACCACCAACTCCAGAAAAAATAGAGATTGTTGAAGATGAAAAGGAAATTGAAGAAACTGTAATAGAATCTACTGAAACTGATGAAACTGAAGCTGTAGAAGTAGAAGAAATTGAAGAAGTAGAAGAGGTAGAAGAAGTAATTGAAGACGTTAGTTTTATGATTATCGAAGATGTACCTGTATTTCCTGGTTGTAAAGGAAGTAAAGATGAATTAAAAAAATGTTTCAGTCAAAAAGTACAAAAACACTTCTCTAGAAAATTTGATGCAGATTTACCTAATGAATTAGGGCTTTCTCCAGGTAGAAAAAGAGTATTTATTGCATTTAAAATTGATAAAAGTGGTAACATTGTTAACATTCAAGCAAGAGCACCACACCCAAAAATTAAAAGCGAAGTTGTTAGTGTAATGAATCAATTACCTAAAATGACACCAGGAAGACAAAGAGGTAAGCCAGTAGGTGTAAAATATAGTATTCCTTTTACTTTAATTGTAGAGTAATAATAGTAAGCTTTTTTAAAATATATAAAAACGTCTAGAATTTTCTAGACGTTTTTTTGTGTCCTATTCTTACTAAACCAAGAAAGATTCCTTATATGTTAAGTATTATAATAAATTCTAAAACCTTTCAAAAACCAAGTCTATTTTAGTAATTAAGAGGTTTACTTACCACAAATAGACAAACTAAAGGTATTGTATTAGCTATAAAAAAAGAAAAACGAACTGTTATCTTATTACTAATGTTAACCAAAAAGAATTAAGAGAATTAAGAGAATTAAGAGAATTAAGAGAATTAAGAGAATTAAGAGAATTAAGAGAATTAAGAGAATTAAGAGAATTAAGAGAATTAAGAGAATTAAGAGAATTAAGAGAATTAAGAGAATTAAGAGAATTAAGAGAATTAAGAGAATTAAGAGAATTAAGAGAATTAAGAGAATTAAGAGAAAACTAAATAAAATTATAAACGTATCAAAAACTTTAAGAGAAATTAATTATAATCCATAAAAAAACCCATTAGAATCTTTCTTCTAATGAGTTATTAGTAACTAAACATAAGTAAAGTATTTAATTGTTAAGAGCCATTTTTGAATCCGTTTTCCAAGTATTAACTGAAGCTATTGAATTATCAACATAGTTAATTTCTTTTAAATAGTCTTTAGACCAGATAAACCACTTCCCTACCTTTTTGCCTTCTTTATAGTAAGCTAACCCTACTTTAACACCTTCTTTATTATACTTTGTCCACTCGCCAGATAATTTACTGTCTTTAAAAAAACCTTGAGTCTTGATGTCTCCATTATCGTAATAATAAGTAGCTTTTACTAAATCACCTTCAACTTTATAAGTTGGCTTTATTTTTTGGGAAAATCCGATTGTTGCCATACAAAGCAAACAGATTGTTATTATTTTTTTCATGATATATATAGTTTTAATTAACATTAACTTTACAAATATACGTAATTTTTACATTATAAACACTTTTTGGTAACATTAATTTAACATTAGAAACGTTCAAAAACACAATTCTATAGACAAAAAGTAGTAAACGCTATTAAATTTTGAAAAAAGATATCGTTTCCTTAAAGAATAGTAAGTATTTAAAATTCAAAAGATAATCAGGGTATTTTATCTAAATAAAAAATAGTAAAAATAATTAGTAGTATATTGAGTAACTTTTATAAACAATTAAAAAATGAATTATCTACAAATATTTTTAATATTGCTTGTTGCCTTAATACATTGTTATATTGTATACTTAGAAATGGCATTATGGACAACCAAAAAGGGAATAAGAACATTTGGACTTAAAACCAAACAATTTGCAGAAGACACAAAAGTTATGGCTGCCAACCAAGGTTTATATAACGGTTTTTTAGCAGCAGGTTTAATTTGGTCTGTAATTGCAGTGAAAATTGATGTTGCAATGTTCTTTTGTTGCTGTATTTTTATTGCAGGTATTTATGGTGCTTATTCGACTAAGAAAATTCGAATTTTGTATATACAGTCTATACCTGCTATTTCAACGATTATATCTTTACTATCGTCTTAATTTACTATGCACATTTACTAGAATACCTTTATTTTAGCCATTCAAAAACTATATAAAAACAAAAAAATGGAAGAATACATTGAAAAGTTTCAAGACATATTCGTTGAATATGCACCAAAAGTACTTACAGCTTTAGTAATATTAATAGTTGGTTTATTTGCTATTAAGATTGTTGTTAGTTCTGCAAGAAAATTAATGGGTAAAGGAGGTGTAGATGTAACGCTTCAAAAATTTTTAGGAAATTTAGCAGGTTGGGCTTTAAAAATTTTACTTTTTATTGTTGTAATCTCTAAATTGGGTGTAGAAACAACTTCGTTTGCAGCTATAATTGCAGCGGCTGGTTTAGCTGTAGGTTTAGCCTTACAAGGTTCTTTAGCTAATTTTGCTGGTGGAGTTTTAATTATGATTTTTAAACCTTTTAAAATCGGAGACTTAGTAGAAACTCAAGGAGAAATTGGTGTAGTTAAAGAAATCGAAATTTTTACAACCAAGTTAAAAGGTCTTTCTAATAAAGAAATTATTATACCTAATGGTGCCTTGTCTAATGGTAACATAGTTAATTATACAACAGAAGGTACAAGACGTGTAGATTTAGTTATTGGTGTTTCTTATGATGCTGATATTAAAAAAACCAAAGAGGTTTTAATGAATGTATTAACATCTCATCCTAAAGTATTAAAAGAACCAGCACCTACAGTAAATGTGTCTGAATTGGCAGACAGTTCTGTAAACTTTGCCGTTAGACCTTGGTCTACATCAGACGATTATTGGGATGTTTATTTTGATGTTACTGAGAGTGTAAAAATAGCTTTAGACAAAGCTGGAATAGAAATTCCTTATCCACATAGAGTTAACATTAACAAATCAGAAGAATAAAACTAAAAAGTAGGTTTCTTTTTCTTTTCTGGAATTACAACAAAATCTTTTAAATAAAAAGGCTCAAAATAAGCGACATTTTCAATGTCGCTTTTTCTGTATTTATTAAAAGACAAAATTGCCATTTCTTTTGCTGATGGAAATTTATCATCTACAAAAACAGCATTTTTATGATTAATTATTGTTTTACATTTCTGGGCTCCATCACCTAAAAAATAAACTTTATGTTCTTCTAAATAATCAGAAAAAGAGTTTTTATCTATAATTTCTGCTTTAATTTCTCTTATTTGCTGATGATCTTGGTTGTAAACAGCGGCGTAAACTTCCATTCTTCTTGCATCTATCATTGGTATAATAATACCATTATCAATAGAAATTGCGTGCGATAAAGACGTTAGAGTGTCAATAGAAATTAAGGGTTTATCGAAAGCAAAACATAATCCTTTTGCTGCAGAAACACCAATTCTTAAACCTGTATAAGAACCTGGACCTTTACTTACAGCAACTGCATCTATTTCTTTGTTTGATAAATTAGCTTCTTTTAAAATATCAACTATAAAAGGATGTAACACTTCTGCGTGAGAATAATTACCATTATTCAATTCTCTTAAGGCTAAAATTTCACCTTTATTAGCAATGCTTACTGAACAGTTTTTTGTAGCTGTTTCTATGTTAAGGATAATACTCAAAATCTATTTTTATTGCAAATATACTTCAAAAAGAAAACCTCACTAAAAATAGTGAGGTTTCTAATTGTATTTATTTTGTTATTATTCTAAAACTAAATCGCCAGCATAAAACTGTAAAACTTTTGTTTTAAAAACATAATCGTATTTAGAACGAATTAAAGTAGCTTGTGCATTTACCAAACGAGTTCTTACCTGATCGAAATCGAATTGGGTCATGGCACCAAAATTATAACGCTCTTGTGCATTTTTAAAAGCTTCTTCTTGTGCTTCTAAAGAAATTTTAGCTGCTTCATAACTTTTTAAAGCCGTTTTTACATCTAAAAAAGATTGCTCTATAGTTTGTTTTAAGCTTAATTTTTCACTTTCTAATTGTGTTTCTGAAAGTTGTTTATTTATAACAGTTTTAGCAACATTATTTTTTGTTTGAAAACGATTAAAAATAGGTACACTTACTGAGACCCCAATATTGTAACCTAAATTATCATTCAATTGTTTAAAGAAATAATCATTCGTAAAAATTTCATTAAATCTATGACTATAACCTGTTCCCATACCTCCAAATAAAGATGCTGATGGTAAAAAAGCTCCTTTAGCTATTTCTATATTCAAATCTGCATTATCTATAGCCAATTTCGCTCTTTCAATTTCTGGCATTCTATCTAAAGATTTAGAATAAATTACATTAGAATTTTTATAGAATAAATTTGCAGAAGGTGTACCAACATCTACAGGCATAACATCAAAGCCTTCTGTAGGTTCTTGTAATAATTGTGCTAAATTAAGTAATGCTAAATCTAAAGCGTTTTCTTGACTAATAACTGCTTGTAAATTAGTTGCTGCTGTAGATTGCGTGTTTAATAAATCTCCTTTGGGTATAACACCAGATTTAAAACGAGCTTCTGCTGCTTCTATTTGAGTTTTACTAATTTCGTATTGTACTTTTGCTGCTGCTAAGTTTTCTTTTGCAAATAAGATATTTAAATAACCATTTACTACAAATAAAGAAATATCATTTTCTATTTTCTTTAAATCTAATACACTACTTTCTACTCCTAATTGTGCTTGTTTGTATGTATTTGTATTTCTGAAACCATTAAAAACAGTTACGTTAGAACTTAAATCAAAAGAAGCATTAAAGTTATCTGTAGATATTCTTGAATTACTAATATTATCGATAAGAGATCCAAAACCAAATCTACCAGAAGAACTACCATTTAAATTTGGCAAAAAATTACCTTTAGCAATTTCTACATCCTTTTTAGCAAGTTCTAAACTTAGTTTATTTTGCTGTATAGATATATTCTTTTCTAATGCTTGATCTACACATTCTTTAAGAGTCCATTTTTTTTGAGAAAAAGTAGCAATAGAAGTTAAAAAAGCTACAAATAAGATAAATTTAGTTTTCAAAACGCGTTTGTTTTTGGTTGGTTTATTTGTGTTATTACCTACAAAAGAAGAACTTTTTCTTTTGTTAATGCTTATAAGACGACTAAAAGTAAAATATGTTACATCATTTTACTCTTATTGAAATGTTAATTTTTTGTTTGCTTTCTATATCGATACAAAGTATAAAATAAAGCTGCAATTAACAAATAAGGAAAAACCATTAAATAAGAGATTCCGTTATTAACACCTTCTGCCATAGAAACATCTCCATTCTCTACAACTGCCTTACACATAGCACATTGAGAATATGAAGATTTTACTGTGAAAACCATCAAAAATAAAAAAAGAGATACTTTTTTATGAAACATAGTAAGGAGAAATCATTAGATAAACTATTACACCAGTAACAGCTACATACAACCATAAAGGAAAAGTTTTTTTGGCAATTTTCTTATGGTCTACAAATTTACCCAATTTTGCTTTCATATAAGTAATTAAAACAAACGGAATTACAATTACTGATAAAACAATATGCGTTACTAAAATAAAATAATACACATATTTAACTACACCTTCTCCACCAAAAGATGTTGAATCTGATGTCATATGATAAGCGATATACATCAATAAAAAAGCTAAAGAACACGCAATTGCAAATGAATTTAATTGTTCATGTAATTTTCTGTTACCTTTTTTAATAGCAACTACTGCAGCTACCAAAAGTACTGCTGTTACACCATTGATAGTAGCATAAATAGGTGGTAGAAAAGTTAAAGGCTCTACATCGAAACCTAATTGTCTTAAATTAACGCCAAATAAGGCAGCAACAGCTAAAGGAATAATTATAGATAAAACTGTTATGATCTTTTTATATTTTTTTTCTTCTGCAAGACTTTCTGCTGAATTCATTTCAGTATTACTCATTCAATAATAATTTAATATCTTCTTTTAATTCTTTAATTTGATCTGGAAAAGTTTGCTCTTGTAAAGCTCTATAATACATTATCGGGTTTCCAAATTCATCTTTTCTAGATCTTATATAACCATCCTTATCAACCAAAGCAAATAAACCAGAGTGCTCAAAACCTGCATGAGATTCATCTCCTTTACCTGCATAAAGTTTAAAACCTTTGTTAGATAATGCATATACAACATCTTCTGATTTACCTGTTAGCAAATGCCAATTTTTATGGTTAATTCCATTGTCTTGTGCATAATCTTTTAGAATTTTGGGAGAATCAATTTCTGGAGTTATTGAAATTGATGCGATTCCGAATTCTGGATTACCAAAAAATGCATCTTGTAAGGTTAGCATTTTTTTATTCATTAAAGGGCAAATAGTAGGACAAGTAGAAAAGAAAAATTCTACCACATATACTTTGCCTTCGTAAGATTTATTGGTAATTGTTTGCCCTTCTTGGTTTATGAATTCAAAATTCGGCACTTTATCAAACTTTACCAAACCAGAATCTTGAAAACGATTTACCACCTTTGGCACGGTATAAATACCAAACAATAATATTATAAATGCAATACCTACGTAAGAATACTTTTTTCTCATAACCCTACTTCTTTTCTATCTGCTTTATTCTTATTTCTTTCTTTAAAAGCTGCATAATATTCATAATACAAAACTTTTACATCATCTTTTAATTTACCATTTAATACAGATACAGAATTCATATTATAACCATATAATTTATTACCTGTGCCTTCATCATTTAATCTACCTCTTAAATTAACATCTTTATCTATTAAAAACGCTTTAGTAGTTGAAAGGTTTATCAATGGCTCATTAAATTCAAAACTTGAATAAAACACTTCTATTTCTGCTTTAGAACTTGAAATGAATCTCCATTTTTGCATATCAGTAAAAGCGCCAATATCCTTTTTTAATTTTTGTACTTCTTCCTCTTTTCCTTTAGGATAAACACCTATAATTTGAAATTGTTTATAATCCGTAAACTTTTTGTAAATCTTTTCATTTAAATTAAAAAGACCTGATTTAATAGAATTAATGTCATTCCCTAAAAAACAAACAATAGTAACATTACCTTTAAACTGTACTGATTTTGAAGCATCTATTTCAGAAACGTCTATTATATTTTCTGTAAGTACAGGTAATTTTTTAAAATTATTTTCTCCTGTAGATAATATCAAAAAACAAATCAAAGGAAAAATAAATAGTAAAAATAAAACGACTCTTTTTTTTGTAAAAAACTTCATATATCAGAAATTATTATAAAACGGAATTAACTTTTGTAAGCATAAAAAAAGGTGGTTAAAACCACCTTTATATTTTAATTACCATTTTACAAGTGGCCCTAATGTTTCGTATAAATAGTCTCCTTCTATTAAGAGTAATGTTACTAAGTAACAGATTAAGAAAACTGCGGTCCAAACTACAGAACGTCTAAACCATTTTTTCTCTCCTTCCATGTGCATGAAAGTCCAAGTAATATAATATGCTTTAAACAAAGTTAGTATGATAAATATCCAGTTTAAAGGACTTGTACCTAAAAAACTAGTTAAGTGTAAAAAACCTGGTTTTACAATACCTAAACCTACTTCTACAATAGTAACTACAGATAGTAAACCAAATACCATCCATATTCTTTTTACATTAGATTCGTGTGCGTGTGCGTGTGCCATTTTTAATGCTATTTTTTTATTAAACTAAATAGAAGAATGTGAATACAAATACCCAAACTAAATCTACAAAGTGCCAATATAAACCTACTTTTTCTACCATTTCATAATGTCCTCTTTTCTCGTAAGTCCCAAGAATAACATTAAAGAAAATGATTATGTTAATTATAATACCAGACAATACGTGAAAACCGTGAAAACCTGTAATAAAGAAAAAGAAATCTGCAAAGATTGTATTTCCATATTCATTCGCTTTAAGGTTTGCACCTTCTAGTACCATTTTACCTTTAGACAATTCTGAAAGCCCTTTTTCTCTAGATAAAACAATTTTCTGTTTTTTATCTAAATCTATTTGCTCGCTTCTAATTTGTACTGATGGATCTGCTTTATAAGAAGCTAAAATTTGTGCTACAGAATACTGTGCAACATCTTCGCCACTTTCGAACCACAAACCATTCTTTTTAGTGTTAGATTCTCTATGATCCATTCTATCACCAACCACAAAATCTGATAATGCTATTTGGTGCCCATCTTTTACAAATTGTAAAACTTTACCATCTGTAGTTTTAACAGCTCCATAAGAACCTTTTATAAAGGTATTCCACTCCCAAGCTTGAGAGCCAACAAATATTAAACCTCCAATAATAGTAGCAAACATATACCAAGCTACTTTATTTTTTTGCATTTTATGCCCAGCATCTACTGCTAAAACCATAGTAACTGAAGAGAAAATAAGTACAAATGTCATAAAAGCGACATAATACATTGGGAATTCTCCATGAATAAACGGGATGTGTGTAAAAACTTCATCCGCAATTGGCCATGAGTCAATAAATTTAAAACGAGTTAAACCATAAGCCGCTAAAAATCCTGAAAAGGTTAATGCATCAGAAACGATAAAAAACCACATCATCATTTTACCATAACTTGCACCAAATGGTCTTACTGAACCACCACTCCAAGTATTTTTTCCGTCTGAAGGTATAGCAATATTTGCTTCCATAAATAATATTAAATTAAAATCTTAAACGTTTTGCCAAAAATAGCTATTTTTCATCACTTAATAAAAGAGAAAAAGAAAAATAGATAAATCCATAGTATATCTACAAAATGCCAGAAAATTGCACCTAGTTCAAAACCAAGCATATCATCCGATTTGTATTTGTATTTAAAATGATTATAAATAACAACAAAAAGCACAATTACCCCTGCAATAAGGTGTAAAACGTGCATAAATGTTATACCAATTATAAAAGATGTAGATACTGTACTTTCTGGTCCAGTAAAAAACAATCCAATACTTTTTAATTGATTAAAGCCTATATATTGTTGCCAAATAAAACCAAGTCCTAAAAACAGGGTTAAAACTACCATTATTAAAGATAGTTGTCTTTTATCTTGTTTTAAAAATCTTTGCGAAAAAAATAAAGTTACGCTACTTGCTACAATTAAAAACGTACTAATATAAAATGCCTGAGGTAAATCAAAAGAAACCCAGTCATCACGTTTCATACTTATAACATAAGCACTTGTTAATCCTGCAAAAAACATTACCATACTAATCATTGAAACCCACAACATTGGTTTTGCTGATTTCTTTTTAGCTGCTACATATTCTTGCTCTAAAGCTTGTTCTTCTATCATTCTTAATGTAAAAATTTATCAACTACATAAACAACTTGTACCATTGTAATATATAAAACACTGGCAAGCATTAATTTTCTAGCATCTGTATTGTCTTCAGATTTATGCAACTTTATACCATAATATAACATTATAAAACCAAATATTGCAACGATTACTGCAGATATTGGGTAAATATAAAAACGCCCAGATACTTTTAAAACTGGCGATATTGATACTAAAATCATTATTGCCGTATAAAAAATAATTTGTTTTACAGCGCCTTTGTCTTTAGTATTCATTGGCAACATATTAAAACCTGCTTTTTTATATTCTTCGAATTGTAACCAACCAATAGACCAAAAGTGTGGAAATTGCCAGAAAAACTGAATCATAAATAAAAAACCTGCTTCTATACCAAACTCATTAGTTGCAGCAACCCAACCTAACATAAAAGGTATTGCTCCTGGAATTGCTCCTACAAAAACAGTTAATGGTGTTACCGATTTTAAAGGTGTATAAACAGACGTATATATAAATATAGAAATTGCACCAAACAAAGCTGTTTTAGGATTGATACTATATAAAATTGAAAGCCCTAAAACTGTAAGTAATATCGCAATGGTTAAAGCAAAATTTACAGACATTCTGCCAGTTGGCAATGGTCTGTTTTTTGTACGTTGCATAATTGCATCGGTGTCTTTTTCTATAATTTGATTGAATGTATTTGATGCACCAACCATAAAAAAACCACCTACTGCTAACAAAAAGAGTGTAGTATAATTAATAATATCTACAGCCAATAAATAACCTGCAACAGAAGAAAAAACCACACTAAAAGACAGACCAACCTTAGTAAGCTGTTTTAAATCGGATAAAAGTGTATGCATTGAAGTTCTTGTCTCTGTAATTGCTGTTGAATTCATATTACCAATAATCGCTTGCAAAGATATTTGATAATTATGGATTTACAATGATTTTTTAAAAGCTTTTCTGAATTAAACATATAAAAAAACCCACTCAAAATTGAGTGGGAAAATTGCTATGAAAAAGAAAAAGTGTGATTTAATTAAAAACCACGAGCAAATATAGAAATTAATTTTTATATTTTTTTTAAAAAAATATAAAACTTTAACTTTTTTTATACTTAAAAATAATATGGTTGAACTGAAATTATTTTTTTAAAGTAAAATTTGGTAAACCTGTATAAATAGGATTTAATCTTTTGTACATAGTATCATAAACATAAACATCGCCAAACACAATGTTACCATCTATTTTATTTATCTTATTTAGAAAAAGTGAGTCTTTTTTATACTCATAAGTACCTTTTTCTACACAATAAGAATTATCGTAGATTGTTTTAAACTCAAAAGTAGCATCATCATACAAAATGATTTCTAACAATGCTTTTTCTTTAGAAAAGCTATTAAAAACCTGAAATTTATCTTTAAAAATAGCTTTATCATGATACTCTAAAGCTCTGTTAAAAACCACTGCAAAAACAGCTGTAATTATTAAAGGTCTAAAATTAAATAACTCTTTCTTTATTGTTATTTTGTATAGGTTATAAAAAAAAATCGCTAAAAAAGTAATGATAAAAATAATTGTAAGACCACCAATAATTACCAAATCTACATCTCCAAAACAATAATCATCTGGATGTATTAATTTATAAAAAGGTAATAAAGCTAGTAAAATAAGTAAAATATATCTTTTTCTTAGTTTCATTAAATCCCTTTTTCTTTTTTCTTTTTGATTAATAAATCTGCAATAGCAGGGTTTTCTGGGCTACTTTTAATCTTTACAAACTCGTCTCCAGTTTTAACAAACCCTATTTGTAACACTTTGAAATATACACCACAAAAAGTTGTATTCCAAAATTGTTTTATGATTTTCATGTTATTAAAACGAATACCTAATTTATAACAAGGACTTCTTTGCACTGTAGCTTCTAGAATTGCATCACCAACCTTAAAAATATCGCCAGTTTTAATTTTTGTTTCATCAAGATCATCAACCGTTAAGTTTTCGCCAAACATACCCAAACTCCAATCTAGTTCTGGATATTTAGGTCTCCAAAAATCATAATGTTTTAAAGAATAACCGTAAACTGCTTGTTTTACACCTCCATGATGTTCTCTATCAGAAATTTCATCACCCTTAACTTCTTCTATATCTAAAAAAATAGGTTCATCAACAGGGAACTTAAAAATACCTGTAACCACTTTTTTATTTTTGTAAGTGATTTCTTTTCGTTCTCCAATATTTGTTGATACAATTTTCATCACTTACTTTTTTGAAAATTTAGCTAATGCTGTTTTTGTAAATTCTGATAATACTAATTCTCCTGAAATTTTTGCTCTTTCTAATAAGAGAGCATCCCAATTATTGGTGTTTTGCCACAATACTTTTTTCATTTTAGCTAAAGCAGATGGATTATAACTAGCTAATTTTTGGGCAAACACATCAACCTCATCATCTAATTCTTTAATACTTTCAAAAACCTTTGCATACAAACCTTTTTCTTTTGCCCAATATGCATTTTTCCAAGAAGTAGCATCTAAAGTTAATTCTGACAACGCTGCTAAACCTATTTTACGTTTTACAGCAGGTTCTATTACAAAAGGCCCAATACCAATGGTTAATTCTGATAATTTTATAGATGCTGCTTCTGTTGCCAAAACATAATCGCAAGCAGATGCTAAACCTACTCCACCACCAACAATTTTACCTTGCACTCTACCAACAATTAACTTACTACAAGTTCGCATTGCATTGATAACATTTGCAAAACCAGCAAAGAATTTTTCGCCTTCTTCTAGATTAGAAATGGCAACTAATTCATCAAAAGAAGCACCTGCACAAAATGCTTTTTCTCCTTCAGATTTTAGAATGATAACCACAATTTCATCATTTAAAGAAAGTTTATTGAATTCTTTGGTTAACCTATCTAACAGTTCACTTGGAAAAGAGTTACTTGCAGGATGACCAAATTCTATGGTAGCAATATTGTTTTGAATGTTAGTAAATAAACTTCCATTTTGCCTTAAAGTAGTCATAGAATTTAATTAAGTTTTACCAAATGTAGCTTTTTATCAATTAAAAATCAATCTTTACAATAAAAGTTAGCTTTTTAATTTTTCCCTCCATTTTCTAAGTGTTGGCGAACTTATAAAAAACAAATAAAAGCCAGATAAAATAGTTAGCAAACCTAATACAGAAAAAACTCTTAACACCCAATTCGTTATATGATCTCTGGTTTCAAAATCCATAACATGTAACATCCACAGAAAATCGAATTTACGCCAATTATCATTTCTAACTTTGGTGATTTTTGCTGTATTAGGATGCACATAAACTGTAGTATTGGTTTCGTGTTCTAAGGTTATTGCAAATACTGGTAAAGGGTTTCCTCTATATTCGTGTTTATTGGCAATCTCTTTTTCTGTTAAGAATTTAGTACTTTTTATTGGCATTGCATTATACAATCTGCTCTTTACAAAGGCAATACTTTCTTCTTTGGTTAATGCTTTTCGAACTCTGTATTTGTTCTTATTTAAATTTAAAAACAGAATATCATTACTTCTTGTTACACGTAATAAACTATCTTTATTTACAACAATGGCTTCTATGTTTTTAATCGGTTTTGCCTCTGTATCTTCTAAAAACTGCAAAAGTTTTCTTACAGGTTCGTTATAAGAAAAACTAAAAGTATGTTCAGTTTTGTCTAATAAAGTTTCTCCATGAACATCATCCATATCATTCCAACTAAAATATAAACCTCCAATTGTCCAAAAAAGAAATTGTATGCCAATAAATAAGCCTAAATAACGATGTGTTTTTCTTGTAAATCTGTGTACTCTTCTTTTCATACTTAAAATAAAAAAAGTCATTATAAATATATATAATGACTTTTTAAAAATTTTATTTCTTGTGTTTTAAAATTAAAATTACCAAATAAAGCGTTGATAGCGCTGTTATAGCATTTGCTAAAATGATAGACAAACTTTTTAAATAAATACCATAAATCATCCACATTACAGTACCTATAAAAAGTGCTACATACATAGTTAAAGACAGCGATTTTGTGTCTTTGGTTTTGTATGCTTTAAAAACTTGAGGCAAAAAAGACGAAGTTGTAATAACTGCAGCAACTAAACCTATAATTTCAAAATTACTTATCACTTTTTTTATTTAAACTGTTTTTAAATCGTCTTTTGTAAAACCAATTATAGGCTTAACCTACAATATTTACTATTTTTCCAGGCACAATAATTACTTTTTTAGGAGTTCTACCTTGTAATTGTGCTTGCGTTTTTTCATGAGCCATTACCGTTTTTTCAATTTCTTCTTTAGATAAATCTAAAGGTAATTCTAAAGTAAAACGCATTTTACCATTAAAAGAAATCGGATAATTCTTAGCACTCTCAACCAAATGTTTTGGTTCGAAAACCGGAAAAGAAACTGTAGAAATACTTTCTGTATGCCCTAGTTTACTCCACAATTCTTCTGTAATGTGTGGTGCATAAGGCGATAATAAAACCAACAATGGTTCTAAAATTTCTCGTTTATTACATTTTAA
Source organism: Polaribacter reichenbachii (assembly GCF_001975665.1). NCBI lineage: Bacteria > Pseudomonadati > Bacteroidota > Flavobacteriia > Flavobacteriales > Flavobacteriaceae > Polaribacter > Polaribacter reichenbachii. The sequence goes on along the minus strand of NZ_CP019419.1, from coordinate 2,160,817 downwards.
AGCTGTTAACTCATTTACAGCAATCATAAAAGTAGATACAGACGTATTAAAAGAGAAATTCTCTATATCTTCTTCTACTTTTTTAATGGTTTTATGTAAAGTTTTTAACTCGTCTTTGGTTGCATTTTCTTCAGAAACATCAAAATTATCATCAGTAAAATACAATTTCCATAATTTCTTTAAGAATGATGAAACTCCAGAAATACCAGAAGTTTTCCAAGGTTTGGTTTGTTCTAGTGGCCCTAAAAACATTTCGAACATTCTTAAAGCATCTGCACCATATTCTGCAACAATATCATCAGGATTTACAACATTGTATTTTGATTTAGACATTTTTTCTACTTCTCTACCAACTTTATAAACTCCATCTTCAAGAATAAATTCAGCATCTTTATAATCAACATTTAAAGGATGATTTTTAAACCCTTCAATATCTAATTCATCAGAAGCATTAACTAATGAAACATCAGAATGTATATTACTTCTAATAATGGTTAATAATTCTGATTCTTGTTGATTAACAATTTTCTGATTTAATAAGTATTCTATTACTACATTTTCAAATTCATCATCTGTTGTAAATAATTCTTTAGATACAAATATTGAAGGAATTTTAGCCTTAATATCATCAAAAGAACTACTTAAAGAACAACCTGATTTTACAAATGCATCAGCTTTATAAACAAAAGCAGAAGTACCTAAAATCATTCCTTGGTTTATCAGCTTTTTTGCAAACTCATCTACAGGAACAATTCCTTTATCAAACAAGAATTTTTGCCAAAAACGAGCATATAATAAATGACCTGTTGCATGCTCAGAACCACCTATATATAAATCTACTTCTTTCCAATATTCTAAATTTTCTTTACTAGCAAACTCATCAGAATTCTTAGCATCCATATATCTATTAAAATACCAAGAAGAACCAGCCCAACCCGGCATTGTGTTTAATTCTAACGGATAAACTGTTTTGTTTTTTAGTTTTTCGTTCGAAACAACTTTCTTGTTACGAGAATCCCAAGCCCATTCAGTTGCGTTTCCTAAAGGTGGTTTTCCATCTTCAGTTGGCAAGTATTTTTCTACTTCTGGCAAAACAATTGGCAAGTGTTTTTCGTCAATCATTTGCGGCATTCCGTCTTTGTAATACACAGGAAAAGGCTCTCCCCAATAACGTTGTCTGCTAAACACAGCATCACGCAATCTGTAGTTTATTTTTCCGTAACCAAAACCTCTTTTTTCCATTTCGTAAATGGCTAATTTTAAGGCTTTCTTATATTTTAATCCTGATAAAAAGTCTGAATTTGCAATTACAGTTCCTTCTTTATCTGCATGTGCAGCTTCAGAAATATCTACACCTTCAAAAATATTAGGAATAGGAATATTAAAATGTTTTGCAAAATCATAATCACGCTGATCTCCACAAGGAACAGCCATTACAGCTCCTGTACCATAAGATGCTAAAACGTAATCTCCAATCCAAATTTGTACTTTTTCTCCAGAAAAAGGGTGAATTGCATACGCTCCTGTAAATGCACCAGAAATGGTTTTAACATCGGCCATTCTATCACGTTCAGAACGTTTTGCAGTTGCTTTTACATATGCTTCAACTTCTGCTTTTTGAGCATCAGTTGTAATTTTAGAAACCAACTCGTGTTCTGGAGCCAACGTCATAAACGAAACTCCGTAAATTGTGTCTGGACGCGTTGTAAAAACATCTATTTTGTAAGATTCTTCTTCAGAATTAGAAGTAACCTCTTTTTTACTCTCGACATTATCAATTACTTTAGGAAATTGAATTGCAAAATTAATTTCAGAAACTACTTTTACAACATTTTGTAAAACCTCTTCATCAGTAAAACGAATAACGTTAAATCCTTCTTTATGGAAGAATTCTGTTCTTGCTGCTTCATCTTCTTTACCAGAAAACTCAACAATTAAGTTTTTTGCAATACAAACATAATCTACCAAAAAAGCACCAACTGTATATTTTTTTCTAAATTTTGATGCTCCTTTTTTATTTTTTAATTCGTTCCAAAGTGTAGTTTCTGCTTTAGTCAAATTTTGTCTTAACTCTTTTAGATCTTCTAATTCTTTGTAAGATAATTTAACCTCTGAACTAGATTTTTCTGTTTTAGCTTCTACTTTAAAAGTAACCATTGCTCCTTGCGATCGCCCAATCCAATTCGTTTGAGAATCTTTTAAAGGTTGTGGCCAATCTATTTTTTCTAATCCGTCTAATAAACGTTGAGCGTAAGCAGAAATTCGCATAGACCATTGTGTCATTTTCTTACGAATTACAGGATGACCTCCACGTTCTGAAACTCCGTTTACAATCTCATCATTGGCTAAAACTGTTCCTAAAGCAGGACACCAGTTTACTTCTGTATCAGACAAAAATGTTAAACGATATTGTAATAAAATTTCTTCTTGTTCTGTTTTTGAGAATGCTTTCCATTCATCCGCAGAAAAAATAGTAACATCTTCATCACAAACTGCATTTACAGTTGCATTTCCTTCTTTCTTAAATACTTTTTCTAAAGTTGAAATATCTTCTGCCTTATCTGTATCTTTATTATACCAAGAATTAAATAATTGAATAAAAATCCATTGCGTCCATTTATAATATTCAGGATTTGAAGTACGTACTTCTCTGCTCCAATCAAAAGAAAAACCAATTTGATCTAATTGTCTTCTATATGTTTTAATGTTTGCTTCTGTTGTTTTTGCAGGATGTTGCCCAGTTTGAATAGCATATTGCTCTGCAGGCAAACCAAAAGAATCGTAACCTTGTGGATGCAATACATTAAAGCCTTTATGGCGCTTGTAACGTGCATAAATATCGCTTGCAATATATCCTAAAGGATGCCCAACATGTAAACCTGCTCCTGATGGATAAGGAAACATATCTAACACATAATATTTAGGTTTTTCACTTTCATTGCTGGCTTTAAAAGTTTGGTTATCAGCCCAAAATTTTTGCCAATTCTTTTCGATCTCTTTATGATTATATTGCATTATTTCTACTTTTAAGGGTGCAAATTTACGTTTATTCTTTAGAAGATTAAAGTAAAAAAGAACTTGCTTATATTGATATTCTTAAGTATTCTAAAATCATAAAAAAAGAAGTATTGTAAAAAATAAAATCCTCTTCAGAGTTATGAAGAGGATTATTGTAATAAAATTTGTTGCTTTTTAAAATTGATAACCTAAAGTCATTTGAAAAACTCCATTTTTAATATCTGGATTCTCACTAATTGCAATGAGCCCTAAATTATACCTTGTTTGAAAAAAAACACCACTATTAAACTGATATCCTAAACCAAAATTTGCAGCAAGATCAAAGTTTTCTGCATCTGTATTTTCTATTATAGCTCCATTATACTGATCTACAGGAACCAATTGATCTTTTATTAAAAAAGAAAATTGAGGGCCAACTTCTACATTAAAACCTTTGGCAACATAATACTTTGCCATTAAAGGAAGCGAAACATAGTTTAAATCGTACTTAAAACTATTTCTTTGTTGCGCACCCTGTGCAGAATATAATAATTCTGGCTGTACAGAAAACTTTTCTGTTAACGGAACTTCTACTACAGCCCCAATAACAAAGCCAGTTCTAGAATCTAAATTATTTGCATTACTACCATTTACAGAAGCAATATTCATCCCCAATTTAAGACCTAACTTAACATCTTGCGCATTTAATGCACCAGCAAAACCTATTGCGATACAAGCAACCCATAATTTTTTAATCATAATTTATTATTTTTTAATTTACATCTTTAAACCAATTGTTATGCCAATTCTAATTATAGAATGTTAAAGAATTTCACCTAAAGCATAACAACCTAAAAAACTGGCAATTATCTGTAAAAATATTTTCTATTTTTTTTTATTTTAACAAAATAGAATCTACTTTCAACCTTTTATTTCATTACTTTTAAACCCATAAATTCAAATCAAATGAAAAAAATATTACTAACATTTTTAGTGGCAACTAGTTTATTGAGTTGCAAAAAATCATCCGAAGAAAAAAAACCAGAACTAAGCATTAACTACAAAAAAATTGAGTTAGATAATGGCTTAGATGTTGTTTTTCATGTGGATAAATCTGACCCTGTTGTTGCTGTAGAATTAATGGTACACGTGGGTTCTGCTAGAGAAATTGAAGGTAGAACAGGCTTTGCACACTTATTTGAACACTTATTATTCTTAGAATCTGAAAATTTAGGAAAAGGTGGTTTAGATAAAATGAGTGCAAGAATTGGTGGTTCTGGCGCAAATGGTTCTACTTCTAGAGACAGAACAAATTACTTACAAACTGTTCCAAAAGATGGTTTAGAAAAAATGATATGGGCAGAAGCAGATAAATTAGGCTGGTTTATAAACACAGTTACAGATCCTGTTTTGGCAAAAGAAAAACAGGTTGTAAAAAATGAAAAAAGACAGAGTGTAGATAACAGACCTTATGGACATAATCAATATGTAATTGGTAAAAATTTATACCCTAAAAATCATCCTTATAACTGGCAAGTTATTGGTTCTTTAGAAGATTTACAAAACGCAACTTTAGAGGATGTTAAAACGTTTTTTAGAAAATGGTATGTACCTAACAATGCAACTTTAGTTTTATCTGGTGATATTGATATTGAACAAGCTACAAAATGGGTGCATAAATATTTTGAAGAAATACCTAAAGGAACAGAAGAAATACCTGCAATTGAAAAAAAACCAGGTAAAGTAGATGAAATTAAGTCTTTATATTATGAAGATAATTTTGCAAGAGTACCACAATTAACTATGGCCTGGCCAACTGTGGCACAATATGATGCAGATTCTTATGCTTTAGAAGTTTTAACTCAATATTTATCTGATGGAAAATCGGCGCCTTTAAATCAGATTTTAGTTGATGATTTAAAACTAACATCGAATACAACTATGTATAATTATGCTTCTGAAATTGCAGGAGAAACACACTTAATTATTAGAGCTTTTAATGGTACTAAATTAGATGCTGTAAAAACCGGAATTGAACAAGCTTTTGCAAAATTTGAAGCAGAAGGGATTTCTGAAAAAGATTTAAACAGAATAAAAGCGGGTCAAGAAACAAGGTTTTACTCTAGTTTATCTAGTGTTTTAGGTAAAGGAACAAAATTAGCTTCTTATAATACTTATACTGGAAATCCTGGTTTTGTAACCCAAGATATCAACAACACATTGGCTGTAACCACAGATGATGTAATGCGTGTTTATAACAAATACATTAAAAGCAAAAACTATGTTGCTACAAGTTTTGTACCTAGAAATAGTGCTGATTTAGCTTTACAAGGTGCTGTTTTAGCTGATGTTGTTGAAGAAAAAATTGTTATTGGAGCAGAAGAAAAATTCGACCCAAAAATTGCAGCTACTTACACAAAAACTCCTTCTTCTTTTGATAGAAGTATTGAGCCTGCTTTTGGAGAAGCACCTTCTTTATCTGTACCAGAAGTATATGAAAGCAGTTTAGACAATGGTTTAAAAATTTACGGAATAGAAAATGATGAAGTGCCTTTAGTGCGTTTTAATATTACTATTGATGGTGGCCAACTATTAGAGTCTATGGATAAATTAGGCGTTGCAAACTTAACTGCTGATTTATTAAATAAAGGAACAAAAAACAAAACTGTCCAAGAATTAGAAGAAGCCATTCAAGAATTAGGTGCTTCTATTTATGTATATTCTGATGTGGAAAACATCACTTTAACAGGAACAACTTTATCAAAAAACTATGATAAAACTTTAGCTTTAGCTCAAGAAATTTTATTAGAACCAAGGTTTGATGAAAAGGAATTCGATCTATTAAAGAAAGCTACCATTTCTAATTTACGTCAGCAAGAAGCCAGCCCTAATTCTGTGGCAAGAAATGCTTATAATGAATTGATTTACGGAAAAGACAACATCCGTTCTAAGAATATTTTAGGTAGTTTGGCATCCGTAGAAAAAATTACTATTGAAGATTTAAAAGCATTTTACAACAATTATATTTCTCCCTCAGTTACAAAAATGTTAGTTGTGGGTGATATTTCTAAAGATAAAGTAACAGCTTCTTTAGCATCTTTAAATAATAATTGGGCAGCTAAAGAAGTTATAATTCCTGAATATAAAACACCAGATACACCAACAAAACCAACTGTTTATTTTTATGATATTCCTAATGCAAAACAATCTGTTTTACAATTTGGTGCACCTGCTTTAGCTGCAACAGATAAAGATTTTTATGCGGCTTCTGTAATGAATTACATTTTAGGTGGTGGTGGTTTTGCCTCTAGATTAACACAAGAGTTAAGAGAAGGTAAAGGGTATACTTACGGAATTCGTTCGCGTTTTTCTGGTACAAAAGCAAAAGGTGCCTTTACTATTTCTAGCGGGGTAAGAAGTAATGTAACATTAGAATCTGCGCAATTGGTAAAGAAAATTTTAGAAGAATACCCAACTACTTTTTCTGATAAAGATTTAGAAACTACCAAAAGCTTTTTAATTAAAAGTAATGCAAGAGCTTTTGAAACTTCTAGAGCAAAATTAAATATGTTGTCTAATATTAGTGATTATGGTTGGAGTGCAGACTATGTAAAAGACAGAGAAAATACGGTTAATAATATGACCAAAGCACAAATTAAAACTTTAGCAAACAAATATGTAAACCCTAATAAAATGATTTGGCTAGTTGTTGGTGATGCAGAAACTCAATTAGACAGAATGAAAGAATTAGGTTATGGAGAACCTGTTTTGCTAAATGAAAGACAAAAGAAGATTAAGAAGTAAAAAAAGAAACAAGACAAAAAAAAACTTGATTTTAAACTAAAAAAGTCCCAATTTCAAATTTGAAATTGGGACTTTTACCTTTATAAAATAACAAAAACAATGAACTTTAGAAAAGCAACAGAAAAGGATCTTGCTGAAATTGTAAAAATGATGGCTGACGATGTCTTAGGCAAAAAAAGAGAAAACTTTCAATCTCCATTACCAATAGAATATGTAAAAGCTTTTCAAAAAATAAATATTGATAAAAATCAAGAACTTATTGTTTTAGAAAATGAAAATCTAGAAGTAATTGGAACTATGCAATTAACATTTATTCAGTACATTTCTTATGTTGGTGGAATAAGAGCACAAGTAGAGAATGTTTTTATCAAAGCCAATCAAAGAGGACTTGGAATGGGAAAGAAAATGTTGGAGTGGGCTATTAAAAGAGCAAAAGAAAAAAATGCACATATTATACAACTAACCTCAAATAAAGAAAGACCAAGGGCTATTAAATTTTACGAAGAGTTAGGCTTTAAATCAACTCACGAAGGACTAAAATTATATTTATAATAACGTTTCATTTCTTAGCAAAAATTATAAAAAAAACGAGCTTTTATTAAGCTCGTTTTTTTTTATAATAAAGTATAAATGCTATTTACTCTGATAAAGCAGCCCCGCTTGCAGCAACAGACCTATCAATTTTACGCATTAAACCTTGTAAAACTTTACCTGGCCCAACTTCAATAAATTCTGTTCCACCGTCTGCTATCATTGCTTGTACACACTGTGTCCATTTTACAGGTGCAGTTAATTGAGCAATTAAGTTTTCTTTAATTTCCTCTGGATTTGTAACTGCTTTTGCAACTACATTTTGATACACAGCACAAGTAGGCTCGCTAAAAGTTGTAGCTTCTATTGCAGCAGCTAACTCCTCTCTTGCTGGCTCCATCATTGGTGAGTGAAATGCACCACCAACTGGTAATAGCAATGCTCTTCTTGCTCCTTTTTCTGTTAACACTTCACAAGCTTTTTCTACTGCTTCAATTTCTCCAGAAATCACTAATTGACCTGGGCAATTGTAATTTGCAGCTACTACTACTCCATCAATTTCTGCACAAGTTTCTTCTACAACTTTATCTTCTAAACCTAAAACTGCTGCCATTGTACTTGGTGCAATTTCACAAGCTTTTTGCATTGCTAAAGCTCTTTTAGAAACTAACTTTAATCCGTCTTCGAAAGATAAAACTCCGTTTGCAACTAAAGCTGATAATTCTCCTAAAGAATGACCAGCAACCATTTCTGGCTGAAAAGAATCGCCTAAAACTTTAGCCAAAATTACAGAATGTAAAAATATTGCTGGCTGTGTAACTTTAGTTTCTTTTAATTGTTCAGCTGTACCTTCGAACATAATATCTGTAATAGAAAAGCCTAAAATATCGTTTGCTTTTTCGAAATACTCTTGTGCTAAAGGTGATTTTTCGTATAAATCTAATCCCATTCCTGTGAATTGAGCTCCTTGACCTGGAAAAATATATGCTTTCATTTATTTTTTGTTTAATTTTTTAACTTGTAATCGCCTGCGAAAATAATCATTTTATAAATTAGATTAGGAATCTATAGAAATACTTGCTTTTGCATCTAACTCAATTGCTTTTGCTAGAGTTTCTAAATGTGGTTTTCTAACTTTTAATTTTGTTGCTGCGTGTGCTTTTTTGTTTAATTTAGAAAACATATTTGCTACTTTAATTGCAGTTGGTAATAAAGCTTCATTAGGAACAATTAGATCTAAAAACCCAGCTTTTACAGCATCCTTTGGATTAAATATCTCAGAATTATTTACAGCTCTGTTTACATACACTTCAGATAAACGAGAATTTGCAATGGCAATACCAGCATTGTGCATTGTCATACCAATCATAACTTCGTTTAAACCGATTTTAAAATCGCCTTCTACACCAATTCTATAATCTGCTGATAATAATAAAAAAGCACCTTTTGCAATTGCGTGACCATTACAAGCAACAATTATTGGTTTCGAAAAAGACAACATTCTTAAAGATAATTGAGAACCTTTTGTTACCAATTCTATAGCAGATTCAGGTGATTTTGTCATCACTTTTAAATCAAATCCTCCAGAAAAAATACTTTGAGGACCTGTAAGAATTACTATTTTATCTTCTTGTTCTGCTTTATCTAAACTTGTATTTAAACCATCAATTACTTGGTGAGAAATTGCATTTGCTTTTCCGTTGTTAATGGTAATAATTGCGTAATTTTCTTTAGGTTGATAGGTTACGAATTCGTTCATATTTTTTATTTAATTATAAAATTTAATATTAACTCATATTTAATTTTAGGATGAATACGAGTTTAAAATCAATATTAGTTTTTGATACAATTTTTCAAAAAAAAAGAAAAATCACTCGAAATTATATCTATATAAATTTCACCAAGTACATACCTGCAAAAACAGCTAAAAAGCCAACTACAAAACTTGCAATTGTATAAAAGGCGAAAGAAATAAAATCTCCAGATTTTAGAAAGATATGGTTTTCATAAGCAAAAGTCGAAAAAGTTGTAAAACCACCACAGAAACCAGTAGCTAGCAATAATGTATGATTTTGACTAAGCGCATCAGTTTTAGCAGCATAACCTAAAATAAAACCTATAAAAAGGCTTCCCAAAATATTGGCTGCAAATGTGCCATAAGGAATTCCGTTTTCTGAGTTATTTAGCCATTTACCAATTAAAAAGCGTAATACACTACCAAAACCTCCACCAATAAAAACGAATAATAAACTTTTCATTATAGTTCTATATCATCAATATCTGTCCAGTTTTTCTTTTCTGTAACTGTACCATTATTCAAAATCATTATTCCAGGATTTGCTCTAATCATTGTTTTTAGAGTAGTTTCATCACAGAATAAAACTTCGAAAGGTAAATTGTATTTCTTAATTGTTAAATCAATGATATCAGAAAAAGAAGCAGAAGCACCGTAAACTTTATAGCCTTTTTGTATGGCTTCTTCAGAAATCTTTTTAATTTCTGGAAAAGCATCATTATCAGATTTTTCGAAACTAGACATAATAATTAGCATTACTTTATCCATTTTAAGAATCTGAGGCGCTAAATCATTTTGTGCATTTTCTAACATAAAATCGTGAACAGGAGGTATTTCTCCATCGTCTTTATACTCCATTCCTTCTGGTAAGTTTTTACCGATTGCATACGCTCTAAAATCGATAATTGGTAAATGTGCCAATACATAATAAGTGATAAATGAAGAAATAATTAACGATACAAAAACAATCTGAAAAGGAATAAATCTTTTTGCTATCGGTTTTATATACTTAATTTTAAAACCAATAAAGAAAATTAAAATAGTTAATGCTACATCTTTATAAAATGTTTCCCAAGGCTTTAATTTAATGGCATCACCAAAACAACCACAATCTGTAACTTTATCATAATAAGCAGAATACCAAGTTAAAAACAAGAATATTAGAATAATTATTTTTAAACTAATTACTGTAAATTTGGGTTTCCACCCCACTAATAAAGCAACTCCTAAAACAATTTCTGCAATAATTAAGATGATAGAAAATATTAATGCAAAAGGAATTAGGAATTCCATATTTAAAACACCTTCAGAAAAATATTCTTCGAATTTGTATTGAGAACCTATTGGATCTACCAATTTTACAAATCCAGAAAAAATAAATAAGACACCTACTATAATTCTTGCTAATTGTACGAGTATTTTCATATTGTAATAAAATCTTGATGATTAGAAATTTAATCAAATAAATGATATTACAAAGATTGCAAAAATTCTTGTTTTATATGTTTAATAAAACTTAAAATATTAGTTTAACATATTTACAAGACATTTACATCTTCCATACATTTTTTCATCATTTTATAAGTACGTTCAATATTATTATCTAAACCAATAGAAAAACGGATTAAACCATCTGATAAACCCATTTCTTTTTGTTCTTTTTCTGGTATTTCTGATGATGTAGAAGTGCCTGGAGCAGAAAATAAAGTTTTATAAAAACCTAAACTTACAGCCAAATATCCTAAGTTTCTGTGTTGCATTAACTCCATTAATTCGTTCGCTTTTTGCAACGAACCAACATCTACAGTTAACATTCCTCCAAAACCATATTCTGTATTCATCATTTGTTTATATAAGGAATTAGAAGAATGAGATTCTAAACCTGGATACACTGTTTTTAATCCATCAGCCTCAAATTTATCAGCTAAAAAAGCAGCATTTTTACTATGCTGTTGTATTCTAATATGTAAAGTTCTCATATTTTTTAAAACTGAAGCTGCTCTTAAACTATCCATAGTTGCACCTAACAACATACTTGCCCCATCATTTACATTTCTTAAATCATTTATAAATTCTTTGGTACCACAAACTACACCACCTACAGTATCTGAAGAACCATTTATAAACTTTGTTAAACTATGGCAAACTACATCTGCGCCTAATTTTGCAGGAGATATTGATAAAGGAGAAAACGTATTATCTACCACTAATTTTAAATTATATTTTTTAGCTAAAGCTGATAAACCTTTGATGTCTGCTACTTCTAATAACGGATTACTCACAGATTCGCAATACAAAACTTTAGTATTGTTTGTAATTGATGCCTCTACAATAGCTAAATTAGTGATGTCTATAAAACTAGTTGTGATGCCAAATTTTGGTGTAAAGTTTTTTAAGAATGCATAAGTACCTCCATAAATGGTTCTACTAGAAACAATATGATCTCCAGAACTACAGAGTTGCAATAAAACTGAAGTTATTGCACCCATGCCAGATGCTGTAACATTTGCAGTTTCTGTACCTTCCATTGCTGCAAGTGCTTCTCCTAAATATAAATTTGATGGTGTAGAATGACGTGAGTATAAATAACAGCCATCTGCGTTGCCCTCAAAAGTATCGAACATTGTTTTTGCTGATAAAAAGGTATATGTTGATGAATCTGAGATTGATGGATTAACACCTCCAAACTCTCCAAAATATTGTAAATCTTGAATATTTTCTGCTGGATTGAATTTCATAATTAATCGTTTTTATTTTACATCAAAAAAACAACTTAAAAGAAATATTATCAACACATTACTTATAATATAGTTTATTTATCTAAATTTGATTTATTTTTTAGTTTAAAAAACTATAAAATCTAATTGTATTTCTACATTTTAGAAAATTTATTATGATGGATTCTACTGACAAAAAACTTATCAATTTATTACAGAATGATAGTAAACAGACTACAAAGCAACTTTCTTTACAATTAAACCTATCTGTTACTGCTGTTTATGAGCGTGTAAAGAAACTAGAAAAAGAAAAGGTAATTGATAAATATGTGGCTATCATCAATAAAAATAAGATTGAAAAGTCTTTTTTAGTTTTTTGCCATGTAAAATTAATACAGCATTCTAGAGCATATGTAACCACTTTTGAGCGTGAAATATCTAAGTTAGAAGAGGTTTCAGAATGTTTTCATGTAAGTGGAGATTATGATTATATTTTAAAAATATATATAAAAGATATGGATACTTACAGAAATTTTATGGTTACTAAATTAACGGCCATAAAACACATTGGAAGTACCCATAGCACCTTTACGATTAAAGAAGTAAAAAACACAACCTCAATTAATCTATAAAAAATAGAATTCTACTGTTTTACTAAAACTATTTTTTCTGTTTGCTTTTGCACTAATTTACCGTAAAAATCTTTTAATGAAACATAATATTGAGCAGGAATAATAGGTTTCTTGAATTCTAAAACCGAAAATGTTTTTAATTTATTTCCTATTTGAGTTACTTTATATTTAAACGTACCTAAATTATCTGGTAAAACCATTGCCATTGGTTCTGGTATTTTTTCCACAACATATCCTTCAGGAATATCCATAGAGACTCTATTTAATACCTTCCTTGCTGTGTTAAAATCTACAGGAAATTTACGTTCTTCTAACTTAAAAGGGTTTGTACGTGTTGTTAAAAATAAAGAAGGCTCAATATAGATTTTATTACCAATTTCTTCAATTAAATCTTCGCTAATAAATTTTACAGTTCTTAAAACAGGTTTATTTAAATCTTGCTTATTCTTTAAATTAAAATCATCTATCTCAATATTATTTTCTTCTTCATATTTAGTTCTTAAACTTTCTTCTTTAATATGGTTATAATCAGCCCTAAAATTTAGTGCATTTATATTTTCAAACTTTGTTCTAATCATACCTTCAACCATTAAATCATCCGTTATTTTTAACATCATAATATTCTCTTTAGATGCTGGTTTGCCTGAACTTAATTTTACCCAAGAAGAACTACCATCATTTCTAACCATTCTACCATTCCAATTTAAAGCTCTAACTGGTAAAATATTTGGTAAACTATAAAGTTCTGTAGCATCTAACAACACATAATTACCATCGCTAAAAGTTACTGCAGAAACTACATAATTAAAACCATCTAAAGTAGGGAAAAGTGGAATACCATTATTTCTAGAGCTAACTAAAACAGGGTTTGCATCTAACCCTGCAAAACGCAACATAGAAGTTAGCATTAAATTAATTTCTGCTACATTACCAGTATTTTCTTTATATGCCTTTTTTACACCTTTTTGGGTATATTTACCATAACTTCCATTCCATTTAATTTTTGTTTTTACAAATTGAAAAACAGCAGCAATTTTATCAAAATCTGTAGCTGTATTTGCTAAAAGTTGTTGTACATCATTTTTATAATAATTTGTTTTCTCTAACTCTTCTCCAAAAGATTCTGACTTAAATATAGCCTTACTTACACTTTTCCAATCAGTTGAAAAGGATTTACTGGTACCTCCTAATTTAAAAAAATCTATTTCTTTTAGTTCAAATTTCAATCCACCTCTATAATTATTGATGTAAGAAACATAAGGTTCATCATCTTTTAATGCAGGAATATCTGTTTCTGAAAATTCTAGAATATTACTTAAATAATTTATTTTAGTATTATCAAAAGTTGTACCTGCTGAAGTATTCAAACCTCCAACATTTCTATACTTAGTGGTATAACTAAAAGAATTACTTTTTTGAGAAACTTTAGGCCTAATACTTAAATACCCTTTAGCCAATTGATTAAACTTGTAAAACTCTGGTATTTCAATATTGTATTCTAGTTTTTTTACTGGTATATCAAATTGAAATTCTAAATCGTCTATTTTACCATAATATGGTGATGATATTTTATACTCAATATCTAAAACAGATCCTACTTTTATATTAGGTAAAGTAATTTTTCTAACTGCCCAACGTTCATTTCTCCTTTCATTAAAAATACTTTTTTTTGATAATTTATCTTTTGTTACTTTACCATTCTCTAAGTTAAAAGTATAAGCTCTTAAATAGGAGAATTTTTCATTCTCTCCGCTTTTAGGTGAATAATAATAAAACATATCTGTAGCTTTTTCAAACCCTTCTTCACTGTAAATTTTTATTCTATTATGTACTTCTTTTACAACATTAAACCTATCGTTAGAAGGGTCGTATTCATAATGTGTAAATTGATTTCTGTACAAATACGCTGCATCTGCAGTAGAATCTAAAGGGTAAAATTCCTCTTCTAATTCTGCCTTAGATACTTTACCAAATTTATAATCTTGGGCTACTGTTGATAATTGTAAAAAAACTACTAATACTAATAAAATGCTCTTTTTCATTGTTACTTTTTAATAAGTGCTATTCTTAAATTTTCTGATTTTGCAATACTTCTTCTAAAACTTCTATAAGCTTTATAATCTTCTTTTGGATGTACTCCTTCTTTCATTAAAATTTCTTTTTTGTAAGAAAAAGTAGATTCATCTATTTTATGAAAGCTTATTTTATAAGTACCAAACTTGGTTGATAATTCTTTATTTTCTGGGATATATTCTAATTTATAGGATGCAGGAATCTTAATTGTATATTCATCTACATCTTTATAACCTCTACTAATTTTTAAAGGCAAATTTCTTTTTCTATATCTTTTGGGGATATAACTTTCTCTGTTAAAAATATTTACACGAAACAAATATTCAGTTTCGTTTACTGATGCAAAGTTTTTTATAGAAAGCCCTAAATCTTCTGTAAAAACAACATTTTCTTTATCGTTATTTAATTTAAAAGAATCTACTTCTAAATTATTGTTATAGCTCCAAACATCAGATTTGTAGTTTTTAATCAACTCTTCATCAGTGTATGAATCAAAATAAGATTTATCATCATACTGAATACCTTTAGATATTCTTTTTAAATTTGCTTTTACATCTCCTGTTTCAGATAATTCTATTTCTCCTTTAATTGTTTGCAGATTAACATCGTCTTTATAAGAAGCTGTTCTTTTAATAACACCACCTTCTGGAGTAATTACTAACACATTTCTATCATCTGTAAAATCTCCTAAAAAGCCAAATGGCATAGTTTGACTGGTACATTCTAACCAAATATCATTACCATTATTAGGTACATTTAAAATAACGTGATTTCCTTGTATGGATGAAAAATCCTTATCTAAATCTCTTCTTTCTTGTGCATAAACAACAGTATAGTAAGATGTAACACCAACAACATCTAACAAAGCTTTTGTGTAATTAGATAATCCTTTACAATCTCCATAACCAACTTGATCTACTTGGTTTGCTGCAATAGGTTCCCAACCACCAATACCAACTTGTACACTAATGTATCTGGTTTTATTTTGCATATATTCATATACAATTTTTGTTTTTTCAAGATCTGTTTTTGCATCTTTCACCAAATCTAAAAGGTTACTTTTTGTGGCATCATCTATAATATCTCTACCAGCTAAAAGTGAATCGTGCATCCATTTACCAAATTCTTGCCAATTTGTAGCTTCTCCGTAAACTCCTTTTAAAGTAAACTTGTCTAAAGCTACTTTTGCTATTGGTAAAATATCTCTATAAGCAGGACTTTGATTTTCGTATTCTAAAGCTGTTTGTTTTAACAAAGTGTAGTTAAGTTCTGTTTCAGAATCGTTTTTTTCAACATTATAATCATTGAAATTAGTTTCTTTAATTCGCCAAGGAATTGCATTCGGATTTTTTAAAACATAACTACTTTTTTCTACGGATACATAATAACCATTTACAGGAACCCACCAAGGAATAAAACCTGTAGTAGATGTTTTATATTCCGTTTCAAAAACCAAAGTATATGGATAAGAAATAGGTGTATAATCTATGTATTTTACTCGTGCATCAGAATATAAAGTACCTCCATCAACAGCACTAACATCTAAAAAATCTCTCTCTTTAAATTTCTTAATTTCGCTACCTAAAGCATCGTAAATAATTGCAGAAAGATTTGTTATTTTAGTATCATCATCATAACTTTCGTAAATTCCAGCATCTGAATTACCAAGTTTATTTAGCACAGTAACCACCACTCTTTTAGAAACAACCATTCTATTTACCTCTTCTATGGTAATTTCTGTAGTACTGTTTCTAACAACAGCATTTGCATTTTCTTTTAATTCTGGAGGAATTGTTAAAGACGAAAACTCGCTAAACTGTGAAAATGTATTAAAAGTAACTAAAAATAATAGGCATAAAAATGCATTGGGGTATTTATGTTTAATCATAGACTTTTTTTAATAGCAATGCAATTTAAAAAAGAAAACCCAAAACTAAAAAGTTTTGGGTTTAAAATATTGTATTAAAAAAAGTGTTTATGCTTTCGTTTTAACTTCAAAAGATAACTCCATCATATCATCAATAAATTTGTCTTTTAAATTATCGAAGAAAGATTTAGAACCATATTTTACATTAAAATCTGCTCTGTTAACATTAAACGTTTCACTTTTAAAAGTGGTTACACCACCTTCTGTAGTAACAGTTGCAGGTATTGTAATACTCTTAGTTACATCTTTAATTTGTAAGTTACCTGTTACGTGTAATTTACCTTCTTTAGGTTCTACGTTAGTAATTACAAATGTAGAAGTTGAGTAAACCTCAACATCAAAGAAATCTGCATTTTTTAAATGTCCTTCTAGCTTTGCAGCACCTCCGCTACCTTTCATATCTGAGTTTGTAATTGTAGTTAAATCTACTACAAATTCACCTCCTTTTAAAGCTCCATCTTCTAATAATAAACCTCCGCTTTTTAAAGCTACAGTTCCATCATGAGCTCCACCTGGTTTTGTTCCTTTCCAAGTTAATACAGATGCTTCAGTATCTACATTATTTAATTCAGAAACATTTACTACAACTTCTTTTGCTTCTTCTGTAGCTACTTTTTCTTTTTTCTCGCTTTTACATGCAGTTAAAACTGATGCTACAACTACTAATGATAAAACTATTTTTTTCATTTTTTATTAAATTTAATGGTTGGTTATTTATTTTCCATGGCAAATATATGTAATTTATTTTCCTTGGAAAATATTTTTGCTGTTTTTAATACAAAATTAACAAAGGTAAAGTTAGTCTTTATTTTTAGAATCTATGATTATAGTAACAGGACCATCGTTTAATAATTCAACTTTCATATCTGCACCAAACTCTCCTGTTTGTACTTTTGTTATTATTTCTTTTTGAAGTGATGTTACAAAATTTTCATATAAAGGAATTGCAACATCTGGTTTTGCTGCTTTTATATAACTTGGTCTGTTTCCTTTTTTGGTTGATGCTTGTAAGGTAAATTGACTTACTACAATTATTTCTCCATTAATGTCTTTTAACGATAAGTTCATTACTCCTTTTTCATCATTAAAAATGCGTAAGTTGATAATTTTTCTGATTAACCAATTGATATCTTCTTGAGTATCTTCATTTACAATTCCTAAAAGTACCAATATACCTTGTTTTATATCAGCTACTTTTTTTTGATTGATTGTTACACTCGCTTTAGATACTCTTTGTAAAACTACTTTCATATGCCCCTAAATCCCCAAATGGGGACTTTTTACTTTTAGAATTATGTAATAATTATCGCAATTTAAAAACTGTATTTTGTGTAATTGCCGTAATTTGATTTGTAAAATTAAAAGAACTATTGACGTTTTTAATCTTCTTCCTCGTTCCAAATATCTGTTCTGTAGTGCTCTGTTTCTTCTTCGCCTTCTAAAATTTGCAGGTAACTTCTGTATCTAGACCAAGAAATTTCTTCGTCTTCTAAGGCTGCTTTTACTGCACATTGTGGTTCTTTTAAATGCAAACAATCGTTGAATTTACAATATTGTTTTAGCTCGAAAAACTCAGGAAAATAATCGCCCAATTCATATTTATCCATATCTACAACTCCAAAGCCTTTAATACCTGGAGTGTCTATAATTCTGGCATCGAAACTTAAATCAAACATTTCTGCAAAGGTTGTGGTGTGTTGCCCTTGTTGATGCTGATTCGAGATTTCTTGGGTCTTTAGATTTAAATTTGGCTCAATAGCATTTACTAATGTTGTTTTACCTACTCCTGAATGACCAACAAACATAGAAGTTTTACCAGTCATTAATTCTTTAACCTTATCTACGTTTTTGTTTTGTGTTGCTGAAACTTCTAAACAAGTATAACCAATAGCTTCGTAAATATCTTTTAAATATAAAATTTCTGCTCTTTCTTCTATTTTATAAGCATCTATTTTATTAAAAATTAAAACAGTATCTATTCTATATGCTCTTGTGGTTACTAAAAATCGATCTACAAATGCTGTAAATGTTGGTGGATTATTAATGGTAATCATTAAAAAAACCAAATCTAAATTTGCTGCGATAATATGTGTTTGCTTAGACAGGTTAACAGATTTACGTACTATAAAGTTTTCTCTATCTAAGATTTTTTTGATGACCCCTGTTTCTTCATCTCCTTTTTTTTCTAAATCGAAAACTACTTTATCGCCAACAGCAATAGGATTGGTACTTTTAATACCTTTTATTCTGAATTTTCCTTTTATCCTACATTGATAAAAAGTTCCTTCTTCAGATTTTATTTGGTACCAACTTCCTGTAGATTTGTATACAATTCCTGTCATTAATACAAAGATGCAGAATTATTATTGATTTTTAAATATTTGACGAGAATTCTCGAATTAATTAAAACTATATAGTAACGTAAATTATAATGTAATTGGAAATTTTTACTTCTAAAATTGAAAATACTTACCACGAATTCACTAATTTATTTGACCACATAGCAACATAGATTACATAGAATTTATTGAAATATTAGTTTTCAAGAACTTCCTCTTGTAGTTAGCTCTTTGCGTTAAGGATTGAGTGGCCTGTTTGAGCTCTTTTTGTTTTTTACAAAAAAGCGAGTAACGAAAGCCTGACCCTTGGGTAACGCTCAAAAAAATACCTACAAAGATTCTATATCCTTGCAGGTACTTTATTCTAGAACTGAAATATTTTCAGTTTAATAATTTTATCAGATAATTATCCGTTAATTATTTTTTCTTGATGATTGATAGATTCTTGGTGAATTGCTTTAAACATTTTTAAAACAAACTCTTCGCTTAAACCTTTGCTTGTACCTTCTAAAACCATGTTTCCAAGAATTTCGTTCCAACGTCTTGATTGTAAAACAGCTACATTTTGGTCTTTCTTTAAAGCACCTATTTGATCTGCAACATCCATTCTTTTACCTAATAACTCAATTAATTGATCGTCTACCACATTAATTTGAGCTCTTAAACTTTCTAAAGGTTCTCTGTAACTTGTTGCAGTTTCAGTTGTTTTCTTGATTTTTAACTCTTCCATAATTGATTTCAATTTTGTTGGAGTTACTTGTTGTGCTGCATCAGACCAAGCATTTTCTGGATCCCAGTGTGTTTCGATCATTAAGCCATCGAAGTTTAAATCTAAAGCTACTTGAGATACATCTTGAATCATTTCTCTGTTACCTGTAATATGTGATGGATCGCAAATTAATGGTAAATCTGGAAATTTATTTTGGAATTCGATAGCTAATTGCCAGTTTGGATTGTTTCTGTATTTAGACTTATCGTAAGTTGAAAACCCTCTGTGAATTGCTCCTAAATTTTTGATTCCTGCAGTATATAATCTTTCAATACCACCTAACCATAAAGCTAAATCTGGGTTTACTGGGTTTTTAACTAATACAATTTTGTCTGTACCCTGTAAAGCGTCTGCAATTTCTTGCATGATAAATGGAGATACTGTAGAACGAGCACCAATCCAAAGTAAATCTACATCGTTCTCGATTGCTAATTTACAGTGTGCTGCATTTGCAACTTCTGTACAGGTTTTCATACCTGTTTCTTCTTTTACTTTCTTTAACCAGCCTAAACCTAAAGCACCAACACCTTCAAAATTCCCTGGTCTTGTTCTTGGTTTCCAAATACCTGCTCTATAATAATTTACATCAGAATCTTTTAATTCGTGTGCAATTTTTAAAACCTGTTCTTCGGTTTCTGCACTACAAGGCCCTGCTATTACTAGTGGATGATCTAATTTCATATCATCCAACCATGTTCTTAATTCTTTTGTATTCTTCATTTTAATAATTAATTTGTGTTGAGATTTCTCAATTTTTATCGAAATAACAACGATTTTGGCGTTTTATTTTATGCCGTTTAAGATTTGTTTAATATAATTGGTGTTCTCCATTTCGTTAAAAATTTCGGAGAAATTATCTTGCTGCATCAACTCTTTAAAATTTTGTAAATTATTGATGTACTCTTCTAATGTTTCTATTACGTTTTCTTTGTTTTGTTCAAAAATTGGGGTCCACATTGCTGGCGAACTTTTTGCCAAACGTACTGTAGATCTAAATCCTGAACCTGCCATATCAAAAATATCGCGTTCGTTTTTTTCTTTATTAATAACTGTTTTACCTAACATAAATGCACTGATGTGAGATAAGTGCGAAACATACGCAATATGCTTGTCATGCGAAACAGGGTCCATATATCTAATACGCATTCCAATGGCTCTAAAAAGGTCTAAAGCTTTTTCTTGAAGTTTAAAAGTTGTTTTTTCTACTTCGCAAATAATGTTCGTTTTCCCTTTATATAAGCCAGAAATGGCTGCTGATGGCCCAGAGTTTTCTGTACCTGCTATTGGATGTGCTGCTAAAAAATTACGTCTTTTTGGATGATGTTCAACCACTTTACAAATTGCTTCTTTTGTTGAACCTGCATCTACCACCAAACCATTATCGGATATTTTATCTAAAATTGTTGGTAGTAATTTTACGGTTGCATCTACAGGAATTGATACAATTACCAAGTCTGCATTTACTAAATCATCTAAGGTTGCTTTTTTATCAATTAAATTTAATTCTAAAGCTTTATTTAGGGTTTCGTCTTTTCTACTGATTCCGTGAATTACTGCTTCTGGATTGTGGTTTTTAATATCGATGGCAAAACTACCCCCAATTAAACCAATACCAATCATGTATATATTTTTCATTTTTTATGCTTTTCGCCTTTAGCTTATAGCTATTAGCTGTTTGCTTTTTGCTAATGACTAATTGCCAAGAGCAGAAAACCTATTTATAGCCTCTTTAATAACATCTGTGGTTACACATAATGAAAACCTGATATATCCTTCACCTTGAGAACCGAAAATAGTACCTGGAGTAATAAATATATCATTATCATATAAAACTGAATCTGTAACTTCTTCGGATTTTTTACCTTCAGGTATTTTTGCCCAAACAAATAAACCTGTTGCATTTTTACTATAAGTTGCATTTAATTTATCTGCCAATTGCCAAATTAATTTTCTGCGTTCTTCGTAAATTTTATTTTGATCAGAAAACCAATCATCTGATAATTGTAATGCTTCTATGGCACCTTTTTGTATACCATAAAACATACCAGAATCCATATTCGATTTTACTTTTAACACCTCATTAATGTAAGTTGCATTTCCTAATAACATACCAACTCTCCAGCCAGCCATATTAAAGGTTTTGCTTAATGAATTTAACTCTAAAGCAATGTCTTTTGCACCTTGTACTTGTAAAATACTGATAGGATTATCATTTAAAATAAAACTATAAGGATTATCGTTGATAATTAAGATATTGTGCTTTTTACCAAATGCTATTAATTTCTCGAATGTTGTTAAAGTTGCATCTGTACCTGTTGGCATATGTGGATAATTTACCCACATTATTTTTACATTACTTAATTCTAAACTTTCTAATGCATCAAAATTTGGTTGCCAATTTGTAGCATCGCTTAAATTATAAAACAACGGTTCTGCACCTACTAATTTTGTTACTGATGTATACGTTGGATAACCTGGATTTGGAATTAAAACTTTATCGCCTTCATTTAAAAAAGCCATAGAAATATGCATAATTCCTTCTTTACTTCCCATTAATGGCAAAATCTCATTCTCTGTATTTGTATCTACAGAAAACTTGTTTTTATAAAAACCTGAAATTGCATTTCTTAATTCTGGTAAACCTTGATAGGATTGATATTTATGCGCACTTGCATCACCCAAACTATTAGAAATTGCTTCTAAAACTTTAGTTGGTGGTTGTAAATCTGGCGAACCAATTCCCATATTGATAATTGGTTTTCCTGCTGCTGCTAAGCCTCTTACTTCTCTTAATTTTTTAGAGAAATAGTATTCTTGCACTGTATCTAATCTTTTGGCAGGTTGTATCATAATATTTTATTTTGATTCTGAATCAAGTTCAGAATTTGGCTTAAGTCTACCGTTTTTATACGTTCCTAATATCTTAAATTCTTCTGCCATTATTTCTAAAATAGCTTCTGCTTTTTGGTAATCTTTATAATCATCAAAAGTAATATCAACAAAAAATGAATATTTCCAAGGAGATTCTATTACTGGTAAAGACTGAATTTTTGTCAAGTTCATTTTGCAATCGCTTAACACATTTAAAATGGCTGCTAAACTTCCTCTTTTATGATTTAATTGAAACTTTAATGATGCTTTATTAATTTGATCAATGCCATTATTGGGTGCATTGGTCTGTACAATTACAAATCTTGTTGAATTGTCTTTTATAGTCTGAATTTCATCCTCCAAAACATCTAAATCAAAAATTTCTGCGGCTATTTTTGGTGCAATTGCAGCAATACCGACTAAATTTTCTTTGGATATTCTTTTGGCAACTTCTGCAGTATCTACATCTTCTACCAACTTAATATGTGGATGCTTTTTAAAGAAATCTTTACACTGTAACAATGCCATTGGATGCGACCAAACTTCTTTAATGTCTTCTATATTTTGCCCTTTTAAAGCCATTAAATGATGATGAATGCTTAAATATTCTTCATCTGTAATGTGTAAATTATACTTATCAATTAAAGCATAATTAGGTATTATTGAACCTGCAATAGTATTCTCTAAAGCCATTACACCTAAATCTGCAGATTTATCTAACAAACTATCTACCAAAATATCAAAAGACATACATTCTTTTAATTCAATTTCGGTTCCGTAAAAGTCGCGTGCAACTTTATGGTGGTTTGAGCCTTCTGCTCCTTGTATTGCGATTGTTTTGTTCAACTTATTGGTAATATTATATCAAAAAAAAAGCCTCGAATTAAATTCGAGACTTTATATATTATGAATGTTTCTTAACAACATACAAAGTCTCTCCTCTTATTGTAAAAATAAAAGTAAAAAAAGAAACGAGTATAGTTATTGTTTAACATTGTTGTTCTTGTTTATACGGACAAATCTAAAGATTAAATTCAGATACACAAATATTATTAGTAAAGTTTGATGATTTTTATGAAATAAAATTAAATTTTCGATTATTGTTAAATTATTTTCACATAAAACTAGTTATCACCTAAAATTCTGTAAAATTTAACCATTAACCAAAACTAATTTCTTCTTTTTAAACACATCATTTTATGTGTAAAATCAATATTTTTTGTTTGAATAACCTTAAATTTCTATAATTAAGAGATTTATAATAAATCTCTTAATCTTTTTGCTGCAATTTCTGCTGTAATATCTCTTTGAGGCGTACCAAACATTTCGTAACCTACCATAAATTTCTTAACAGTTGCACTTCTTAATAAAGGCGGATAAAAACTCATATGAAAATGCCAATGCTCATTTTCTTCTCCATTTGTTGGCGCTTGATGAATTCCGCTAGAATATGGAAATGAAGTATTAAATAACTTATCATAAGTACTTGTAATTACAGAAATTGCTTTTGCATAATTTCTAGCTTCTGTATCTGATAATTCTAAAATATTCTTTTTTGCTTTTTTAGGAGCAATCATAACTTCGAAAGGCCAAACTGCCCAAAAAGGAGTAAGCACAACAAAATCATCATTTTCAAAAATAATTCTTTCTTTAGCTTCTAATTCTTGTAATAAATAATCTGCTAAAAGACTAGTGTTATTTTTATTAAAATATTCCTTTTGATGTCTATCTTTTTTATCAACTTCATTTGGTAGAGTAGATTGACTCCAGATTTGTCCATGAGGATGTGGATTACTACACCCCATTACAGCTCCTTTATTTTCGAAAATCTGAACATAATTAATCATTTCATTTTCGCCTAAAGTTGCATATTCTTCTTGCCAAACGTGCACAATTTTTTTAATATCTTCCACTTCCATTTCTGCCAAACTCTTAGAATGATCTGGACTAAAACAGATTACTTTACAAATTCCTTTTTCGCTTTCTGCTTTAAATAAACCGTCATTTACACTAAAAGTAGGTGAATCTTTTTGCAGCGCCGCAAAATCGTTTGTAAAAACAAAAACGTCTTTATAATCTGGATTTACTTCACCATTAATTCTTGTATTTGTTGGGCACAAATAGCAGTTTTCGTCATAAGAAGGTCTTTTTTCTGTAGAAATTTCTTCGTTTTGACCTTGCCAAGGTCGTTTTGCTCTATGAGGAGAAACCAAAACCCATTCTCCTGTTAAGATGTTATATCTTTTATGAGAGTAATCTTGCAAATTTGTATTTTCCATTATTTTAATTTCTTACTATTTTAATTCAAGTTTAATTTACCAAATGCGTTCCTTGAGATAATTCTATAAAATATACAGAACAGTCTTTATCGAATTTAGTTTTATAGGCTTTAGAAGCAGATTCTGCAAATGCTTTTACTTCATCTCTGGCAATTAAGTTAATGGTACAACCACCAAAACCACCACCCATCATTCTTGCTCCTAAAATATTTTTGTTTTTCTTAGCTTGGTCTACCAAAAAATCTAACTCGTCACAACTTACTTTATATTGATGTTGCAAACCATTATGTGATGCATAAATCAAACCACCTAAAGTTTCTAAATCATTTTCCTCTATGGCTTTTGCAGCTTTTTGTGTTCTTTCAATTTCTTGAATTACATACAACGCTTTTTGATAATTTTCTGGTGTAACTTTATCAATAATTTTTTCTAAATCTGCTTCTGTAGCATCTCTTAAAGTATCTACTTCAAGTAATTTTGCAATACTTTCACAAGCCGATCTTCTATCATTATAAGCACTATCAGACAAACTATGTTTTACGTTTGTGTTGATGAGTATCAATTGATGGTCTTTAAAATCGATTTCATAAGACTTCGCTTCTATTGTTCTGCAATCTAATAATAAAGCATTATTTTCGATACCAAACATACTTGCATACTGGTCCATAATTCCGCAATTTACACCTACATAATTATGTTCTGCTTTCTGAGAAATTAAAATCATTTCTGTTTTGGTTAAGCCTAAATTAAATAACTCGTTTAAACCAAATACCACACTATTCTCTAATGCTGCTGATGATGACATACCTGCACCACCAGGAATATCTCCTTTAAAAATGATATTAAAATCGCCAACAACTTTATTTCTATTTTGTATTTCTGCAACCACACCAAAAACGTAGTTTTCCCAACTACCTTCTTTAGATGGTTTTAGTTTATCTAATTCAAACTCTATGGTGCTATCTAAATCTACTGCAATTGCAGTAGAACTGCCAGAATCGCTTTTTTGAATTGCAGCATAAATACCTTTATCTACCGCAGCAGGAAATACAAAGCCACCATTATAATCTGTATGTTCTCCAATAATATTTATTCTACCAGGAGAAAAAACAAGCATTGGTTCTGTACTAAAAGTGGATAAAAATTTAGTTTTAACTTCATTAATAAAAGCTTCCTTCATTATTGTTTTGTTTTTAGTTAATCAGTTTTAAGTTCCAGTTTAAGGAAAAAGTTCTCCCTGGTTCTAAAACCTGAATTCCGATTTTGTTATTAAAAGTATCAGAAATACCAGTCATAGGCTCTACAGCAATTACAGGTACATCTTTAGGTGTGTATAATTGTAAGAAATTCTCTTGTGAATTCTGTGATATTTCAATTTTATAATCTGGTGTTGAAAAGCCAACTTTATTATCATTTAAAATAAAACAATCATCTAATTGTTTGTCTTCTAAGTTAAAAACCTCTGGTGTTTTTTCTGCAACAACTTCTTTAGTGATTAGGTTTTTATCGAATACAACTTTTTTATCGCTACTAAAAGATAAATTACTGTTTTTAAAATCGCTACAATTAAAATAAGGATGCCAACCTAAGGTAAATGGAAAAGGTTTATCATCTGTATTCTTAACACTTACATTCATTCTTAAATGATCTTCGAAAAGTGTGTAAGTAACTGAAATAATATATGTAAAAGGGAAACCTTCGCTCAATTCATATTCATAATAATTAAAGGTTGCAAAACAACAATGTTGATGTTCTTCTGGCTCAAAAAGATCGAACTTTTTGTCATAAACTAAACCATGTAAGGCACTTTTACCTGCATCATTTTTATTGAGTTGATAATCTGCGCCATGAAACCTGTATTTACCGTCTTTAATTCTACTTGCAAACGGAAATAAAATTGACGAAGCATAAGATGAAGCATAGTCGAAATTTGGCTGTTCTTTAATTAAATAAACATCATTAAATTTTAACTCTTGCAATCTTGCTCCTTGTTCTAAACAAATTTTTGCTGTGGTGGTTTTTGTTGAGTTTTGTAATTCTATAAAACTCAATCCATTTTCTGATAAGGTTTTAACTTTGTACACGTTATATAGATTTTCTTAAGATTAAACTACTAGGGTTTTCAATTTTCACTTGTTCTTTATTAAGAATCATTTCTGCCAATCTTTTACCCATTAACTTGAAATCTGTAGAAATTGTGGTAATACCACCTTCTACAATTTCTTTAAGCATATTGTCATTAACAGAAACAATAGCAATATCTTTTGCTAAAGTTAATTTTTTTTCCTTGATATTTTTTATGATTCTTATTAAATTTTTATCCTCTAAAACGATATAAACCTCACCTTTTTCTATAACTCTCTTTTTCATAGACGGAATAACCTCTGAAGTTATATTATACTGATTACAAAATGATTGAAAGCCTTTTAAAATACCTTTAGGTTGTTTTTCTTCTGAAAATACTAAAATTACTTTCTCATATTTTACAATATTCATCAGCATTAAAGAAAGACCTTTAAAAATATCTTTTTCAAAATTTTGATAAATAGCAGAATATTGAGATAAACTCTTATGTACTTGATCTAAAATATATACTTTTTCGGTTGGCAGATTGTCTATTACCTTTTCTGTATCTGCTAAATTTGCAGGCATTATAACGTAGTAACTATACTTGCCAATATTATCATTAATTAGCTTTGCAAAAACGTCTTTATTAAAATGATGAAAAAAGATATCTACCTGAATATTTTCATCTAAACCTTGTAAAAACGAATTATACAAATCTTCTTTAAAAGAATTTAATTCATCGAAAAGTAAAAAAACCTTCTGTTCTATATTTACATTTTCTGTTGATACGTAATAGCCTTTACCTACCACAGAATGTATAATTCCGCGATTTTTTAGCTCATTAAAAGCAGACAAAACAGTATCTCTAGAAAGTGAATGTTGGTTTTTAATCTTATTTAAAGAAGGTAATCTATCTCCCTTTTTTAACACGCCACTAACAATAGCATCTTCTATAGAAGCAATTATTTGCTTGTATTTAGGTTTACCAGAATCACTTTTAAGAAAAACAATATCCATACCACAAACTTACAAAATAAATAACAATAACAACTAGTAGGAACTGGTAGGTTTTCTATTTTTTTAAAAACAATATTTTTAATAGAATAAATGGTTTTATTTTTGGAATAAATGTTCTTTTAACCGCTTTTTAACCAAAATAACAAATGGCTTTTAAGCATTAAAGCAAGATTAAGTATTACTTTTATAAACCAAAATTAATATCAAAAAAAAACACTTAAATGATACAATACTCTAAAAAAAGCTTTTTCTATTTTACTTCTATTTTACTTTCATTGGTTTTATTAATATCTAGCTGTAAAAACGAAGCTAAAAAACCTGCGGACAACAATACATCATCAGCAATAGAAACACCTAAAAACATGATTTGGGTAGCAGGAAAAACTTTTATAAGAGGTGCAAAAGAATCTGATAAATTTGCTATGCCCAGAGAAAAACCTGCGCATAAAGTTACTGTTGATGGTTTTTATATTGATGTAAATGAAGTTACCAATAAACAATACGCCGATTTTGTGAAAGCAACTGATTATATAACTGTTGCAGAGCGCAAAATTGATTGGGAAGAAATGAAAGCTCAATTACCTCCAGGAACTCCAAAACCTCACGATTCTATTTTACAACCTGGTAGTTTAATTTTTAATAAAAATGTAAACGCAGTTGCAAATATGAACAATTATCAACAATGGTGGACTTGGAAAATTGGTGCTGATTGGAGACATCCTTCAGGACCAGAATCTTCTATTGAAGGTAAAGATAATTACCCTGTTGTACATATTGCTCTAGAAGATGCTTTGGCTTACTGTAAATGGGCCAACAGACGTTTACCTACAGAAGCAGAGTGGGAATCTGCTGCTCAAGGTAACAACACAAATACTATTTATACTTGGGGGAATGATGCATCAATTTTAAACTCAAATGCAAATACTTGGCAAGGTGTTTTTCCTACTAAAAATGAATCTAAAGATGGTTTTGAATTTATTTCTGCTACCAAATCTTACCCACCAAATAGTATTGGTTTGTATGATATGCTAGGGAATGTTTGGGAATTAACAAGCGATTTATTTAACGTAAATCATTATCAAGAATTAGATATTTCTCAACCTCTTTTAAATCCTAGAGGAGCTGAAAGATCTTATAGTCCAAGTAATCCTTATCAAGTAGAACACGTTATGAAAGGTGGTTCTTTTTTATGCCACGAGTCGTATTGTGCAAGTTTTAGAATATCAGCAAAAATGGGCGTAGCTATAGATTCTGGTTCAGACCATATGGGTTTTAGAACTGTTGCTACTCCAGAAATGTTAACATCAAAATAAGATTTTATAGAAAGCCTAACTACTTTTACGTTTAGGCTTTCTTTTTCCGTTATTTAGTCTGTAAGTGTAACTTAAAATTACATACCTACCTAAACTTTGTCCTATAGTTTCTTCGAAAAAATTATCTGTACTTCTTCTAAAAACATCTACATTTTTATTTAATAAATCGATTAATACCAATTTTACAATGTTATTTTTTGGAGACAATGAATAAGACATTGCTGCATTCCAAATTGGTAGTTCTTGATGAATATCAAACTTATCATCATTATAAATAATATAATCTAATTGTGTGTTTAGATTTAGTCTTTTGGTAGCATCAACATCTACCATTCCAAAATATTTTTGTGTTGTAAATTTTCTATCCAAATCTTTTTCTATAGAAAAACTTGTATTATTTACACCATAAAAAACACCAGCTTTCAAATCCACTTTTCTCTTTCTTGTATTCTGAATTACAAAGTTTGTAGAGATATCTTGAGATTCGATTTTATTTAAATTAAAATTAACTATTGAGTTTGCAGAATTGTAAAAAAATCGATTATTTAAATTAAAACGAACTCCTAATTTATTCAGTTTTTTTGAAAAACGAACTTGAGCATTTAAACGATGCCTTTCTCCATTATTTTGATAACTGCTGGTTCTAATATAATCATCATCTATCGTATAACTTCTAATAATTGCATCCGTAGAATAATTATATTGCAGTCTTGTATTAAAATTTATAGATGAATTTGAACTGTTAACATTGTAAAAAGAAACAAAAGAATGCACTTTTTCTGGTTGTAAATCTACATTACCTGTTCTGATAAAATACGGACTTAAATCGTTAATAAACGGATTTGTTTCACGTGGTCTTGGAGCTCTAATTACTCTTCTATAGGTAAACCTAAGCTTTTCTCCTCTATTGGGTTTATATTGAAAGAAAAAAGATGGAGTTACATACAATTTTTCTTTGGTATAAATTTGGTCGATTTCTTGACCAAACTCTCTCCTTAAATTATACAACTCCATTGTTGTAGAAATATTAATTTTAGGCGTATTGTAACTATGAAAAAGTTTAGTTCGCATTATATTCTGAAAAAATGTATAATCGAACTTTATAAAATCTTCTTCTATTGTTGTTTTTATCGTTGTTCTGGATTGATCTGTACTTTCATCTACATCATAAAAACTAGCATTAACCTCTGCATTTAAATAATGATTACCTCCTAGTGGTTCTGTATATTTAAATCTTAAGTTAAAATTACTAGAGCTACTCTCTTCATCTCTTAACGCAATTATTTCTTGATAAACAGGTGTATCTGTATTAATATTTCTGGTGATAAAAGTGTGTTGATCATTTTCTCTATCGTAATTATTTACAACCCAATTAAAACCTGTATTAAAACTTCTTCCTTTTTTTAGCAAACGCCTGTAAAGATTAAAATTTATATTCCCATATTTTTTAAAAGTAGTATTGTTTGATAATAGATTATTCTCTGTTACTATCTCATTATTTTCATTCTCGTAAACACCTTTTCTGTCTAAATTATAATTTCTATCATCTGTATAAAAACGACCACGAAGCTTTATTGTATGGGTTTTATTGGCTTTGTTTTCGTAATTAAAATTGAAATTATGATTGTTTGTAGTATTTAAATAATCGTTAGTGGATTTGAAATTAAAGTTATTAGTATTTGTAAAATTTATTCTGTTGGTTTCTGAAATTCCGCTATTTTCTGATGCATTGTAAAAATAATCTGCATTTAAAGATTCTCGCTTTTTTAGCTCTCTACCATAATGTACACCAGTAACTTTGGTTTCTAAAAAACCACTTAAACTCTTCTGTTTAATATTAAAATTATCATTGGTATCATCTTCAGATTCATCTGCAACACCATCTGCATTTTCTAAAAAACCCTGAATATTAGAACCTGTAATGTTAATATTATTGAATTTACCAATTACAGATAGTTGCGTTTTAGAATTAAATTGATTGTAATTTGCATTACCAAAATAACGATTATCTAAACCTAAACCTCCTGACACTTTACCAAAACCACGATTCTTTTTCGTCTTTTTTAAAGTAAAATTAATTACAATTTGTTTGTTACCATCACTTACACCTGTAAGTTCTGCTTCGTCACTTTTTTTATCAATTACCTCTACTTTTGCAATTGCATCTGCAGAAATATTTTTTAATACGATGGATGGATCACCACCAAAGAATTCTTTACCATCAATCATTATTTTGGTAACAGCATTTCCTTGAGATATTATTTTACCATCCTCAATCTCCATACCTGGTAGTTTACCTAATAAACCCTCAATATTATCATCGTGATTTACTTTAAAAGAATTAGCATTATAACTTACGGTATCTTTTTTTATTTGAATAGGAACAACAGCAGCTATTACAATTTCATCTAAACTACTAACATCATCTTCTAAGACAATCGTTTTTAAATCGATTAAACTATTGTTATAAACCAACTTTTTAGAATACTGTGTAAAACCCAATAAATTCAACTGAATTATAACTGTATCTTTTGGCACATCTTGTAAATGGAATATTCCTTTTAAATCTGTAGTAGCATAACTTAAAAAAGTAGAATCTTTAGGACTTAAAATTGCCACAGAAACCATTTCTAAAGGTATTTTTTGATTATCTGTAACTATACCTTTAATTCCGCTATTTTGAGCTTGTATACTTATAGAAAAACCTATAAAACCAATTAAAAGCAAACATTTATTGATGCAGTTATTTAAAAATCTTTTCTTGTACTTCATATGGTAACAAAGTTTCTCAAAAATTAAAGAACATCAAATTAATATTTAACTTATTTATGCATCATTTTACCTAAATTTTGAAAGAAATGGTTCTAAACCTAAAATTTGTGAAGATTTTTATAAAACAAAAAAAGCACTTCAAAAATGAAGTGCTTTTCGCGGTCTGGACGGGACTCGAACCCGCGACCCCCTGCGTGACAGGCAGGTATTCTAACCAGCTGAACTACCAGACCGTTGCTTTTAGCGGTTGCAAATATAATACAGTTTTTTAGATCTGCAAGCATAAATTAAAAAAATTATTTATTTTTTTTTCTTTGAAGTAAATAAGCTGTTAAAATATCATTGTAGCCTTTGTTAATATCTAAAGGAACATAATCAATTTTATATTGTAAACATTTATTTTTCAAACTTTTAAAATATGACTGAGCTAATTCTTTATATTTTTCTTGTACATTCTCTGCAAAAACATTTATTTCTTCGCCAGTTTCTACATCTACAAATTTCTTTGGGGCATTATCAAAATTAAAACCGACTTCTGTTTTTTCATCATAAGTATGAAACAAAACGACTTCGTGTTTATTATATTTTAAATGTCTTAATGCATCAAAAAGCACTTCATCTTCTTTAGAGGTTTGAAACATATCAGTAAACAAAAAAATTAAAGATCTTCTGTGAATCTTTTCTGCAATCTCGTGTAAATATTGATAAGTTTCTGTGTTTGATGTAGAATTTGAAACCAACAATTGCTCTAATTGATTCAATAACATTTTTCTGTGGCGCTCACTTCCTTTTTCTGGAGCATAATATTCATACCTATCAGAATAAATACTTAAACCCACAGCATCTCTTTGTCTTTTTAGAATTTCCATTAAAGAAGCTGCTGCAATTGCCGAAAAACCTACTTTATTTAATTGGTTAATTGTCTGCTTTTTTACTATAGGATAATGCATAGAAGCAGAATTATCGATAATGATATGGCATCTTAAATTGGTTTCTTCTTCGTATTTTTTGGTGTAGAGCTTTTCTGTTTTGGCAAATAATTTCCAATCTATATGACGTGTACTTTCGCCTTTATTGTATAATTTATGTTCAGAAAACTCTACAGAAAATCCGTGAAACGGACTTTTATGAATCCCCGTAATAAAACCTTCTACCACTTGTTTTGCCAACAAATCTAGATTTTTAATTTCTGATGATTTTACTTCAGAGAGTTTCATTCTACTTTTCTAATTTTTTCTGCTTTAAAACTATCATCTGTACTTTGCAATAATTTATTGATTAAAACAGGATTATAATTAGGGTTTTCTCTTCTAAATTCTTCTACAATATCATTGGCTTCTATAGATGAGTAATGCCCAAATGACGATGTTAACCATCTTTTTGGGAAGAAAATATCACCTGTAAGTTGTACTTCTTCTAATTTAGCCAACATTGGTCTTAAATGTTTAGACGCTGCAGTTTGCCTTAAAGGATGATGAATATTATTTAAAGCAGCCAATACCCAAGATTCATTTTGTCGGTTTTCTTTATCTAAAAGCGATGTCATAAATAGATCTCTATCTGTAGATTTTGGTGCTAAAGATGGTAAAAGCCAACTAAATCGTTTTGCTCTATCTGGGTTAGATATTCTTATTAATTGTTGCTCTAATATTTCTTTTGATTTTGGATGCTCGTAAATAGCTAACTTCATTGCTAAAGCAGTGTAATCATTTTCATTTAAAAAGAGATTTTCAACTTCACCTTCTTTGCTCCAAAGTGCGTATAATGTTTTCTGAGAAGATTTATTATAGCCCACTTTAGATAACAAATTATATACTATTTTCTTAATATTTTTAGGTTTGTTTTTAGACAAAGTTTCTTTTAATACTTTTTCTGTAATCGGCAACCAATCTTCTCTTTGTTTTTCATTTAAAAATTTCCAGAAAATTGTATTTAAACCATTGGTTATATATCCTAAAATCAGCTCATTATTTTCTTGTCTAACATCCTCTAAATAAAATTTATATACTTCAATAGGGGCGATTTCACCAATTAACATATTCTCATATAAATTTATGAACTGATATCCTCTAGAAACCTCATCTTTTACATCTTTATAGGTATAAACTTCGTCTTTATAAATAGGAAAAACGCCATAACCAAATCCGTTTGTATTGTACAAAATTTGCCCAGGTTTAAAACCTTTCACAGCTTCTGTAACATCAAAAGATTTGCCCATATTTTTTATGTTGATGTTCTTTATAAAACCTCTTGCATCTCTTAATTGTATTTTAAAAGATTGTGTCCAAATTTTATCTGAACCATCTTCTGCATTTTGATGAAGGATGAATTTCGTAACATGTCCTCTTGAATTGTATTCAATTTCTTCAGTAAAAATTGGTCTACCTGATGAATTTACCCAAACATCTGACCAAGTTTTAATATCATCTGTAGATTTTTCATCTAAAATAGCAACCAATTCCTCCCAATCTGCATTAGAATTTTTATAGGTTTTTATATAATCTTGAATTCCTTCTTGAAAAGCATCTTTACCTAATAAAGTTTCTAATTGACGCATCATAATTGGTGCTTTATTGTAGATAATTCTACCATATAAAGAACCTGCATTTTTTAAATTGTCTAAGTTTTGACGAATAGGATTTGTACCTTTTGTCCTATCTTCTGAGTAAGCACTTGGGTAATGAGACATCATAAAACTTAACGTATGATTTATCTCTGGATAAACAGGATTTACAATTTTATCTGCCATAAAATTAGCAAAAACCTCTTTCATCCAAACATCATTAAACCAACGCATTGTAACCAAATCTCCAAACCACATATGCGATGTTTCGTGGGCAATTAATTTTGCTCTTCCTAATTTCTGATTTTGAGTTGCATTTTTATCTAAAAACAAAGAAGATTGTCTGTACTGAATTGCACCAACGTGTTCCATCCCTCCATATTGAAAAGGCGGAATTGCAGCAAAATCCATTTTTTGATATGGGAAATCTACAGCTGTATAATCTTCTAAAAAATCGATAGCATTTTGATGAATTTTGTAAACTCTATCTACACTTTCGTCAATCTTTTCTTTGCTGTTTTCTCTGTATAAAAAACGCATGTCAAAAGCACCAGGATTTTTAGTTTCTTCTGTAAACTTACCAGCTACAAAAGAAAACAAATAAGTACTCATTAAATCTGAAGTTGCAAAAGTATGTTCTATAAAATCACCAACTTCTATAGCACTTTCTTCAAAAGCACCAGCTAAAACCTTCCAATCTTTTGGAGCTGTAATTCTTAAATTATATTTTGCTTTAATATCTGGTTGATCTAAACAAGGAAACAATGTACTTGCTCTATCTGGCACTAAAAGCGTGTACAAAAACTCATCATTTCTATTTAAAGATTGTTCACCAGCATCAAAAGAAATTTCAAGTGTATTATTACCTAAAACTAAGTCTGTTTTATCAATAATAATATGCTCATTAAATGCATTTATTTCAACCGTTTTTCCATTTATATTTAACGATTTAAGTTTAGTAGCTTCTTCATTAAAATCTAATAGAAAGTTTTCTTTTAAATCGTTTACCTTAAAAAGCATTTGCAATCTAGAGGCTATAGCAGCTTGTTTTTCTTCTGGTATTTTAAAGTGTAAATTATAAACAACATCAGAAATTTGCAGTTTTCTGTATTTGGCTAGTTCAAGAGAAATACCTGTTTCTACTTTAGATTTTGATTCATCTTCTATTTTATCACAAGAAATAAAAAAAAGAAAGCACAAAAAAAAGATGTATTTATTCATTAAAAATAATTTTGGTTTAACACATAGCAACATTGTTTTTTGCAACCTAAAAATAAAAAAGTTCTAAAATAAAAAAAGGTTTGACGTTAGCCAAACCTTTATGCTATTATAAAATATAAACTACTAAATAGCAGCATCTATTTTACCTGTGTAAACATTTTTAGGTGCTACACCTACTTGCTTGTCTACAACTTCTCCGTTTTTAAAGATTAAAACAGTTGGTATATTTCTTACACCATATTTTGCAGCAAATTCTTGATTTGCATCAACATCAACTTTACCAACTACAGCTTTACCATCGTATTCTGCGTGAATTTCATCAACAATTGGCCCAACCATTCTACAAGGTCCACACCAAGCTGCCCAAAAATCTACTAATACTGGTTTGTCTGATTTTAATACTACTTCATCAAAATTTGCGTCTGTTATTTCTAATGCCATTTTTATATTTTTTTTAGATTGTTATTTCTTTTTTAGGTTACAAAAGTAAACATTTTATTTACGATACCATTTTTAAAAAAATCGCTTTTTACTATTTGTGTATCAATTGTGTTTATGCTTACAACTTTAAATATAAATTTAACATATAGAATATAACTTTTTAACAGATAAAAATTGGGTTAAAATAACTCAGATGCAATTGCCTGAACATTATCGCTTTTACCCATAGAATAATAATGTAAAACCGGTACACCTGCAGCCAATAATTCTTTAGATTGCTGAATCGCAAACTCAATACCAACTTTACGAACGTCTTTATTAGTTTTACATTTTTCTACTTCTGTAATTAAAGGTTCTGGAATATCAATTCTAAAAACCTGTGGCAATAATTGTAAATGACGCTTTACTGCAATTGGCTTAATACCTGGAATAATTGGCACATTAATACCTGCTTTTTTAGCAGCATCTACAAACGCAAAATACTTTTGATTATCAAAAAACATCTGTGTAACTACATAATCTGCACCAGCATCAACCTTTTCTTTTAAACGTTTTAAATCCGTTTGTAAAGAAGGTGCTTCTAGATGCTTTTCTGGATAACCAGCAACACCAATACAAAAATCAGAAGATTTATCAGCCTCAACAACATTATGCAAGTATTTTCCGCTATTTAAATCATTTATCTGGGCTACTAAGTCTTTTGCAAAATGATTACCACCTTCATTAGGTTTAAAATATTTTTGATGACTCATAGCATCACCTCTTAAAGCCATAACATTATCAATCCCTAAATATTGGCAATCTACCAAAACATATTCAGTTTCTTCTTTAGTAAAACCACCACACAAAACATGAGGCACAGTATCTACATTATATTTATGTTTAATTGCAGCACAAATACCCACAGTTCCTGGACGCATTCTGGTAATTTTTCTATCTAATAAACCATTGCCTTTATCTATATAAACATACTCTTCTCTAGATGTGGTTACGTCTATAAAAGGCGGATTAAACTCCATTAACGGATCTATATTATTGTATAAATCTTGAATATTATTTCCTTTTTTTGGCGGAATAATTTCAAAAGAAAATAATGTTTTTCCGTCTGCTTTTTTAATATGATCTGTAATTTTCATTTATGCTGAACTTGTTTCAGTATCTAGTTAATATTTTATTATTTGGGCGTTACCTAAAGGTCGCGCTTTACATTATATCTTATTTCTGAAAAAGAAAAAAGGATGCCATTTCAATCGCTAACGCAACTTGTTTGCCAGCATATTTTCTTTCTTTTACTAATTCTTTTTCAAACACCTAAAAGGTTTTAGAAACCTTACAGGAAGCTATATGAAACAGACCTCACAGGTTTTGAAAACCTGTGAGGTCTTAAAAACTATTCTTGAGCTAATGATGGGTGCAACCACTTTCTAGCTTTCTCTTTTGTAATTCCTTTTCTTTCGGAATAATCTGTTACTTGATCATCAGTAATTTTACCTAAACCAAAATACTTTGCTTCTTTATTAGCAAAATAATAACCAGAAACTGCAGCTGCTGGCCACATTGCTAAACTTTCGGTTAACGTAACTCCTATTTGATTTTCTACATCTAATAAATCCCAAATGGTTTCTTTTTCTAAATGATCTGGGCAAGCAGGGTAACCAGGTGCAGGTCTAATACCTTTGTAATTTTCTTTAATTAAATCATCATTTGTCAATTCTTCATCAGCAGAATAACCCCAATGTTTTATTCTAATTTGTTTATGTAAATACTCTGCAAAAGCTTCTGCAAAACGATCTGCTATAGCTTGCGCCATAATTGCATTATAATCATCTTCTTTAGCTTTGTAAGAGTCTGCCAATTCTTGTGCTCCAAAAATACCTACACAAAAAGCACCCATATAATCTGTTTTTCCAGTTTCTTTTGGAGCCACAAAATCTGATAACGCAATATTTGGTATCCCTTCTCTTTTCTTTAATTGCTGACGTAAAGTTCTAAAAACAAATTCTTCTCCGCCTTTTTTATGAACAGAAATATCATCCTCATTAATGGTATTTGCCTCGAACAAACCAAATATTGCTTTTGGTTTTAAAAGTTGCTTTGCAATGATTTCTTTTATCATTTGTTGAGCTTCTTCATACATTATTGATGCTTGCTCACCAACTACTTTATCCGTTAAAATGTCTGGGAATTTTCCGTGTAAATCCCAACTTCTAAAAAACGGACTCCAATCTATAAAAGGTACTAATTCTTTTAAACTTAGTTGCTCTAAAGTCTGAATTCCTAATTCTCTAGGTTTTACAATTTCTGATGTTTTCCAATCAATTTTATATCTACGTTTGCGAGCTTCATCAATAGAAATATAAGATTTTTCTTTACCTCGTTTTAAAAACTTGGTTCTGAATTCGTCATAATCTTTCTTTAATTTGGCAACGTACTCATTATTTGTTTTCTTATTCAATAAATCACCTACAACTGTTACTGCTCTAGATGCATCATTTACGTGAACAACCGCATTTTTATATTGTGTATCAATTTTAACAGCAGTGTGTGCTTTTGATGTTGTTGCACCACCAATTAACAATGGCAACTCGAAATTTTGACGTTCCATTTCTTTGGCCAAATACACCATTTCATCTAAAGAAGGTGTAATTAATCCGCTTAAACCAATAGCATCTACATTTTCTTTTTTAGCAGCTTCTATAATTTTTTCAGGTGGTACCATAACACCTAAATCTACAATCTCATAGTTATTACAACCCAAAACCACAGACACAATATTTTTACCAATATCATGAACATCGCCCTTAACAGTTGCCATTAAAATTTTACCTAAAGGCCCCCTAGCCCCCAAAGGGGGAATTGCTAAGTTTGCTTTTATTTTTTCTAAAACAAAATCTAAATTTGATAAAACTTGCTGATTAGTGAATCTTAATACTCTATATCCTTCATTTTCTAACCATTCAGTTCTTTCTTTATCTGAAACTTTATTTTCTGGTAATTGATGAATTGAACCATCAACCTCAACTATTAAGTTTGTTTTTAGACATATAAAATCAGCAATATAGTTACCTATAATATGTTGTCTTCTAAACTTGTATCCATCTAGTTTTTTATTACTTAAAACATCCCACAGTAAACTTTCTGCTTCTGTTGGTTGATTTCGCATTTTCTTAGAATACTCAAGAAGTAAACTATAGTTTAATGGATCTGTAGTTTTCCAATGTAAAGTCCCCTTTGGGGATTTAGGGGCCTCCTTTTTAGCTTCCTCTATAAAAGGGTTAAGGTAACCTACTGCTTTTTTCATTACCCTAGCAGATTTTACAACCTGAGGTAAAAACATTTTTCCTGCTCCAAATAAATCTCCAACCACATTCATACCAATCATTAAGTTACCTTCTATAACTTCAATTGGTTTTTCTGCTTCTTGCCTTGCTTCTTCAACATCTTCAATAATAAAAGCATCAATTCCTTTTACTAAAGCGTGTGTAATTCTGTCTTGTAACGGATTTTCTCTCCAAGATAAATCAACAGTTTTACCAACTTTAGACCCTTTTACAGTTTCTGCAAAATCTAATAAACGTTCTGTTGCATCTTCTCTTCTATCTAAAATTACATCTTCTATATGTTCTAATAAATCTTTTGGAATATCATCATAAACCTCTAACATTGCAGGGTTTACAATTCCCATATTCATACCAGCTTGAATGGCATAATACAAGAAAACAGAGTGCATTGCTTCACGAACTCCATTGTTACCTCTAAACGAAAATGAAACGTTACTTACACCTCCACTTACAGAAACATTTTCTAAATTTTGACGAACCCATCTTGTAGCTTCAATAAAATCGATGGCATTTTTTCTGTGCTCATCCATTCCAGTTGCCACAGGAAATATGTTTAAATCGAAAATAATATCTTCTGATGGAAAGTTAACTTTATTGACTAAGATATCATAAGATCTTTTAGCTATTTCAATTCTTCGTTCGTAATTATCTGCTTGTCCAACTTCATCAAAAGCCATTACAATTACAGCAGCTCCATACTTTTTTATTAGTTTAGCTTCTTTTATAAATTTATCTTCACCTTCTTTTAAAGAGATTGAATTTACAACACATTTACCTTGTACAACTTGTAAACCAGCTTCAATGATTTCCCACTTAGAACTATCAATCATCATTGGCACTCTACAAATATCTGGTTCTGCAGCAATTAAGTTTAAAAAACGAACCATTGCTTCTTTTCCATCAAGAAGTCCATCATCCATATTAATGTCAACGATTTGCGCTCCTCCATCAACTTGATGACGTGCAATATCTAAAGCTTCATCAAATTTTTCTTCCTTAATTAATCGTAAAAACTTACGAGAACCTGCAACATTTGTACGTTCTCCAACATTTATAAAATTGCTATTTTCGTTCAAGATTAGTGGTTCTAATCCTGATAATTTCATGTATTTGCTCTGCATTATCTTCATCTACTTTCTATCATTTTATAAAGAACTTTCTACTGTACTGACAGTTACAGCTTCTCTAGGTTTATATTTAGCAGCAATATCTGCAATTACACGAATATGATCTGGTGATGTACCACAACAACCCCCAATAATATTGATTAGATTTTTCTTTAAATATTCTTCAATCTGTTCTCCCATTTCTTCTGGGGTTTCATCATACTCACCAAAAGCATTTGGTAAACCTGCATTTGGATGTGCAGAAACTGCAAACTCAGTTTTATTGGCAATTGCCTCTAAATGGGGTTGTAATAAATTGGCTCCTAAAGCACAATTAAATCCTACTGAAAGTAATGGAATATGAGAAACAGAAATTAAAAATGCCTCTGCTGTTTGTCCCGATAAAGTTCTACCAGAAGCATCTGTAATTGTACCACTTAACATTACAGGAATTTCGATAGCTCTTTCTTCTTTTACTTGCTCTATTGCAAATAAAGCTGCTTTTGCATTTAAGGTATCAAAAACAGTTTCTACTAATAAGATATCTGCTCCGCCATCCATTAAAGCTTCTGCTTGCTGTTTGTAAGCAATTCTTAATTCATCGAAAGTTACAGCTCTATAACCAGGATCATTAACATCTGGAGACATACTTGCAGTTCTGTTGGTTGGCCCAATAGAGCCTGCTACAAAACGTGGTTTATGTGGTTCTTTTGCTGTAAATTCATCAGCAACTTCTTTGGCTATTTTTGCAGATTGATAATTTAGCTCGTACACTAAATCTTCCATCTGATAATCTGCCATTGCAATTGTAGTTCCAGAAAAAGTATTGGTTTCTATAATATCTGCACCAGCTTCAAAATATTTTCCGTGAATAGTTTTTATAGCCTCTGGTTGCGTTATAGACAATAAATCGTTATTACCCTGCAAAGGTGTTGGGTAATCTTTAAAGCGTTCTCCTCTAAAATCTTCTTCTGTAAATTTATAAGCTTGTAGCATAGTACCCATAGCACCATCTAAAACTAAAATTCTCTCTTGTAAAGCTTTGTATATGTTTGACATATTTTATTATTCTATCATATGTCATCAGGAAAGTGGTATTTTTCGCTGTTATCTGTCAATTACTGTTTTGATAAATCATCAAAATAGATTGTAGAATGTAGCACCTTTCTCATTTCTGAGAGGTTGCCAAAGCTTCATTGGGTCTAATCCCTCTGCCTTTCGTGATAACGTATTAATAAGTTTATGAACTAAATTCGCGACAAAGTAACGAACTTTTTTTTTGATTTTATAGCAAATAGCTATTTTACTTTTAATTTACTGATAGATATCTGATGATAAGTATCTATCTCCTCTATCGCAAATGATTGCTACAACAACTCCTTTATCTATTGAGTTTGCTACTTTTAATGCTGTTGCAACAGATCCCCCACTACTCATACCTGCAAAAATACCTTCTTCTTTTGCTAGACGAATAGTCATTTCTCTTGCTTCTTCTTCACTTACTTCTAATACTTGATCTATTTTTTTTAAATTAAAAATAGCTGGCAAATATTCTTCTTTCCATTTTCTGATACCAGGAATTCTTGCACCATCTTTAGGCTGTGCACCAATAATTGTAATGTTTTCGTTTTTTTCTTTTAAGAAATCTGAAACACCTGTAATTGTACCAGTTGTACCCATTGCAGAAACAAAATGCGTTACTTCGCCTTCTGTATCTCTCCAGATTTCTGGACCAGTTGTTTTGTAATGTGCCTTTGGATTATCGAAATTGTCGAATTGATTTAATCGAAAATATCCTTTTTTATATTTTAATTTTAATGCGTGATCAATTGCACCTTCCATACCTTTATCAGCAGGAGTTAAAATTACTTTTGCACCATAAGCACGCATTGTTTTAACTCTTTCTATAGTTGAGTTTTCTGGCATTGTTATTACCATATTTACACCCAAAACTTTTGCCATTAAAGCTAAAGCAATACCTGTATTACCACTTGTAGCTTCTACTAAAGTATCTCCTTGTTTAATATTTTTTCTT
Source organism: Polaribacter reichenbachii (assembly GCF_001975665.1). Lineage (NCBI taxonomy): Bacteria > Pseudomonadati > Bacteroidota > Flavobacteriia > Flavobacteriales > Flavobacteriaceae > Polaribacter > Polaribacter reichenbachii. The sequence goes on along the minus strand of NZ_CP019419.1, from coordinate 2,118,207 downwards.
TTGATGGCTTCAGAAATCATATAATAAGCAGCTCTATCTTTTACACTTCCTCCAGGATTGTTACCTTCTAATTTTAATAATAAAGTAACTCCTTCTTTTTTAAAGATATTTCTTGCTTCCACCAAAGGTGTATTTCCTACAAAATCTATGATACTTTTTGTCTGCATTTTTTAATTTCTTTTTTGAAAAATATTATTTTCTGATTGTACAGTTACTACAGAATTTTCTAAAATTGATTCTGTAACACAAACATTTGCGCCAATAACAGAATTTGCGCCAATAATTACATCACCACCTAAAATAGTAGCATTTGCGTAAATAACAACGCCACTTTCTATAGTTGGATGTCTTTTAGTTGATGCCAAACTCTTTTTAACTTGGATACCTCCTAAAGTTACTCCTTGATAAATAGAAACATCATTTTTAATAATGGTTGTTTCTCCTATTACAATACCTGTTGCGTGATCTATAAAAAATGAATCGCCAATTTCTGCACCAGGATGAATATCTGTACCTGTTGTACTATGTGCAAATTCGCTCATCATTCTTGGCAAAACAGGAACTTCTAATTTTAGCAATTGATGACTTAAACGATGTACAGCAATTGCATAAAACCCAGGATAAGCCAAATAGACTTCTTCTAAACTTTTGCAAGCAGGATCATTTTTTTCTGCAGCTATGGCATCTAAATCTAATTTCTCTCTAATTTCTACAAAGAAACTTTTATACTCGCTCCAAAGATGCTCACCTTTTTCTACAGATAATCTTCTTAGTATTTGTAAAAACTTATTTCTGGTATCTGCACCACTTTCTGCTAAATCATTTACATCGAACAAATTATTAATTAATTGTTTGGTAAAAACCTCAACAGCGTCTCTTAAACACATGCTGTAATTTTTAGCACCAATTAATTGGGTTGCTTCTTTTATTTGTTCTGATTGTTTCATTTTTTAAACTCTAGCTTTCTGGCGCTAATTCTACTTCTAAACCTTCTAATTCTGGTGTCATTTGTATTTGACAACCTAATCTACTATTATCTTCTACATTAAATGCTTCTGCTAACATTGCATCTTCATCGTCTGTCATTTCTGGTAATTCGTGATCAGATTTTACATAACATTGGCAAGAGGCACACATTGCCATTCCTCCACAAATACCAATAGTACCTTCTTCTGCTAACTCGTAAGAACGAACAACTTCCATAAGGTTCATTGCCATATCTGTTGGCGCAACAATTTCATGTGTTTCGCCATTTCTATCGGTTATTTTTATGTTAATATCTACACTCATTTTTATTTATTTACCAAAGTCCAAAATTAATGAATTTGGATGATTTTAAACCTTACAAATTTTAAAAACTTGTTTAGATTTACACCTTTAAATTTACCTTTTATTGCAAGAAAGCAATTGATTTTTTAAACTAGTTTAGCCCAGATTGAAGCATTTGTTTGAGCTCTTTTTGCCTTTTTAGGCAAAAAATCGAGTGCTGAAAGCTGGAAATAGCTTCTTAAAAACATTATTTTCATAAATATTTTTGGACTAAAAAGCTATTAACATACCTATTAGGTTTTAAAACCTTGCAGGATTGCTATTCTATTGCTTTTACAACTGCTTTTGGTGCTTCTTTCTTTGTACCATCAAATCCTTGTACACCACCTACTGTTGTATACTTCATTACATATTTCTTGTCTGGAAAAATTCTTTTGTATGCACTTTGACACATTAAAGTTGCTTCATGAAAACCACAAAGAATCAATTTTAATTTTCCTGGATAGGTGTTTACATCTCCAATAGCGTAAATTCCTGGAATATTTGTTTGATAATCTAAAGCGTTATTTACTTTAATTGCATTTTTTTCGATTTCTAGGCCCCAGTTTGCAATTGGCCCTAATTTTGGTGATAAACCAAATAAAGGGATAAAGTGATCTGTATCTATAATTGCAGCATCTTCGCCTTTTTTCTCTACAACTACACCTGTAACTTTATCATCGCCAATAATTCCTTTTACTTCGGCTGGAGTTATAATGTTGATTTTACCCAAGTTTTTTAATTCTTGTGCTTTTTCTACTGAATCTAAAGCGCCTCTAAATTCGTTTCTTCTGTGAATTAAAGTTACTTCTGATGCAACATCTGATAAGAAAATTGCCCAATCTAAAGCAGAATCTCCACCTCCAGAAATCACCACTTTTTTATCTCTGTATAATTCTGGCTCTTTAATAATGTATTCTACTCCATTATCTTCGAACTTTATTAAGTTATCAATAGCTGGTTTTCTTGGCTCAAAAGAACCTAAACCACCTGCAATAGCAACAATTTTTGCGTGATGTTTTGTGCCCTTATTTGTAGTTACAATAAAAGTACCATCATCTTGTTTATCTATAGTTTCTGCTCTTTCTCCTAAAGTAAAACCTGGCTCGAATTGCTTAGTTTGTTCTAACAGTTTGTCTGTTAAATCGCCTGCTAAAATTTCTGGATAGGCAGGAATATCATAAATTGGTTTCTTTGGATAAATTTCTGAACATTGACCACCTGGTTGTGGTAACGCATCTATTAAATGACATTTTAATTTTAATAAACCTGCTTCGAAAATTGTGAATAATCCTGTTGGTCCTGCTCCGATAATTAATATATCTGTTGTAATCATAATTGTTTGCTTTTGGCTTTTCGCTTTTGGCCTTTCGCTAATTGCAAAACGCTAAAGGCTAATAGCCATTTTATTTCTGTACTAAACTTTTTGTGAATTCGTTTAGCTTTTCTACTTTTTCCTCAAAGTCTCCTTTGATGGTTTTTCTATACTCGTTTAAATTCTTTACTAAATCATCAATATTTTCTGGAATTACTTCTTCGAAAAACTGACGTAATCTTTTAGCTGTTGTTGGCGATTTTCCGTTTGTAGAAATTGCCACTTTTACATTTCCTTTTGTTACAATTCCTCCCATATAAAAATCGCAATATGGTGGATTATCTGCAACATTAACTAAAATACTTCTTTTTCTACAATGGCTGTAAACTGTTTCGTTAATTTTAGGAATATCGGTTGTTGCCACAACAATGTGCTTCCCTTTTAAATACTTTTTACTATACTTTTTTTGAATAAGTTTTACATTCCCTTTTTTTGACAAAGTTACTGTACCTTCTCTAAACATTGGTGATACAATTGTTACATTAGCATCTGGGCTCGATTTTAACAAAAACGTTAGTTTTTCTTCTGCCACAAAACCTCCACCAACAATTAATACTTGTAAGTTTTTGGTTTTTAAAAAAATAGGATATAAATTATTTCTTTCCAAAATACTATTCTTTTAATTGAGTTGCATATTCTTGTTGAATATCTAAAATGACTTGACGATGTTTTACAACATCTCCCAAAACAATAATTGCAGGATTTCTTAATTCGTTTTCTACAACAACATTTTCGATAGTATCTACAGTGCCTATTCCGATTTTTTCATCAGCTCTTGTGCCATTTTGAATAATAGCAACTGGTAAATTATTTTTACCTTGAGCTTGAAATAATTTTACAATTTGAGGCAACTTACTCATGCCCATTAACACCACTACTGTTGCATTAGACTTTGCTGCCAATTCGATATCTGATGATATTTTATGCTCTTTTGTTGTACCCGTAATTACCCAAAAACTTTCTGAACTCCCTCTTTTTGTTAAAGGTATATTTTGATATGCAGGCACTGCTAAAGAAGATGAAATACCTGGAACAATTGCTGTTTCTAAACCATTATTTGCAGCATATTCCATTTCTTCTGCTCCTCTACCAAAAATAAATGGGTCTCCACCTTTTAAACGAACTACGTGTCCAGAAGTTTTAGCTCTTTCTACAATTAATTCGTTAATTTGTTCTTGTTGATAACGATAGCAGCCTCTACGTTTACCTACAAAAATTTGCTCTGCTTCTGGATTGATGTAATCTAGTAATTCTTCATTTACTAAAGCATCGTATAAAACAACATCTGCAGTTTTTAAAACTTTAATTGCTTTTATTGTAATTAAATCTACATCTCCAGGACCAGCACCTACAACCGTTAATTTTGGCGTTTTTAAACTCATACTTTTTCTTTTAAGCGAATTATTGTGCAACTGTAGTTTCTGCTTCTCTATAAGCTCTTACTTTTTGTAAAAATGTATTTGCATCATTTATATATTTCTCAGCAAACTCTTTTGTTGGTGCATATTTATTAATTTGATAAATCAACTCTGAAAAAGATGTACCTAAATTTATTTTACCAGATGTTACAAATAAATCATCGAATTGCGCTATTATACTTGCGTGTGTATTCGTTTTCTTATTTTCTGCTAATAATGATGCTTTTGCAGAATTTACTATTGATTGATATGTATAATAAATTGAACCAGAATACACTCCGTTTTCTAAGGCATCTTTTGCATTATCAATTTTCTCTTCACTTTCTAAAAACAAAGTAGCAATTAAATCGATAACAACACCTGCACACTCTCCAATTCCGATTTCTTTTACATACTTTTCAGACTCTCCCCAATCAATAAAATCTTCTTGGGTTAAATTAGTTGCGTCTTGTAAATCGTTTAAGAAATTATAGAAATATTTTTCTCCTTGTTCTTTATAATAATCAACAAATTGTTTTCCGTTTGCATTGGCTTCAAAATCGTTTAAGATTCTTCTTAATGCTTCTGGGCCTCTTCTACTTGGTACTTTTACAACTTTATCTGCAAAAACACCATTTCCATCACCTAAATTACCACCACCTAATAAAACTTGCAATGCTGGTGCAACTAATTTGTCTGGCGTTCTTACTGTCATCCCTTGAAAACCAATATTAGCCATATTGTGTTGCCCACAAGCATTCATACAACCACTAATCTTAATAACAAGATCTTCGTTTTTTAAGTATTGAGGATATTCTGCAGCAATCACTTTCTCTAACTCTTCTGCAATTCCTGTACTACTTGCAATACCTAAATTACATGTATCTGTTCCTGGACAAGCTGTAATATCTACTGCTTTGTTATACCCTGCCTCAACAAAACCTAATTTTTCTAGTTCTTGATAAAAATAAGGAACCAAGTCTTCCTTAACAAAAGGAATCACAATATTCTGACGTAATGTTAATCTAATTTCTCCTGCTGCATATTCATCAACTAAATCTGCTAATAATCTTGCTTTGTCTGTGTAAAAATCTCCTAATAAAACTTTAATTCCGATTGCTACAAAACCTTCTTGTTTTTGGGGAATTAAATTAGTCGATTTCCATAATTCAAATGCTTCTTGGTTTTTAATTTCAACCTGAGGCACATCAACAGAAACAGGAGTTGAAGCAACATAAGCGTCTGCATCTATGGCAACCGTTTTTAATTCAATTGCTTTTTGTTCTTGTGCAATTAAATCTCTAAAAGCTTCTAAACCGATATCTTTTAATAAGAATTTCATTCTTGCTTTGGCCCTACTTTTACGCTCACCATATCTATCAAAAATTCTTAAAACACCTTCCATTACCGGAATTATTTTGTCTGATGGTAAAAACTCGTATAAAGTTTCTGCGTGTCTTGGTTGCGAACCTAAACCACCCGCTACCATTACTTTAAAACCTCTTATTCCGTTTTCAATTTTAGCGATAAAACCTAAATCGTGTAAATAAGACAAGCCTGTATCTTCATCCGTAGAAGAAAATGAAACTTTAAATTTACGTCCCATTTCTTGACAAATTGGGTTACGTAAAAAGAATTTATACAATGCATCTGCATAAGGAGAAACATCAAAAGGCTCGTTAACATCTATACCTGCAGTTTCTGATGCTGTTACGTTTCTAACCACATTACCACAAGCTTCTCTTAATGTAACATCATCTTTTTCTAACTCTGCCCACAATTCTGGAGTTCTGTTTAGATCTACATAATGAATTTGAATATCTTGACGCGTTGTAATATGCAATCTACCTCTAGAATATTCATCAGAAACTTCAGAAATTCTGCGTAATTGATTACTCTTCACTTTACCATAAGGCAGTTTTATACGAATCATTTGTACGCCTGCTTGACGCTGACCGTAAACTCCTCTTGCTAAACGAAGACTTCTGAATTTTTCCTCATCAATTTGTAGGTTATTGAATGCAGCAATTTTATCTGCCAATTCAATAATATCTTTTTCTACAATCGGATTTTCTATTTCTGTTTCAAAACTTTTCATACAAAAGCCCATCCTAACCTTCCAAAAGGGAAGGAACTCTTACTCGGGTTTTAAGAGTATTGTTAATTACTTTTTTCTCTATTACCTACAAGGTTTTTGAAACCTTGCAGGATGTTTTACTTTATAAAACCAACACCAACAGTATTATTCGTTTTTGGGTTAATTAAAATAAATGACCCATTAGATTTATTGTTTTTATAAGCATCAAACGCTAAAGGTTTACTCAATTTTAATTGAATGTCTCCAATTTGATTTAATTCTAGTTCTGATGGATTTTCTTCAATTCCAGAAAAATCAGTTTTTATGATGCTTGATAATTGTGTAATTTTCGCTTGGGCATCATTTACACCGTGTTTGATGTAATATTTTTGTGATGCCTGTAAAGGTTCTTTGTCCATCCAACAAATAGTTGCGTCTAATTGTTTTGCAATTTTAGGTTCTTCATTAGTTTTTACTAACATATCTCCTCTACTTACATTTACATTATCTTCTAAAGTAATGGTAACTGAGCTTCCTCTTTTTGCTTTTTGATATTCTTTATCGAAAAAATTAATTGTTTTGATTTTTGATTTTGTTAATGATGGTAAAACAGCTACGTCATCTCCTACTTCAAAATCTCCTCCGTAAATTTTGCCTGCATAGCCTCTAAAATCGTGGTATTCTTCTGTTTTTGGTCTAATAACAGTTTGTACAGGAAAACGCGTTTGAGATTCGTCGTTAATATCTTCTGCATCTAAATTTTCTAAGTGATGCATTAATGTTTCTCCTTTGTACCAAGCCATATTATCAGATTTTTCAACTACGTTATCACCTTTTAATGCTGATAAAGGAATGAAGGTTAAGTTCTGACCCTTGTATTCGCTTTTGCTAGCTAAATATTCAATTTCACCTTTTATAACATTATATTTTTCTTCTGAATAATCAACTAAATCCATTTTATTTACAGCAATTACAACATCTTTAATTCTTAATAAATTATTGATAAAAAAGTGTCTGTAAGTTTGCTCTACAACTCCGTTTCTAGCATCAATTAAAACAATAGAAGCTTGTGCTGTAGAAGCACCAGTAACCATATTTCTTGTGTATTCTATATGACCTGGTGTATCTGCAATAATGAAACTTTTGCTAGGCGTAGAAAAATAAATATGTGCTACATCTATTGTAATACCTTGTTCACGTTCTGCAACTAAACCATCTGTTGCCAACGAGAAATCTAAATAATCAAATCCTCTTTGCTGACTTTTTTCTTCTATGGCTTCTAACTTATCATCTGTTAATGATTTGGTATCGTATAAAATACGACCAATTAAGGTACTTTTACCATCATCTACACTTCCTGCTGTTGCTATTTTTAATACTTTCATTTTTATTAGCTGTTAGCTATTTGCTTTTGGCTTTTAGCTTAATTTGTATTCTTTTTATTTTTTTGCTAATGACTAAAAGCCAAAAGCTAAGGGCTAAAATTTTCTTAAGAAAATTTTAGAAATACCCTTGCTGTTTTCTTTTTTCCATTGCTGCTTCAGAACGTTTATCATCTATTCTGGCTCCTCTTTCTGATATGGAGGAATCTCTGATTTCTTCAACAACTTTTGCAATGTCTACTGCATCAGATAAAACTGCTGCTGTACAACTCATATCGCCTACAGTTCTAAAACGAACCATTCTTTCTTCTACAACTTCTTCCTTGTCTCTATACACAACTTCATCATCTGCAGACCAAATCATACCATCTCTCACAAATATTTTTCTTTTGTGGGCAAAATAAATAGACGGAATTTCAATTTCTTCTTGCTCTATATAAGACCAAACGTCTAATTCTGTCCAGTTTGATATTGGAAAAACACGTACATTTTGCCCTAAATCAATCCTTCCATTTAACATATCAAAAACCTCTGGACGTTGGTTTTTTTCATCCCATTGGCCAAAATCATCTCTTACAGAAAAGATACGTTCTTTAGCTCTTGCTTTTTCTTCGTCTCTTCTTGCGCCACCAATACAAGCATCAAAACCAAATTCTTCTATAGCATCTAATAAAGTTTCGGTTTGCAACATATTTCTACTTGCATACCTACCGGTTTCTTCTTTTACTCTACCAGAATCGATATTATCTTGTACATTTCTTACAATTAACTCAACCCCTAATTCTTTTGCTAAACGATCTCTAAATTCTATAGTTTCAGGAAAATTATGACCTGTATCTATATGCATTAAAGGAAAAGGGATTCTTGCAGGATAAAATGCTTTTTGCGCTAAACGCACTAGTGTTATACTGTCTTTTCCTCCAGAAAATAACAACACTGGTTTTTCGAATTGTGCAACTACTTCTCTAAAAATATAAATTGCTTCGCTTTCTAAAGCATCTACTTGAATTGTTGTCTGACTCATTGTCTTATTTTTTATATATGTAAACCACATTCGCGGTTACTCTCTACTTTTGTTGGATCGAAATAGGTGAATTCATTTGGTAAATTCTTTTCTTCTAAATAGGTATCTAATTGCTCATCTGTCCAATTATAAAACGGACTTACTTTTACAATTCCGTCTTTGCTTACAGAAACAACATCTATACTATTTCTAAAAGCAGTTTGCCCTTTTCTAAGATTTGTAAACCAAACATCTGGTTCATGTTCTTTCATAGCTCTAGCAAAAGGTTCTAATTTTACCTGCTCTGTAAAAACTGCGTGTTTTGGATCTTCTATAGACGGAACTCCTAAAACCACATTTCTATGCGCAGCAGTTTGTTTTGGTGTATATAATTGAATGTTTAAATCTAATTTTTCTATAATTTCTTCTGCGTGCTTGTAAGTCTGTACTGTATTGTAACCCGTATCGCACCAAATTACTTTTATATCTTTTTTTACTTCTGTAACTGCATTTAAAATAGCAACTTCATATGGTCTGAAGTTTGTTGTAATTACTGCATTTTTTGCAAAAGAAATAGCCCAAGCAATAATTTCTGCAGGACTTTTATCTTTTAAATCATTGTTTATTTTATCTAAATCTAGGCTCATTATTTTCCCCATTTTATTTTGTTCCAAACTCTTTCGTGAAAGAAGTATAAGATTAGTTTTGTTAAGAAATCTACAGAGGCAATCGATGCTGCCAAAGCTATTTTACCTGTTAAAATATAAGAGACTATTAATGTATCTAAAGTACCAACAACTCTCCAGCTTAATGCTTTTACAATACTTCTTACAGGCTTCTCTGAAGTAACATCTTCTTCAAAACTTTGTTTTGCTATCTTTTTGTTAAAAATCATTTGATCTACAATCATAATAATTTATTAATACCATTACCCTATTTACTTAGTAGGGTATGCAAACTTACGTTATTTACAAAGAAAAAACGCTGTTCTAAGCATAAAAATTACTTAAATACTGATGATTTAGTACATTAACAATAAAAGAAGCTAATAATTGAGAATATATAATTACTAAAAGGTTTTAGTAGAAGAAATAATATGTAATTTATTAACCGAAAAGCATATAGAAGTCTGTTAAAACTAGAAAGTTTTACCTAAAGTGAACTGAATAGGAATTGCAACACCATCATTTTTAGTAAAAATATTACCATTTGAGTAGTGCATTATACGTAATTCGAAATTATATCGTCTTTTTTTTCCGAAAAAAACACCAAAGCCCATAGTGTCTTGATAGGTAGTTTTGGGACCAGTTTGAGTATTATCGATATCGCTTTTAGAAATATAAGTTGGTCCTATTATTGAGTAATTAGTATAAAAATCATAATCTTTTTTTCTTAATAAATAAAAACGCAATACTGGAAAAATTGAAAATGCAAACACATCTGTTTTACCTCTTGTTGATTGAAAATATGTAGCGCTTACACCCCAATCTAAAGAGAAAATTTTCTCTGACCTATAAATTAACCTTTGATAAGTTAAAGAAACTGCGTGTTGCGCTTTTATTTCTCCTACCCAAAAAACAGGAATTCCGAAACTCTCGAAATTACCTACTTTCATACTCATTCCAAAAAATTCATTTAATCCAAAACCAATCTCTCCTGTACCATAACTAAATTGTAAAATGTTATTTGGAAAAAAGTAATCGTTTTTTGCATATTCATTTGCAGTTTTATCATCAACTTGTTGCAAATGATATTCAAAACCTAAAGAAAATTGCGAAATTGATGGCTGATTTTGTTTTTCTGATTTTGGTAAAAATGTTCCGTTTGCAGACAAGCGCCATTTTTCTGTTAATCGATATTGTAAGCCAAGACCATAAATTAAACTCGCATAATGTGCATCATTATAAATTTCTTTATCATCTATAGAAAAACCAAATCTGGTTAAATTAGCAATACCAGCTTCTGCATAAAAAGAAGTTTTGTTCGATAATTTAAAATCTTTTTTAAGTGATAAAAACCAAGCATTAATCCAAACACTTCTTTCATAACCAATATTGTTTACATTATTGTATTTAAACCATGAAGCTGGTCTCATTGTACCAAATTGTGCTGATAAATTATTAGTTATTTTATGCCCCAGCATGAATCTGCCAGAAAACCAATTTTTACTAAATGTTTCTGTTTGATAACCTTCGATTAAATTATCATTTGAAAAGGGATAGAAAATTCCTCCGAAATTTACACTATAATAAGAATTGGCTAAAAAATTGGTGAATTTTGTTTTTTGCTTTTCTTCTTCTTGACTAAAAAGAGAAACAGAAAGAAAGAAAATTAGCAATAGAAAACGATTTTTATTTTTCATTGATTGTGCAGCAATTTATCAAAAATAAAAAAACAAATTTTAATTGTTGGTTAAATCTGCTAATGTGGTATTTCTGAAAATTTGTAATGTATTATCTCTAACTTGTATCATAAGTTTATGAACTGAACAAGCATTTTCATCTGGACAATCAGCACATTTTTCATAAAAATTTAAACTTACACAGGGCACCATTGCAATTGGTCCTTCTAAAATTCTCATAATAGACGTCATATGAATTTCTGATGGCTCTTTTAAGAGATAATAACCACCTCCTTTTCCTTTTTTAGAACCCAAAAAACCATTTTTTCTGAGCGTTAACAAAATACTTTCTAAAAATTTTAGAGAAATGTTTTCACTCTTAGAAATCGTAGCAATTTGCACAGGACTTCTACACTCTTGTTTTGCTAAAAAAGTAAGTGCTTTAATTCCATATTTTGTTTTTTTAGATAGCATAATACAAAATTACATAATTTAAATCAATCACCATACTAAGATAGTAGGATAAACTTTATATCTAAGTTTATTACTAAATCCTAATACCTAAAAATGATACAAAAAGCTTCTTAATTCGTTGTATGACTTTTTTCTAGTGCATAAAAAGTTGCTTGTGCATAATCGTTTGCATCACCTGTGTTATTTGCTTGATAAATTCCGGCTTTAAAATACATATATTGCCCACTTACATTAAAACCGCTATTTTGCATATTTACAGTTTTTACAACATCCTCTTTTCCTTCTCTAGAAACAGTAAACGTTAGTAAATCACCAACAACATTTATGGTATAAGTGAACTTTTCGTTTAGCGCAATTCCGTCTTCTGGATTTGCTACAGAGCTACTTCTAGAGCCAATTACATCAATCCATTGTTCATCTCCATTACCATCTGTTGGTTCGTGAGCAAAATAAATAGACCCCAAAGCATTGTTTTTTAATTTTCTATAATAAACACGAATTGGTTCATCATCATTTGCATGAATTTGCCCAATAATTAATCGACCAACATGACTACTACTTCCTGTTGTAGTAACGTGATTTATAGCTAAAGTTGCTGTCATTTCTCCATCATAACCAGCAGCAGCATTTTTATCAGAATCTGGTGCAGTACCAAAAACCCAGTTGTTTTTATTTACACCTTGAGTACTAATACTTGTATCAGTTCCTCTCAACATTTCTCGCAATTCAACTCTGGTATAACTTGTATTTGCTGATGTTTTAAAACCATCAACAGGGCATTTAAAAACCATACCTCCATCATCAGCAGTATAGAAATATTCATCATCTTCATAACCGCTATTCATTTCACTAACAGAAATTGTTTTTGCAAAACCACTTCCGTTATTTTCTGGTGTATTTAATTTCCAGGTTGATAAATCAAAATTTTGTGATGGTGGTTTATTTGGGTCTAATTCTCCAGAACTTTCTTCTCTGGCTGCTTGTGTAATTGTTATGGTTTTTGACAAATTACCAACATTTACAGTAATTGATCCTGTTCGTTTTTCGTAAACCGAATTTGTAGCTGCAGTAATTTCTATAGTTGCGTTATTTGTACCATATCTTGGTGTAACTGAAATCCAATCTCCAACTACATCAGTAAACCAATACATATTTGCTGTAACGTTTACTGTTTGTGTTTCTTGATACGCAGAAAACTCATTAACTGTGGTTAGCTCTAAAATTTCTGTTAGCTCTTCTTCTGTTTCGCTAGAACCACAAGCAGATAAAGACATCAATAAAAAACTAATAAAAAGTAATCTGTAGGCATTTTTCATAAGACAAATAATAACTTTATAATTGAGTTTTTAAAAATACAAAATTGGTTAACCAATTTACGTTGTTTTTAAATAAAATTATTATTTAAGATATTTAAAACCTAAAAACAGCTGAAAACAACTAGAAAAAATAAGACTTAAGTTAGACTATTTTTCTAAAGCCTGACTTAAATCTTCGATAATATCATTTGCATTTTCTAGACCTACAGAAACACGTACTAATCCGTTTGTAATGCCAACTTCTAATCGATCTTCTTCTGATAAACGTCCGTGAGTTGTAGAAGATGGATGCGTAACAATAGTTCTTGTATCACCTAAATTTGCTGATAATGAACACATTTTTATTTTGTCTAAGAATTTTCTACCAGCTTCAATTCCGCCTTTAATTTCGAAAGCAACAATGTTACCTCCTAATTTCATTTGTTTTTGAGCTACTTCATATTGAGGATGCGATTTTAAAAAAGGGTATTTTACCAACTCAACATTTTGATTTTCTTCTAAAAACTCAGCTACTTTTAAAGCATTTTCGCAATGTTTTTCTACTCTAATCGATAAAGTTTCTAAACTTTTTGATAAAACCCAAGCATTAAAAGGAGACATTGCTGGCCCAGTATTTCTTGCAAATAAATAAATTTCACGAATCAAATCTTTCTTACCTACTGTAACTCCACCTAAAACTCTACCTTGACCATCCATTAATTTTGTAGCAGAATGGATTACCAAATCTGCGCCGAATTTTATAGGTTGTTGTATGTATGGTGTTGCAAAGCAATTATCAACAATAAAAATAAGATTATGTTTTTTTGCAATTTTACCAATTAACTCTAAATCTAAAATATCAACAGCAGGATTTGTTGGTGTTTCTATATAAAGAATCTTAGTATTTTCTTTAATTAAGCTTTCTACCAAATCTACTTCATCAACCTTAAAGTAAGAGGTTTCAATATTCCATTTTGGCAAATATTTGGTAAACATACTATGAGTAGAACCAAATACAGATCTACAAGAAACAATATGATCGCCTGCGTTTAATAGGGCTGCAAATGATGAAAAAATTGCTGACATACCAGTTGCAAAAGCATAACCGCTTTCAGCACCTTCCATTTGTACTACTTTTTCTACAAATTCTGTTGTATTCGGATTTGTAAAACGACTATATAAATTACGCTGTTTTTCTTCTGCAAATGAAGCTCGCATTTCTTCTGCATCATCAAAAACAAAACTCGATGTTAAATATAAAGGTGTAGAATGCTCAGAAAACTGACTTCTTTCTGTTTGATTTCTAATTGCTTCTGTTTCGAAATGTTTGTTCATTTTAAATAGTTGTTAGTTGTTGGTTTTTAGTTGTTAGTTATTTCTTATTGATTGAAATACTGCCAACTGAAAACTGCTTACTAATTTAGTTATTATGTTTTGCTAATCTTAATATATCTCCAAAAACTCCTCTTGCAGTTACACTTGCTCCTGCTCCTGCTCCTTGAATTACAATAGGTTGTTCTCCATAAGATTCTGTATAAATTTCAAAAATTGCATCAGAACCTTTTAAAGAACCTAAAGGTGTGTTTATTGGCGTGGAAACTAATTTTACTTCTAAAATACCTTTTTCTTTGGATAAATCTCCACTTAATTCGCCAATATAACGTAAAACGTGGTTTTCTTTCTGATTTTCTTTTATTGTTTGATATTCATCATTCAATAACTCTAATTTCTCTAAGAAATCTTCTGCAGAACCTTCTCTTAAATTTTCTGGAATTAAATTTTTGATTTTTACTTCATCAAACTCATTTTCTAATTCTAACTCTCTTGCTAAAATCAGTAATTTTCTAGCAACATCATTACCTCCTAAATCTTCTCTAGGATCTGGTTCTGTAAAACCTTTATCTATTGCTTGCTGTAAAACTTCTGAAAAAGGAACATCATTCGCAGAAAAATTATTGAATAAGTAACTTAAGCTCCCTGAGAAAACTCCTCTAATTTTGGTAATATTTTCTCCTGATTCATGTAGTAAACGAATGGTATCAATCAATGGTAAACCAGCACCAACATTAGTTTCGTATAAATATTGTTTTTTATAATCTTTTAATTTTGCACGCAATTCTTTATAAAAATCAAAAGACAAAGTATTGGCTATTTTATTACAAGAAACTAAATCGAAACCAGCTTCTATTAACGGAATATAATTTGCCACAAAATTTACACTTGCAGTATTATCTACAGCAATTAAGTTTTCTAAATGGTGTGTTTTTGCAAAGGAAATAATATCATTTACAGATACATTTTCATCTCCATTATTTAATAAATTTTGCTTCCAATTTTTAGTAGCGCCATCTTTTTTTAACAATACTTTTTTAGAGTTTGCCACTGCAAAAACATTCAATTGTAATTTACGTCTTTCTAAAACAGATTGTGTGTTTTCTATAATTTGATCGATTAAAGTTCCACCAACCAAACCTTTACCAAAAATGGCAATGTTTATCTTTTTGGTTACCCCAAAAACCTGACCGTGAATTACATTTACAGCTTTAAATAATTGCTCTTTTTTAACCACTAAACTTACATTTTTACCAGTAACAGTGTTGTTAAACAATAGTGGTACAATTTGATTTTTAATTAAAGCATTATATGGATGATGAAATTGACTTAAATCTTGCCCAATGATAGAAATTACAGAAACTTCTTCAAAAACAGTTATTTGATTTACATCTTGTGCATGAAAATCACTCTCAAATTCAGCTTTTAATGCATTTACAGCACGTAAAGTATTTTC
Organism: Polaribacter reichenbachii; assembly: GCF_001975665.1. Lineage (NCBI taxonomy): Bacteria > Pseudomonadati > Bacteroidota > Flavobacteriia > Flavobacteriales > Flavobacteriaceae > Polaribacter > Polaribacter reichenbachii. Next base: position 2,102,767 of record NZ_CP019419.1, on the reverse strand, counting down.
TGCATTTATGACCAAACCAACACCTCTTTCAGAAGAACCTTGTGCAATAATATTAACACTAATATTTTCTTTACTTAACGCATTAAAAATACGAGCATCTACACCAACTTTTCCTAATAAACCTCTACCTTCAAAATTAATCATAGCCATATTTTCTATGGTAGAAATAGTTTTTATTCCTTGTGATGCTGATGTTGAAGAAATTAAAGTTCCTTTATCATTAAGATTAAACGTATTTAAAATTCTAAGGTTAATATTTTTTTCTATTAACGGAATAATTGTTTTAGCATGTAACAAATTCGTACCAAAAGTAGCGAGCTCATTAGCTTCATTAAAAGATAATTGATCTATTTTTTTTGCATCTGCTACCAATTTTGGATCGGCAGTATAAATTCCACTAACATGTGTATAATTCTGTAACTCATCCGCATCTAAGAAATTTGCTAATAAAGCTGCAGTATAATTACTTCCATTTCTACCTAAAGTGGTTGTTTCTCCTTTTTTGTTTGATGAAATAAAACCTGTAACAATGTTAATTGTAGATTTATTTTCTTTAAAATACTGAATTACATTTTCTTTAGAAACGGCTTGAATTGGTTGTGCGTTTCCAAAATTTTCATCAGTAATTATTAACGATCTTGCATCAACAGGATTAACAGAAATACCTTCTTTTTCTAATAAACTCGCTAGTAATTTTACTGATAATAATTCTCCTTGCGCTAAAACCTCGTCTTTTATTTTTTGGCTGTAATCACCTAATAAAGAAACGCCTTCAAAAATGGTTTCTAGTTTTGTAAATTCTTTTGATAAATCAACTGAATCATTAGGTTTTTGTTGATATTCCTTGAACTTTTCAAATTCAGTTTTGTATTCTTTTTTATAAGCTGCTAACTCTAAAATAGTTTCTAAATCGTTGGTTGTATTTCCTCTTGCAGAAGCAACTACCGTAAATTTTTCATCATTTTTATATTTATCAACAATAATATCAATGGCATTTTCTATGCCTTTTCCGTTTGCTAAAGATTTACCTCCAAACTTTATTACTTTCATCTTCTTTTCTCTGTAATCCTTATTAAAAATGGGTTCAATTATTTTTTCTAATTGATTGTATTCTATTAAAAAAGCATCATGACCGTGCACTGAATTAATTTCATTATACGTTACGTTTGCTTTTGTTAATGCTAATTTTTTATGTGTTTCTCTGTTTTCTTCTGCTGTAAAAAACAAATCAGAATCCACACCAATAATGTGAATATTAGCATCTATTTGATCTAAAATTGTAATGTCTTTTTTGCCACCAACAGTAACATCAATCGTTTTTAACAATTGATTCATTAATTTATAAGACGATAATTGATAACGTTCTTGCAACTTTTTTCCATGATGCAACAACCAACTTTCTACATTAAAAATAGCAGAATCTTCGTTTTTAGATCGATGAAAACGCTCTTTAAAAGACTCTGGTGTTCTGTAACACAACATGGCGTGCATTCTAGCATCATGTACAGGATTGCTAGAATTTACCAAAAATTGCTCTTGAATTTGACAATTGGCAATTAACCAATCTGTAGACTTCCAATCTGTGGCAATAGGCAAAAAATGTTGGGTAATTTTATTATTTAACACTACCATTTCCCAAGCAATTCCACCACCTAAAGAACCTCCAATTAAAGCAAATAATTGCTTAATTTTTAAGATTGATAATCCTTTTAAAAACAGTTTTGCTACATCTCTGGCAATAAAATCTTTGTAATTATCTATTAAAAATTCATCAAAACCATTACCAGGAATATTAAAAGACAACACTGTATAAACATCAGTATTAATGGCTTTTTCTTTACCAACAATGTCTTGCCACCAACCATTTTTACCACCAACTTCGCTATTACCTGTTAATGCATGATTGATTAAAACCACAGGAGCTGTACCCAATTCTTTACCAAAGACTTGATAACTCAAATTTAATTCAGGAATTATTGCACCAGCTTCTGTGGTAAAATCTATTATTTTAATATGTTCTAATGGATGTGCCAAATTTATTACAATTAATACCTACAAGGTTTTAAAAATTTTGCAGGAAATAAAAATTTATATTTCTGAAAAAGCTGCTTTTAAATCTGCTTTTAAATCTTCCAAATCTTCAATACCTACAGACAAACGAATTAAATCTTGAGAAACTCCAGCACTTTCTTGCTGAGCTTCATCTAATTGTTGATGTGTTGTACTTGCTGGATGAATGATTAATGATTTTGTATCTCCAATATTTGCTAATAAAGAGAAAACTTTTGTTTTATCTGCAATGGTTTTTGCAGCTTCAAATCCGCCTTTATGACCAAAAGTTACAATTCCACTTTGTCCTTTTGGCAAATATTTTTTAGCTAAATCATTGTATTTACTACTTTCTAAACCAGGATAGTTTACCCAAGCAACTTCTTCTTGCGCTTCTAACCAAGTTGCTAAAGCCAATGCATTTTCTGAGTGTTGTTTAATTCTAACTGGTAAAGTTTCTAAACCTTGAATAATATTAAATGCGTTTGTTGGACTTAATGCTCCACCAAAATCACGTAATCCTTCTAAAATTAATTTAAAAGTATAAGATGCTGCACCTAAAACTTCATGATATTTTAAACCATGATAACCTGCAGAAGGCTCTGTAAATTCTGGAAATTTTCCATTTGCCCAGTTAAAAGTTCCTGTATCAATAATAGCACCACCTAAAGATGTTCCTTGACCACCAATATATTTTGTTAAGGAATGAATTACAATATTTGCTCCGTGTTTAATTGGGTTTAATAAAGCTGGTGTAGCCACAGTATTATCTACAATAAAAGGAACTTCTGCTGCTTTAGAATGCTCAGCAATTGCTTCTAAATCTAATACATCTAACTTCGGATTCCCTAAAGATTCTACAAAAAATGCTCTTGTATTTTCTTGTACAGCATCCTTAAAATTATCAGGATTAGAAGCATCAACAAACGTAGTTGTAATACTCAATCTTGGTAAAGTTACATTTAATAAATTGTACGTACCTCCATATAAACTACTTGATGCTACAATATGATCTCCTGCTTTTAAAAGCGTTAACAATCCAGTTGAAATTGCAGATGTTCCAGAAGCAAAAACTACAGCTCCTATTCCACCTTCTACAGCTGCTAAACGTTCTTGTAAAATTTGATTTGTTGGGTTATTTAATCTTGTATAGATAAAACCTAACTCTTTTAATGAAAAAAGATTTGCTGCGTGTTCTGAATCATTAAAAACATACGATGATGTTTGATAAATAGGCACTGCTCTTGTTCCTCCATTTGCTTTTACATCATGACCTGCGTGCAACGCGTTAGTTGCTAATTTGTGTGTACTCATTTTTCTATTTTTTGAGTTAATAAATAATTAAAACAAAAGTCAAAATCATCAATTTTTATTGATGTGTTTACTAGAAAAATGTTATTAAGAAAATTAAATATCCGTATTTGGAATATTCATTTTTGTTATCTATCCAACTAAAATAGTTGAGTAGAATTTAGCACCTTCTTTAAAACACTGAATAGATTTCAGCATAACAAAGGGTTGCTAAGGCTTCATTGGGTCTAATCCCTTCACCTTTCTTGATAACATTTCAATAAGTTATTGAACTTTGTGAGTACAAATATTGCAATAGAAAAATTTAATATCCAAGTAAAATTCAATTTATTTTGTTTTATTTAACAAATTGATAGTATTTTACGAATTAACCCTAAAAAAGAATATTTTTTTTATAAAAATGCAATTATTTCTAAGAATGATGTAAATTTGCATTTCAATACAGAGGAAAAATTTGAACTGATTGCAACCTCTGAAACTGAAATTAATTCAGTTTAAACAAAAAATGCTAAAGCAGTAATTTCCTACTTCTTTTAGCGACAAAGCAATCATTTATTATTATAATTTATTTAAAATACATATAAATTTATGTCGTATTTATTTACATCAGAAAGTGTTTCAGAAGGACATCCAGATAAAGTTGCAGATCAGATATCTGACGCTTTAATCGATAACTTTTTAGCTTTTGATAAAGATAGTAAAGTAGCTTGTGAAACTTTAGTTACAACAGGTCAAGTAGTGTTAGCAGGTGAAGTAAAATCTAAAACGTACTTAGACGTTCAAAAAATTGCCAGAGATGTAATCAACAAAATTGGTTACACTAAAGGAGAATACATGTTTGATGGAAATTCCTGTGGAGTTTTATCTGCAATTCATGAACAATCACCAGATATTAATCAAGGAGTTGATAGATCTAGCCCAGAAGAACAAGGTGCTGGAGATCAAGGAATGATGTTTGGTTACGCTACAGACGAAACCGAAAACTATATGCCTTTGGCTTTAGAATTATCTCACAGATTGTTAAAAGAATTAGCAGAAATCCGAAGAGAAAATTCAGACATTACTTATTTAAGACCAGATGCAAAAAGTCAGGTTACTATTGAGTATTCTGATGATAACGTTCCGCAAAGAATTGATGCCATTGTAATCTCTACACAACATGACGATTTTAATACTTCAGAAGAAGTAATGTTATCAAAAATTAAAAAAGATATTGTTGAGATTTTAATTCCTAGAGTTGTTGCAAAATTGCCTGCTCATATTCAAAAATTATTTACTGATGATATTACGTATCACATAAACCCAACAGGAATTTTTGTTATTGGTGGTCCTCATGGAGATACTGGTTTAACTGGTCGTAAAATTATTGTAGATACTTATGGAGGAAAAGGTGCTCATGGAGGTGGAGCTTTTTCTGGTAAAGACCCAAGTAAAGTAGATAGATCTGGAGCGTATGCAACCAGACATATTGCTAAAAATTTAGTAGCTGCAGGTTTGTGTAAAGAAGTTTTGGTTCAAGTTTCTTATGCCATTGGTGTTGCTAAACCAACAAGTATAAATGTAGAAACTTATGGCACAGCTACTGTAGCTTTATCTGATGGAGAAATCAGTAAAAAAGTTGAAGAAATTTTTGACATGCGTCCTTATTTTATAGAACAACGTTTAAAATTAAGAACACCTATTTACTCAGAAACTTCTGCTTATGGACATATGGGTAGGACTCCAGAAGTAAAAACGGTTACATTTACAAATCCTATGGGAGAAACAGTTTCTGAAGAAGTTGAAACTTTTACATGGGAAAAATTAGATTACGTAGATACTATTAAAGAAGCTTTTAAGTCGTAAAAGCGTTTTAAAATAATATTTTATAGAAAGACTGTCTAAAAAGGCAGTCTTTTTTTTTGTATTTTAGAACTATACTTCGTAAACTTTTTATAAAATTTATGAAATCAAATACCATTCGTCGGCACTTGCTTGCAATTTAATGCAACAAAGACTGAACTAATCTTTATTTTAAAAAATAATACCTCTATATGTATATCTTTACCACATAATATAAAAAAACATTAATACCTTTATATAATGAAAACATTTAACTTTTACCTTGTATTATCTTTTTTGCTTATTCTTAGCTCTTGTGTGCCAAATGCAGATGACATTCAAAACCCAGAATCAGAAGACATTACAGAGACTCCTATAAATGTTTTAGAAAATTTATCAATTCCTGATAATTTTAACTTTGAAACAGAAAGAGCGGTAACATTATCTATTACAGATGCTACCCCTTTTGTAAAATACGAAGTTTTTGCATACTCAGAAAATTCAAACACAGAAGAAGAAAATATTTCTGATGCCTTAAATTATTTGTTATACTCTGGTAAACCATATGATGGTGAACTTAACCATTCTTTTAGCTTATCAAGTGTTTATGATAAAGTATATGTTTTAAGAAAAGATGGCCTTGAATATACATCAGAAATTATAACGATTACAAATAATCAAATTAATTTTAAATCAGAAAATAAGTCTTCAAGCAAAACAACAAGTACATCTAAAACAAACACTGATGCTTGTTCTATTTGTACAGATAACTTCTTTTTAAATAGTGATTTTGAAAACGGACCAAAACTCCCAAATACTTATACAATAACGGACGAAACTAATGTTGAGGGCTGGTCTACAACTGCTACGGATAATAAAATTGAGTTATGGAAATCTGGATTTAATGGTGTAACAGCTCAAAACGGAACTTACTTTGCAGAATTAAATGCAAATCTAAGCTCTGCTTTATATCAGCGTATTTGTACAAGTCCTGGCGCAGAAATAAGCTGGTCTGTTTGGCATCGTGGAAGAACTGGTGTAGATAATGCTGTAGTTAGAATTGGAGAAAACTTAGCTACTGCAACCATAGAAGCAAATATGTCTACAGGCAAATCTGAATGGGTACAATATTCAGGAACTTACACTGTACCTGATGATCAACAAGACACTTATTTTATTTTTGAAGCTGTTGACAATGGAAGTTATGGTAATTTTATTGACAATATTGTAATTACAGAAACCGTTGCTGGTGATTGTACAAGTGTTAATAATAAAATGTATTATCCATCTGAATTAACAAACGCAACGTTAGCTTTTGAGGATTTATGGCCTTATGCTGGTGATTATGATTTTAATGATTTAGTGATAAGTTACAATATTCAAACTATTTTAGATGCAGAAAACAAAGTAACTCAATTAGACTATAACTATATCGTTGAATCTATTGGAGCAAGTTATACAAACGGGTTTGGTTTAGAACTAGAAGGTGTTTCACCATCTGCAATATCAAGTGTTATAGGACAAAATTTAACAGAAGGATTTATTCAAAATAACGCAAACGGAACCGAGCAATCTCAACAAAATGCAGTAATTATATTCTTTGATAACTCTCACATTAATGTAGGTATAAGCAATACAATATCAATTGTATTTGAAACCCCTATAACAACTGCAGCTCTAGGTACTGCACCTTTTAATCCTTTTTTAATCGTAAACAAAAACAGACTTAAAGAAGTACATTTACCAACGAAAGCAACTACTTATTACCCAACAACGACTACTATAGAAACGTCTGGAGATGTAAAAGATAGTGATGGTGATTTTAAATCTCCTACAGGTTTACCTTGGGCTATTAATATAACAGGAGAGTATAGAGCACCAAAAGAAAAAGTAATTATTACAGAAGCCTATAACTATTTTGCTAAGTGGGCAACATCTGGTGGTACAACAAAAAAAGATTGGTTTCTAGACAAAAATGGATACAGAGTTGAAACAAACTTAAAAGATTAAAGTTAAACATATATACTAAAAAACCACTGACTATTTTTAGTCAGTGGTTTTTTAGTATATAACAAAATCTAGAAACCTGAAAAACAACTTATAAAATATATTTTTTTTAAAATTAAGAACAAAAAAAACAATACGATTTGTTGCGTTACAACATTGAATCTAAGAAGTTTTTTTTATAATTTTTTAAATAATACAGTTACACATCCTCTTTAACAAAACTTTAAGGTTTTAGTTTTTTAAAGTTTCCGTAATTTCGAAAACAATTCAAATTACACATTATGACTAAAAAAATATTTTCGAGAGTACTTCTTTTTGCTCTTGTTTTAGGTTTCTCTGCAAACGCTGAAGCCCAAATTTTTAAGAAGAAAAAAAAGAAAGAAGAACCTAAAAAGGTTGCTCCGAAACCAAAGCCTAAAAAAGGCGCAATTCAGCCTTATGCTAAGGTAGTTACCAAAGAATATAAAACTGACGAAGGTTTATTTAAAGTTCATCAAAAAGACAATACTTATTTATTCGAAATTCCTGATTCTCTTTTAAAAAGAGAAATGTTAATGGTAACAAGAATCGCTAAAACTGCTAGCGGAATTGGTTTTGGTGGCGGAAAAACAAACACACAAGTTTTACGTTGGGAAAAGAAACAAAAACAAATTTTATTAAGAGTTGTTTCTCATAATGTTGTTGCAGATACAATATTACCAGTACATGAAGCAGTTGTAAACTCTAACTTAGAGCCTATTTTATTTGCTTTTCCTATTAAAGCATTTAGTAAAGATTCTACAGCAACTGTAATCGATGCAACTTCTTTATTTTCTACAGATGTAAAACCTCTTGGTTTCCCAGGATTTTACAGAAAATTTTATCAAGCTACAAGATTAGATAAAACACGTTCTTATATAGACAGAGTAAGTAGTTATCCTCAAAATATAGAAGTAAGACACGTAAAAACATATTTTGCTAACAAAGCACCATCAAATAGTGCTTTGGGTTCTATTACTTTAGAAATGAGTAACTCTATGGTTTTATTACCAAAGGTACCAATGAAACGTCGTTATTTTGATGAAAGAGTTGGTTGGTTTGCACGTGGACAAACTGATTATGGTTTAGATGCACAAAAAAGTAAAACTGTTGCTTATTTAGATAGATATCGTTTAGAAGTTAAAGACGAAGATATTGAGAAGTTTAAAAGAGGTGAATTAGTAGAGCCTAAAAAACAAATTGTTTATTATGTAGATAGAGCTACACCAGAAGAATGGGTTCCTTATATTATACAAGGTGTAAATGATTGGCAAGTTGCTTTTGAAGCAGCAGGTTTTAAAAATGCAATTATTGCAAAAAGAGCACCAACAAAAGAAGAAGACCCAGAATATAGCCCAGAAGATGTGCGTTATTCTGTTATTAGATATTTAGCTTCTCCTATACCAAATGCAAATGGACCTCACGTTAGTGACCCACGTTCTGGAGAAATTTTAGAATCTGATATTAACTGGTATCATAATGTAATGTCTTTATTACATAACTGGTTCTTTATTCAAACTGCAGCAATTAATCCTGATGCAAGAGGGAATAACTTTAAGACAGAAACAATGGGTGAATTAATTAAATTTGTTTCATCACATGAATTAGGACATACTTTAGGATTACCACATAATATGGGGAGTTCGTCTGCTTACCCTGTAGATTCTTTACGTTCTGCATCATTCACAAAAAAATACGGAACTGCACCTTCTATTATGGATTATGCTCGTTTTAATTATGTTGCACAGCCAGAAGATAAAGGTGTTGCTTTAATGCCAAACATTGGGGTTTATGATAAATATGCAATTGCTTGGGGTTATAGACCAATTTTAGATAAAACTGCTGAAGAAGAAAAACCAGTTTTAGATTCTTGGATTTTAAAACACGCTGGAGATCCAATGTATAGATTTGGTCATCAACAAGCAGGTGGAGTTGTAGATCCTAGTTCTCAAACAGAAGATTTAGGTGATGATGCAATGAAAGCTTCTATGTACGGAATTAAAAATTTACAAAGAATTTTACCAAGATTAGAAGAATGGACATCTGAAAAAGGTGAAACCTACGAAAACTTATCTACAATGTATGGCCAAGTTTTAAGTCAGTTTAATAGATATATAGGACACGTTTCTGCTAATATTGGTGGTGTTTACGAAAACTATAAAACTACAGACCAAGAAGGAGCTGTTTATACACACGTAGATAAAGCTATTCAAAAAGAAGCTTTACAATTTGTTATTGATGAATTGTTTAAAACTCCTAAATGGATGATCGATGAAAACATTTTTAGCAAAACTGAATTTTCTGGCTCTGTAGAAAGAGTTCGTGGTTTACAAGCTAGAAATTTAAACAACATTTTAGATGCTGGTAGAATGGCTAGAATGATAGAAAATGAAACTTTAAACGGGGCATCTAAATCTTATACACTTGTTAATATGATGAGTGATTTACGTAAAGGTGTTTGGACTGAAATTTACAATGGAGCATCTATAGACACATATAGAAGAAACTTACAAAGAGCACATTTAGATCGATTAGATTATTTATTAAATAAAGCGAAAGATCAAAGAGGAGCTAACAGTGGTTACAGAAAAAGATCAGGAATTACTATTAACCAATCTGATGTAAAATCTGTAGCAAGAGGTGAGTTAAAACGTATTCAAAGAGATGCTAAAAAAGCAGCTTATTCTGGTAATACATTAAGACGTTACCACTTACAAGATGTTGTTGATAGAATCGATATGATTTTAGAACCTAAATAATTGAATATTATTTAAAAGTTATATTTAAACCACACCATGTTTTTGGTGTGGTTTTTACTTTTAAATTGATTTAAATACATCTATTTTTGATAAATAAATTTAGCCTTTTTATTATTCTCTTCTTTTTATCTAGCACTACTTATAGTCAAGAAAAGCAAACTAAAATATCTTATAAAGTAATAGACACTTCTACCAAAGAACCAGTTGTTTACGCTACTGTAATGCTAAAAAACATCAATAGAGGTACACATGCAGATTTAAATGGTAATTTCGAAATCCCGATAAAATATTATCAAAATGCAATTATTAGAATATCTTCTATTGGTTATAAATCAAAAGAAATTAAGCTCTCTGAATTAAAATTAGATATTGTTAATATTATTCATCTTAACAAATCAAATAACAAATTACAAGAAATTGTAATTACAACTTCTAAAAAGAATAAAGAAAAGAAAAAGAAGCAAAAAACCTTATCTGGCGCACAAATTGTAAGAAAAGCTATTGAAAACATTTTAAACAACTACCCTACTCAACCACATTCATATATTGGGTATTACAGAGATTATCAACAACCTGCAGATAATACTTATCAAAAATTAATAAAATCAGAAAAAGCTATTGAGTATTTAAACGTTCATGAGGGCATTTTAGAATCTTATGATAATGGATTTAAATCAGATAAATTAAAGGATAAAAAAAATCAAACTTTAGTTTACAATTATGGCATTAATCAAAAATTTATTCAGGATGCATCATTAACTATTCCTTATGATAATAAAAGTAGAAAATACTCAGAAAGCGTTTATATAACTCCTTTAGGAGGCAATGAATTAAATATTTTAGACTTAACAAACGCCATTAGAAATTATGATAAAATGTCTTTTTCATTTGCCAATATTTTTAAAAAAGACTTTATAAATAATCACTTAATATTTTTAAAAGAAACAATTTATACAGACAATACTCCGCTTTATAAAATATACTTTAATTCAAAAAAACACAAAACTAGTTATGAATACTTCGCAAGCGGATATATTTATATTTCTAAAAACAACTTTGCAATTCATAAGTTAAACTACAACCTATTTTACAGAAAAAGTAAAAAACCTCAATATTCAATAACCATAGATTACAATCAAAAAAATGATAAAATGTATTTAAATTACATTTCTTTCAACAATTTTTTCGAAGCAACTAATGGTAATTATTTTAAGATTATTAAAACTACTTTTAACTCAAAAAACAACACTTTTAAAATTTCTTTTAATCGACAATTAAATTTTAATACAGTAACACCTTTTCATAAAAAAATTAAAATTTACTTTAAAAATGTAAAGTTAAACGTAACAGATGTAAAGCATATGGAAACAGCCAAAAACACTATTATTGTTTATGTTGATAAAAAATCTATAGAGAAAATTAACTTTATAAATGAAAGTAAAAACCCAAACTACGCTTCCTTTTTTACTTTTGATATTACAAAAATTAAAGATGTAAACGGTTTTGAAATTGACAAAAGACCAAGCATCAAATTAAATCAATATAGAGAACTATTTGTACAAGAAGTTTTTGAGAACAAAAAATTACCGCTTCAAAAAAACTTTGTCAATAAAAACTTACCTCTTTCAGAAAGCAAAATCACAAAAGCAAATTTTAAAGAGGCTTATTGGATTAACTCGCCATTAAAAAAAACGAAAGAATAATATTACATAGCTAACCATAAATAAATTCTTGATTATTTTTATATTTGGACAAAACTAGACATTAATGGACAATTTATCGAAAATGTTAAGAATAGAAGATGTTGCAAACAACTTAAATGTATCTCAAAAATCGGTAAGAAGGTATATACATTCTGGCAAACTACAATCGCATAAAATTGGTGGTGTTCATCGAATTGAAGCAACTGAATTACAACGCTTTTTAAATGCTTCTGTTTCTAAAAAAAACGAAGAAATTAATTTTAAAAACCTGAAAAGTAAATCTACAAAAACAGATAAAGTAAATTGGATTGATATTTCTGAAGACTGGGACAATCCGAAGAAAAACAAACTAACTTCTGCAGATTTATTTTGTGGTGCAGGTGGTATGGCTAAAGGTTTTGAAATGGCTGGTTTTAATCAAGTTGGTGGTTTAGATTGGTTTAAAGAAGCTGGTTTAACTTACAGACACAATTTTACACATCCACATATTGAAGGAGATATTACAGACAAATCTATAAAAGATAAATTTATAAACACGGTAAAAAAACAGCTAAAAGGCAAACCATTAACTGTACTTTCTGGCGGCTTTCCATGCCAAGGTTTTAGTATGTCTGGCAGTAGAATTGTAGAAGACGAAAGAAACTCTTTATACAAAGATATGCTAGAAATAATCGATGAACTACAACCAGAATTTATTGTTGCAGAAAACGTAAAAGGTTTACGCTCTATGCTAAAAGGCAAAGTAGAAGACAAAATAAAAAACGACATAAAAAAACTCGGCTACGAAGTAAATGTTACTGTTTTAAATTCTGCAGATTATTACGTGCCACAAAAAAGAGAACGTGTAATTTTTATTGCTAATAGAATTCAAAAAACAAATTATCACCCTTCTCCTTTATTAGAATCGGGTTCTTACATCACTACAAAAGAAGCGATTCAAGATTTAATTAACGTAAAAGACAATGCAGAATTTAATCATATTAGAACCAAGCATAGCGATGCTATGAAAGAACGTTTGGCATTAGTACCAGAAGGTAAAAGTTTATACGATAATTATTCTGATTCTTGGAAAAAATGCCCTTGGAACGAAGCTAGCTGTACCATTAAAGAAAATCATGGAGGTGTAAACATTCATCCTATAGAACCAAGAGTAATTACAGTTCGAGAAATGGCTAGATTGCAATCTTTTCCTGACGATTTTATTTTTAAAGGTGCAAAAGGCAAACAGATGGTACAAATTGGTAATGCTGTACCTCCTTTTTTGGCAAAAGCCATAGGTTTATCCATTAAAAAAACATTGGAAAAAGAATAATTCATCTTAGTTTTCTAAATTATTTATCATCTTCAAAACTTCTCTAAACAGGAATAATTTTCATCATTTTACACCCTAAACAACTATCAATCTGAATAGTAGTATCTTTATAGAATTGCTAAAGAAAACTGCTATGAATAAAGATGAATTTTTAAAACTTAGTAAAGAACTACAAGAATTGAGTAAAAACATCCCATTAAATTGGGGAAATATTCAGAATGATATTACTGATGCCAAAATAAATCTTTTTAAAATTCGAAGTAAAAATCAATTAGAAAACAAGATTAAACCTTTGAGTAATACTGATAAAAATTATTACAGAAGAAGATGGTTTTTATGGCAATGTGCCAGAGTTGATGAATATTTATTCTATAGCCAAAACGATATTCTGAAAAACCCAAATGCTAAAGATAAAGACTGGGATATTGAATTCGATAATAACAAAAATTTAAGATTTGATTTAAAAGGCACTATTGTTCCTAAAAAACTAAGAGCAAATTTCACTTTTTCTGATGAAGAAAAAATTATCAATTATTATTACCAAAACCAAAGTAAAGGAGTAAGAAACCATATTCAGAATCGATTGTTTATTGTGCATCATTCTTTTTATGATAATAAAAGGTGCTTATTTTTAAGATGCCATTGGAATTTAAAAGTGAAAGCATATCAACATTTTATAAAATTATTACAAAATGAAATTAATTATGTTTCTTATAAGAATGTAATTGCTAAATGTATTTTTATCTTTGAAAGTGAAAATAATGAGTTTTCTTTCAAAATTATTTAAATTTATTTTTGATAAAAAACTATGCACATATCTTTAATAAAATTAATCTTTTTAATCGTTTTTATTAGTGTTTCTGTAAATACTGGTGCACAAAATAAAAGTGAAAAAAAATCAATTACTTGGTCTAAAAATGTAAAAGTTAAAAAGTTAGATTTTAAAGGAAAAATTGATAAGAATTCGAAAAACATAGCGCAAACTGGAGCAAATATTATAATAGTTCCTTACGCAAAAAAAGGAGGGAAATATCTTTATCGAGTGTTAGCCAAGTTTTACAAGTATAAATCTTGGATTAACACAAACAGTGAATTAATTTTAAATCACGAACAACTACATTTTGATATTGCTGAACTTTATGCTAGAAAAATGCGAAAAGAAATTCTAAAAACTAAATTATCCAACAAAAAAATTGAAGAATCTGATTATAGAAGAATTCACAAAAAACTCTTTAAAGAATACATTCAATATCAAAAAAAATATGATTTGGAAACTGATTTTTCTAGATCAGAATCACTCCAAAATAAATGGAAAAAATTCATAGCTCAACAATTATCTGGTCTTGAAAAATTTGCACTAAATATATAAACCTACTCTCCTAAAATCTTAGAAAAATCTGGTTTAAAATAACTAGGTCCTTTTAAAACTTTACCATCTTCTCTGTAAATTGGTTTACCATCTTCACCTAATTTACTCATATTAGAACGTTGAATTTCATTAAAAACCTCTTCGATTTTATCTTGCATTCCGTGTTCTATAATGGTACCACATAAAATATATAACATATCTCCTAATGCATCGGCAACCTCAACCAAATCGTTATTTTGTGCAGCTTCTAAATATTCCTCATTTTCTTCTTTCATTAACTCAAAACGTAACTTTTTTCTATCATCAGAAATATTTACAGTTGGCTTGTCTTGAATATTTAATTTAAACGCTGTGTGAAATTCGTGAACTGCTGCTATTTTGTTTTTCATTTAGTCTACTTTTATTTGTAATTTTGCAAAACACAAGATATAGAAACTTTATAATAATTTAAAGGGGCTAATATTGGATTAATTAAAAACTTATTAAGAATAAAGATGATGTTTATAAATGCCTATTTTACTACTGGAAGAATAATTTTTATCGTCTTTTTTGTTTTAGCTTTCGGAACCTTAATATTTATCAGTTATAAAAAAGACATTAAAAACCACGAGCGTTATTACAAAAATGCTGGTAAAAAAGTTGCTATTTACGGTGGATTAATTGTGGCTATTTTTATAGCGATTCGTATTATTTTTGGTAATTAACTTCGTTTTTTACGATTCTTAGAAATCTAAGATTTTTTTTCAAAACCAATTATTACAAAACTCTACATTAATTCGGATATTTAAAACAATCTGTTGTATGATCATTTACCATACCAACCGCTTGCATATAGGCATACATTACTGTAGAACCTGTAAATTTAAATCCGCGTTTTTTTAAATCCTTAGAAAGCTGATCTGAAATTGATGTTTTAGCTGGTACATCTTCTTTTTTATGAAACTGATTTAAAATTGGTTTTCCATCAACGTAACTCCAAATAAATTTAGAAAAAGAACCAAACTCTTTTTGAATATCCATAAACAATTGCGCATTAGAAATAGTACTTCTTATTTTTAATTTATTTCTAATAATACCTGCATCTTGCATTAATTCATTAAACTTACTCTCTGAATATTTAGCTATTTTTTGATAATCAAAATTATCAAAAGCCTTTCTAAAATTTTCTCTTTTATTTAAAATGGTAATCCAACTTACACCTGCCTGAAACGTTTCTAATATTAAAAATTCAAATAAAATTTTATCATCATACACAGGTTCTCCCCATTCAAAATCGTGATAATCTTGATACAATTTACTATCAGTTACCCAAAAACATCTTTGTTTCATTTAATTAATTTTGATTGGTTTAATTTCTGTTTGTCTTTTATTTACGTACTCAAAGGTGTTATCGCCAAAAAAACCAGCTTCCTCTAACATTATTCTAATATCTTTATTCCATTCTTTAATGTTAACAGTTGTATTGAGTTCTATGGCGTAAGCTGTATTTTTTTGCAGAGGATAATCTCCGTTAAAAGGCACTCCGTTTTGAGAATCCCACATACCAATGGTTGTACCTGCACTATGCCCATATTTACCTAAAGGATGTGTATAAATTGATGGCCTTAAACCTTCGCTTTTACCTTGTTTTAAAGAATTTGCTAAAATCTGATTCCCAGTTAAACCAGCTTTCATATTATTGGTTAAAATATCTTGCACTCTATTTCCTTTTTTAAAGGCTTCTTGTAAAAATTCTGGAACTTGAGTTTCGTTATCTTTTAAAACATAAGCATGTTGTTGGCAATCTGTGTTTAAGCCAATGTAAGTAATTCCGAAATCGCAATGTAACAAATCTCCTTTTTGTATCACTTTTTCATCTTTACTTTTAGAAAAAGATTCGATATGAGATTTTAAAGCTTCATTATTTCTTTGCACGTCTATTGTGGGATGAAACCAAGTTTCTAAACCTAAATCTGTAACTTTTTGTCTTAAAAACCAAACCACATCATCTGTAGTTGTTTTACCCGGAATTATTGTTTTTTCCGAAAAAGCTTCATCAATAATATTATGGGTAATTGTTACTAGTTTTCTAAAAAGTGCCAACTCTTTTTCTGTTCTGGTTTCTATCCAAGCAATGCCTAATTTTTCTGCAGAAACCAGTTTACTTTTTAAATCTTCTGGTAAATTTTGGTTCAGTTCATCATAATCGGTTTTTACCAAACCATCTGCTAAAGCAAAATGTGTAGATGAATTTACACCTATTTTCTTAGGATTTCTTTCTTTAATAATTGCTACTAATGCTTTCCATTGATTGGGTTCTTTTTCTTTATCCCAAGCAGATTGAATGCTTTTACCAATATCGTATCTAGCAACAGCCAATCTTTCTAAAGTATTATTTTCTTTGTTTCTATAAAAAACAATAATTGTTCTTCTTCTAGCATTTAACCAAGTGGCTGGCAACATTGTTTTTAAAATTGGGTCTTCATTATATTCTCTAGAGATTAACAACCACATATCAATATCTGCTTTATCCATTAATTTTGGTAACAAATTATTGAACCTGTCTTCTAAAAGTTCATCCTTTAAAACAGCTCTATCTTTCTCTTTTAAAATTGAATATAAATTTTCTGTTACTTGTTGATTTCCCTCTTGATTTCCGCAAGAAAAGAAGGTTGTAAATACAATTAGCGTAAGTATTTTTTTAAACATAAAAAGCTGGTTTTAAGTCCTAAAATTAATATTAAAGATTTAAAAATAATACAATTTGGAATAATTTTTGAGGTTTTATTTCTGTTTACTCATTAAAAGGTAGTTTTCACTCATTCTCATTTTTCTTTGCAAACAATCTAATCTACTTTTACAAAAGATAAAATGGATGTATTATCCGTTTTTAACAAAAAACTTATATAAATTTAATATATTTAGATATTATGAAAACTTTAAAACAAATACTAGTACTATTCGCAGTTAGTGTCTTTTTTTGGGCTTGTGGATCATCACCTATAAATAAAACTCCAGTTCAAAAAGAAGAACCTGTTGTTATTGCAAATGATAGTTTAGAATATGAAATAACAATTATTGATATTGGTTTTAACAACTTTTTAAATTCAATTGCAAAACCAGAAGGTTTTTATTCTCAACAATATTTAGAGGCAAGAAATAGAGCTTGGGTAGTAACCTGGAATCAAAGAGCCAGAACTCCAAATCAGTTTAACGCAAGTATTTATGAAAACATTATCGATTACCAACCAACAGTAGATTATGGTTATGAGGTAAATTATAAATTATTCAATTACTTTTTATTTGCACAACGAAAATATAAAATGAATTTAGGTGGCGGATTTAGAACGAATAGAATTAACTAGATTTTTTCGAAACGTAAAAAACTATAATCAAATTTATTTTTTTCGTCTGCTTTAAAATCTTCTTTTTTTACTTGTTTCCACACTTTGGTATCTATTTCCGGAAAAAAAGCGTCAGCTTCAAACTCTTCGTGAACCAAAGTAAGATCTAAAGCATCTACTAAGTTATTTTCTAAAGCATATGTATATACCTGGGCACCACCAATTATAAAAATCTGATCGTCTTCTTTTACCAACTCTAAAGCTTCTTCTAAACTATTAGCAATTAAACAATCATTTTTTACATAGTTTTTATTTCTAGTAATAATTACAGTGGTTCTGTTTGGTAAAGGTTTACCAATAGATTCAAAAGTATTTCTACCCATTAAAATAGAATGACCTGTAGTTATTTTTTTAAATCTTTTTAAATCTGCAGGCAAATGCCAGATTAAATCATTGTCTTTTCCTAATGCATTATTTTTTGCAATTGCAGCTATAATTGTAATCATATAATCCTCATCATTTTACACAAAAATAACAGAAATGTTTCTTTAAATTGATGTTTTCGGTTAATTTTAAACTACTTTTTACTTACACGAATACGTTTTAGTTTTAAAATACCTGAAAATCAAGTATAAAGAACATACATCAATTTTATAAGAACTACAAATAAGCAATACCTTTATTTACAATTTTAAATAAATTATATGCTGATATTATTAAACTGATAATTCTTTAATCTTATTGTTAAATTGTGTTTGTTGTAAAGAAGTTCTTCTATATTTTTACAGTATAATTTAACCTAATTATTATGGCAATTAAAAAACAATTTTTAAAAAGTAAACCAGTTTGTAAAGTAACTTTTACTGTACCAGCTGAAGAAGCTAAAAGTGTTGCAGTTGTAGGAAGTTTTAATGAATGGAATGTAGAGGCAATGCCGCTTAAAAAATTAAAAAATGGATCGTTTAAAGGAACTGTTGATTTAGAATCTGGTAATTCTTACGAATTTAAATATCTAGTTGACGGTGAATATGTAAACGAAGAAGCTGCTGATAGTTTTGCTTGGAGCGATTTTGCTGGAGCAGATAACAGTGTTTTAAGTTTATAATTAACTTATTATGATAAAATAAAAAAAGAGCTTTCAATTTTAAATTTTGAAAGCTCTTTTTTGTTTCTTTTAAACTGCAACTGCACCCTTTATGTGTGGATGCGGATTATAATCTAACAGCTCAAAATCATCGAAAGTAAAGTCTTCGATATTTTTGATAGATGGATTCATTTTCATTTTTGGTAATGGCCTAATATCTCTAGACAATTGTAATTTCAATTGTTCTTGATGATTGTTATAAATATGAGCATCACCAAAAGTATGAATAAATTCGCCTGCTTCATAACCACAAACTTGAGCAATCATCATTGTAAATAAAGCGTAAGACGCAATATTAAAAGGAACTCCTAAAAATATATCTGCACTTCTTTGATATAACTGACAAGATAATTTACCCTCAGAAACGTAAAATTGAAAAAATGCGTGACAAGGAGGTAAAGCTGCTTTACCATTAGCTACATTTTCTGAAAATGAAACTGAAGTATCTGGTAATACAGAAGGATTCCAAGCAGAAACCAACATTCTTCTCGAATTTGGGTTTTTCTTTAAAGTCTCAATAACTTCTTTTAATTGATCTACTTCATCACTATTCCAATTACGCCATTGATGACCGTAAACTGGCCCTAAATCTCCTTTTTCATCTGCCCATTCATTCCAGATTCTAACACCATTTTCTTGTAGATATTTAATATTTGTATCGCCTTTTATAAACCAAAGTAATTCGTAAACAATACTTTTTAAATGAAGTTTTTTTGTTGTTACCATAGGGAAACCTTCACTTAAATCAAAACGCATTTGATACCCAAAAACACTTTTTGTACCTGTTCCTGTTCTATCTCCTTTTTCATTTCCGTTTTCTAAAACGTGTTTTACTAAATCGTGATATTGTTTCATAAAAATGCGCGTGCGTTTAATTGATTATTCTTGTAAGCTTTTTAGAAAAAACTGTTTGTAAAAATAGAAAAAGATTAAGGTTTTATTCGTAGTTTTTTATAGATGATATTTTAAAGTTATCAACTATTTTATAACACAAAAACTTTTATTTATAGTGTCAATTATCCAATAATCATCCCAGCAATAGTTGCAGACATTAGTGATGCAATTGTACCCCCAATTAATGCTTTTATTCCAAATTCTGATAATGTTTTACGCTGACCAGGAGCTAAAGACCCAATACCACCAATTTGAATACCTATTGATGCAAAGTTTGCAAAACCACAAAGCATATAAGTGGCCATAATTATAGATTTATTAAATGTTAGATGTGTTGCACTTGCAACGTCTTTTAATTCTGCTAATTGTATATAACCTACAAACTCACTTGCAGCTAATTTAATACCTAATAATTGCCCCATTAAAGCCATATCTTCTGATGCTACACCAATTAACCACATTAATGGTGCAAAAATATAACCTAAAATAAACTCTAAAGAAAACTTATCATATCCTGTATTTGCTGCTATAATTTCATTTAAAGTTGTTACTTCTCCTGCCCAACCTAAAATTCCGTTAATCATTGCAATTACAGCTACAAAAACCAATAACATTGCTCCAACATTTACAGCCAATCGTAAACCTTCTGTAGTTCCGTTTGCTATTGCATCTAAAATATTAGATCCTATTTTTTCTTGAGATACAGTTACGTCTGTATTTACTTCTTCTGTTTGTGGATATAATATTTTAGAAATTACAATTGCACCAGGAGCTGCCATAACAGAAGCAGCTAATAAATGTTTTGCAAAAACTAGTTCTAAAGCTTTATCTCCACCACCTAAAAAACCAATATAAGCTGCTAAAACAGCACCTGCAACTGTAGCCATTCCTCCTATCATTACCAAAAGCATTTCTGACTTATTCATTTTTTCTAAATAAGCCTTTATTAAAAGTGGCGCTTCTGTTTGACCTAAAAAGATATTACCAGCAACAGACAAACTTTCCATACCAGAAATACCTAAAAATTTAGACAAACCAATTGCTAATATTTTTACTACTTTCTGAATGATTCCTAAATAAAACAATAAAGAAGTTAATGCCGAAAAGAAAATGATAGTTGGTAAAACCTGAAAAGCAAATATGTAACCAAATGTATTTGTATCTGCAACAATACCAGCAAATAAAAACTCACTACCTGCTTTTGTATATTCTAAAATTTCAATAAAAATACTACCAATAAATTCGAATATTTTCTGAATAAAGCTAACTTTTAATACTCCAATTGCGATTAATAACTGTAAAGCTAAACCAATACCTACTTTTTTCCAATCGATGGCTTTTTTATTACTGCTAAATAAAAAAGCTATCAGAATAAGTACAAACATACCAAGAATTCCTCTCCATAAACTTGTAATTGAAAAACCTTGACTAGGTATTATTTCTGTAGTTGTTACTAAAGTTTCAGCATCTTGAGCAAAGATTGAAGCTGAGAAAAAACAAAGTAAAACAATGAGTGTTTTTTTCATAATGAAGATATTTTTTTAAGAACGTTTACTAATTTCGTCTCTTATTTTTGCTGCCAATTCATAATTTTCATTATCAACTGCATTGTTTAATTGGTTATTTAATTCACTTAAAGATAAGGCTGAGAAATCGCTCTTATCATCAGAAGATTCTAACTCAAAATCTATCGGAATTTCTTGTGACTCTTGTTTGTTTTCAATAGCCATTTCTTCTTCAACTTTTAAATAAATACCTGCTTTATCTAAAATATTTTCATAAGTATAAATAGGTGCATTAAAACGAACAGCAATTGCAATTGCATCCGAAGTTCTAGTGTCAATAACCTCTTCTTTACCTTCTCTTTCGCAAATTAAGCTAGAAAAGAAGACTCCATCTACCAATTTATGAATAATAACTTCTTTTACTGTAATTGCAAAAGTGTCTGAAAAAGTTTTAAATAAATCGTGTGTTAATGGTCTTGGAGGTCTAATTTCTGTTTCTAAAGCAATTGCAATAGATTGCGCCTCAAAAGCACCAATAATAATAGGTAAAGTTCTTGTTCCTTGCATTTCACTCAAAACTAATGCATATGCACCACTTTGTGTTTGACTGTAAGAAATTCCTTTGATGGTTAGTAGTATTAAACTCATATATCTTCTACAAATCTAAAAAGTAGCATCCATAAAAACAGATATTATTTACCACTTATTTAGAGGGCACAATTTAATAAAAATAATAGATTACTCCTTTAATTTTAATAGTTTTTACTAAAAAGAAAAAACCTATTAGCTATGAAACTAATAGGTTTTCATTAAAAAACTATGTTTGAATATTTGAATTAAGCTTGCTTAAAAGCTTTGAGCTTCTCTATTAATTTAGGAACTACCTCAAAAGCATCACCAACAATACCATAATCTGCAGCCTTAAAGAAAGGTGCTTCTGGATCTGTGTTTATAACAACTTTTACTTTTGATGCATTAATTCCTGCTAAATGCTGGATTGCTCCAGAAATACCTATTGCAATATATAAATTCGATGCAACTGGTTTACCTGTTTGCCCCACGTGTTCTCCATGAGGTCTCCAACCTAAATCTGAAACTGGTTTAGAACAAGCAGTTGCAGCACCTAAAACGTCTGCTAACTCCTCTACCATTCCCCAGTTTTCTGGTCCTTTTAAACCTCTACCTGCAGAAACAACTATATCTGCATCTGCAATAGTTACTTTACCTGTAACTCTTTCTACTTTTATTGATGTTACTCCAGAATCTGCAATTGTTGCTTCGAAAGTTTCTGTAGAACCATCCACAGGACTTTCAAAAACTCCATAAGAATTTTTAGCAACTCCTATTACTTTTTTTTCTGTTGATATTACTGTATTACTAAATCCTTTGTTAGAAAAAGCTTTTCTTTTTACGGTAAAAGGGCTTGTAGCACTTGGTAAAGCCACAACATTAGATGCGTAACCTGCATCTAAACCTACAGCTAAAATTGGTGCTGCATACAAAGTATCTATACTTGAGTCTAAAATAACTACTGATGAGCCTTGTGCTTCTGCAACTTGTTTAATTACTGATGCATAAACTTTTGCATTAAAAGTTGCCAAACTGTCGTTAGATACAGCAATTACTTTTTCTGCACCATAAGTATATAATTCTTCGTTATTATTAGCATTTATGGTTAGAGCAACTAAATTACTTCCCAATTGTTCAGCAACTTTTTTTCCGTAAGAAACTACTTCGAAAGCACTTTTCTTAAATTTTCCTTCTGCTGAATCTGCAAAAACTAAAACTGACATATTTATTTAAATTTTAGATTTTTAGACAGTAGATTTTTAATCAAACTTAAAAACTACGCTAAAAGATTTTTATTAATTTATTGAACTCTGAAAACAAATTCAGAACGATATAATTTACAATTATATCACCTTTGCTTCATTATGCAATAAGCTAATTAACTCATCTACATTATCTGCATCTACTAATTTTACAGCTCCTTTTGGTGCTGGTTTTTCAAACGATTCTATAGAAGTCGCACTTTCTGTAGCAACAGGCTCAACAACATTTAAAGGTTTTTTACGCGCCATCATAATTCCACGCATATTTGGTATACGTAAATCTTTTTCTTCTACAATACCTTTTTGACCTCCAATTACTAAAGGTAAAGCTGTACTTAAAGTTTCATTACCACCATCAATTTCTCTTGTTGCAGTAACCGAAGTTCCATCTATTTCCATACCTACACAACCATTAACAAAGTTAAAATCTACTAAAGCAGCTAACATTCCAGGAACCATACCTCCATTATAGTCAATAGATTCTCTACCTGCTAAAACTAAATCGTAACCACCATTTTTAACTACTTCTGCAAGTTGTTTTGCAACAGATAAACCATCTGTAGCATCCATATTTACTCGAATTGCATCATCTGCTCCAATAGCCAAAGCTTTACGTAAAGTTGGTTCTGTAGATGCATTACCCACATTAACAACAGTTACATTTGCTCCTTGCTTTTCTTTAAACCACATTGCTCTTGTTAAACTAAACTCATCATAAGGATTGATTACAAACTGTACTCCATTTGTATCAAACTTTGTATCATTTTCAGTAAAATTAATTTTTGAAGTTGTATCTGGAACGTGACTAATACATACCAATATTTTCATAAATTCTATTTTTAGTTTAAAATTATCTGTTACAAAACTACGTCTTTTTTTTAAAAAATACTATGCACGCATAATAAATTTTTTGAAATAAAAGTAAATCCCTTAAAAATTGAGACTTATTTTAAATGATTTTATCAATATAAATCTTTATTCATAAACAAACTGAAACTTACTGTAACTCACTTTTGTTTTTGGACCTGAAACCTGAGTATAAGCCCCTGCTTTAAAATAGAAATTACCATCCATTTCTTTCCATAAATCACTTACATTATAAGTTTTTGATTCTTTTTTATCTTGAGTAAGATTGTTTACAAAAACGGTAATTTTATCATCAGAATCATTGATTTCTATTTTACATTCTACCTCATCTTTTTCTTTAAATGATGTAAAAAAATCATTCTCTACATTCCCTTCATTTTTAATATAACTATCTGTAACAATTACTTTAATTGCATTTCCGCCAGCAATTTCTACTCTTAATAAAGGTCTTTTTACTCCTTTAGTATCGTTATGAATTTGACCAATTGTAACTCCTTTTCTTGAGTTTGTATCTGGTACATTTTCAAATTTTGCAATAAAATGCATTGCACTGTAATCATTTAAACTAAGATTTTTATCTTGTCTTATTTCTGTTCTATCATTTTTTTGTCCGGTAGAAATTAAAAACATTAAGCCGTTACAAGTATAGAAATAATTGGCATCACAGATTTCTTCAGCTTTTTTTAAATCTAATTTAGTTTTACCATTATCTGTATAATAATGTAATTTAGAATCTATTAAAGCACTTTTAAACTCATCAACAGAACCAGGTAAAACAGTACAAACTTTACAATTATCTTCTGATAATTCTTGTGAATGGATTATAAGGTTAGAAAAAACTAAAAGTACAAATAGCGATAAAAAGCGATTATTAATCATAGGTAAAAATGTATTTATATTATTCTTAATTCTTTGTAAAGATAAACTTTGTAGAGTTATATAAACATCAAAACACATACCAAAAACCAAGAATATAAGGAATTATAAAAGAGTTAAAAATCAAAATTATTTAAAATATTAATTTATATATGAAGTAAGCATAAAACATCTTAAAATATAAAGATTTATATAACTAACAAGTGTTTTCGTTACATCATTTTTTCTTACTTTTGTTTTTCAAAATAAACTACTAATTAAAACAAATGAAAACAGTTCAATTTAGAGAAGCTATTTGCGAAGCAATGAGCGAAGAAATGCGAAGAGACGAAAGCATTTATTTAATGGGTGAGGAAGTAGCAGAATACAATGGTGCTTACAAAGCTAGTAAAGGAATGTTAGATGAGTTTGGTGAAAAAAGAGTAATTGATACTCCAATTGCTGAACTTGGTTTTGCAGGTATAGCAATCGGTTCCGCTATGAATGGTAACAGACCAATTGTTGAGTATATGACTTTTAACTTCTCTTTAGTTGGAATTGATCAAATTATAAACAACGCCGCTAAAATTAGACAAATGTCTGGTGGGCAGTTCAATTGTCCAATTGTTTTTAGAGGACCAACGGCTTCTGCTGGTCAATTAGGTGCAACTCACTCGCAAGCTTTTGAAAATTGGTTTGCTAATACACCTGGTTTAAAAGTTATTGTGCCATCTAATCCTTATGATGCAAAAGGTTTATTAAAAGCCGCTATTAGAGATGATGATCCAGTAATTTTTATGGAATCTGAACAAATGTATGGTGATAAAATGGAAATCCCAGAAGGAGAATACATTATACCAATTGGTGTTGCAGATATTAAAAGAGAAGGTACAGACGTAACTATTGTTTCTTTTGGAAAAATTATTAAAGAAGCTTACAAAGCTGCAGATGAATTAGCTAAAGAAAATATTTCTGTAGAAATTATTGATTTAAGAACTGTAAGACCAATGGATCATGCAGCGATTTTAACATCAGTAAAAAAGACAAATAGATTAGTTGTTTTAGAAGAAGCTTGGCCATTTGCTAGTGTTGCTTCAGAAATAACATATAGAATTCAAGATCAAGCATTCGATTATTTAGATGCTCCTATTAAAAGAATAACTACTGCAGATACACCTGCACCTTATTCTCCAGTTTTATTAGAAAAATGGATACCAAATTCTAATGATGTAGTTAAAGCAGTTAAAGAAGTGTTATACCTATAGCAACTGAATTTAAACAAATATTTAAAAGGTCTTTTGAGAAATCAAAAAGGCCTTTTTTTATGGTAAAAAATAATTTGTTTTTTAACTTTTTATAAAGAAAAAACTGTTTCTTTATTTGTTCTTTTGAACATTTAAAAGTACATGAAATTTAAATTAACTTTAGTATTTACTTTACTCATAACCACCTCATTATTAGCACAAACTAAAATTAAAGGTATTGTTGTAGATACAAATAACGAACCTCTACCTTATTGTAATATACAATTTAAAGGCTCTACTGAGGGTACAACTAGCAATGATAATGGTGCGTTTTACTTAGAATCTGATAAAACTTGGCCAGAAATAAGCGTTTCTTTTATTGGTTATAAAACCTTAAACTATAAATTAGTTCAAAATATTCAGTTTAATTTAAGGCTTACGTTAGAAGAAGAACAAGAATCTTTAAACGAAATAACCATAATAACTGGCAAACAACCCAAAAAAAATAATCCTGCAATTGATATTCTTAGAAAAATTTGGGCTCAAAAGCGTAAAAATGGATTAAAGCATTTTAACCAATATGAGTTTAAAAAATATCAGAAAGTAGAATTTGACTTAAATACCATAGATGATAAATTAAAAGACAAAAAAATCTTTAGAAATCTAGAATTTATTTTTGAAGATGTAGATACCTCTAACATTACAGGTAAATCTTATCTGCCTATTTTTTTAAACGAATCTTTATCTAATGTTTATGGAGACAATACTTTAAACAAAGAAAAAAATGTTTTGGTTGCTAATCAAAATTCTGGTTTTAGCAATAATCAAGAACTTATTGCTTATATCGATGATTTATATGCAGACTATAATATCTATGATAATTATATTAAAATTTTTGATAAAAGTTTTGTGAGTCCTTTATCTAAAACAGGAATAAGCAACTATAATTATTACTTAGCTGATAGCGCTTTTATAGGTAAAAAATGGAGTTACAACCTAGTTTATTATCCAAGAAGAAAAAATGAACTCACCTTTAAAGGAGACTTTTGGGTAAGTGATACCACATTTGCCATAAAGAAAATTAATTTGCAAGTTGTAAAAAATGCAAATATAAACTGGGTAAAAGATGTTTATATAGAACAAGAATATAAATTGTTAAACGATTCTATTTTTGTACTAAAAAAAGATTATTTTTTGTCTGATTTTTCGCTTTCTAAAAAAGAAAAATCAAGAGGAGTTTATGGTAAAAAAACAACTATTTACAAAGATTATGTTTTTAATAAGCCTATTAAAGACAAAGATTTTTACGATAAAAAAGTTTACAACTCAAATAGCGATTCTTTATACGACAAACCAAGAAAATTTTGGGACGAAAACAGGTTCGAAGAATTAAGCAAAAATGAACAAGGTATTTATAAACTAATAGACACTTTAAAAACAGTCAAAAAATTTAAAACCATAAATAAAGTAGGACAATCTATCTACTCTAGATACTTTTTAATTGAAGCTTTAAATTTTGATTATGGTCCTATTTTTTCAACATTTGGTTATAATGATGTAGAAGGTATACGTGTAAGAGCAGGTGGTAGAACTTACAAAACAGCAAACGATTTATTTAGAGTAGAAGGTTATGGAGCTTATGGTTTTAAGGACCAAAAATTAAAATATGGTGTACAAGCAAAATGGCTATTAAACAAAAAAAATAGATTTACAATTTCGGCTGGTAAAAGAGATGATGTAGAACAAATAGGCGCTTCACTTACAGCTTCTACAGATGTTTTAGGGCAAAGTGATGGCTCTTCTTCTTTAGTAGGTACAGGTACTAATGACAAATTAACCAAGTTAAACTTAACCAGTTTTACATTGGGTTTAGAACCAAAACCAAACTTCGAATTAAAATTATCTGCAAATTATAAAACACTAAGATCGGCATCTAATACATTTAGTTTAGATTATAATGATGTGAATTCACCAACAGGAATATCATCAGAAACAAATCAATTTGAAACTATTTTTTCTGTCGGATTTTATCCTGGAAGAAAAATGTCTGGATTTGGTGTTCACAGAGAAGTAGCCAACCCATATTATACTCAATTTTACACACAAATAACCAAAGGATATAATAACACATTTAACAGCGATTTTGATTACACTAAGGTTCAATTTTCATTTTTTAGACTTTGGGAAATTGGTGGTTTTGGTAGATTAAAAACTTCTTTAGAAACAGGTAAAACTTATGGAGCAGTTCCTTTATCTCTTTTAAGTGTAGCGCCAGGAAATCAAACTTACTTTATTTACGATAATACTTTTAACCTTTTAGATTTTTACGAATTTGTAACTGATACTTATGCTTCTTTTCATTTAGAACATAATTTTAACGGCCGATTATTTTCTAGAATTCCGTTTCTTAAAAAAACCAATTTAAGAACCATTGTAGGTTTTAAAACATTTTGGGGAAGTTTATCAGATCAAAACAAGGCACTTAACACCACTGGTAGCGCTATAGAAATTCCGTTAATAGCACCAAACTCAGAACCTTATTATGAATATAGTGTTGGGGTGTCTAATATTTTTAAGCTATTACGTGTAGACTTTAATTTTAGAGGTAATTATTTAGAAAAACCAGAAGTTAGAAACTTTGGTATTACAGCAGGTATTCGTTTTAAATTTTAAATTACTTGTTAAGATTAAAATTACGAATACTATAACCATTGCGTAAATTCTATTCTAAATCGATTGAAAAAACCTCTTTATTCATTATGTTTGTAATCAGTTAAATTTAAAAATACATAATGAGCAAAGAACAAAAGCAACCAGTTACATTCGATGTACTAATAGAAATCCCTAAAGGAAGTAGAAATAAATACGAATACGATTTTACATTACACAAAATTCGTTTCGATAGAATGTTATTTTCTTCAATGATGTATCCTGGAGATTACGGATTTATTCCAGAAACTTTAGCCTTAGATTCAGATCCATTAGACGTTTTAGTATTAGGTCATCAACCAACTTACCCAATGGTTGTTATGGAAGTAAGACCAATTGGTGTTTTTTATATGACTGATGAAAAAGGACCAGATGAAAAAGTAATTTGTGTACCTGTTTCTGACCCTATTTGGAGTAAAAAAACAGATATTGCAGATATTAACCCACACAGATTAAAGGAAATTGAACATTTTTTTCAAGTTTATAAAGATTTAGAAAAGAAAAAAGTAGATACTGGTGGTTGGGGAAATGCAGAAGCTGCTGTAAATATTTATCATGAATGTGTAAAACGTTATGATGAAAGCGAACACAAGAAAAAAAGAACTTTTACCATTTAATAATGGCTAAAATAATTCAAAAAACATCTTAATTTTTAAGGTGTTTTTTTTTGCTCTAATTTTAAAAAATAGTTTTACATAGATATAACCTATACCTCGATTTGATTACCATATTAAAATTCGATAACGTTCCTAAAAAAGCTGACTTAAGTCATAGTTTTATCAATATAATAATTTAAGTATATTTTTAATAAATAATCTTTAAATAAAATGCTCTTTTTTTATCAATTTAATTTTATTACTTTTACCCTCGTTTAAAAATAATTTATTAATATCAACTAACTAATATGGAAACAATAGTTAAATTTTTACCGCTTTTTGGTGTTCTAGCCTTGGCGTTTGTGTTCATTAAAAGCGCTTGGGTTTCTAAGCAAGATGAAGGTGAAGCCCGAATGAAAAGAATAGCCAAAAATATTGCAGAAGGTGCAATGTCTTTTTTAAAAGCTGAATATAAAGTTTTGGCAATTTTTGTGGTAGCTGTGGCTATCTTATTATACTTTAAAGGTTCTGCAGAAGAAGGTTCTAGTGGTATTGTTGCAGTATCATTTATAATTGGTGCAATTTGTTCTGCCTTGGCAGGATTTATAGGTATGAAAGTTGCAACAAAAGCAAATGTTAGAACTACACAAGCAGCAAGAACTTCTTTAGGAAAAGCTTTAGAGGTAGCTTTTGCAGGTGGAGCTGTAATGGGCTTAGGAGTTGTTGGTTTAGGTGTTTTAGGATTGAGTGGCTTATTTATGATCTATCAAAACATTTGGTCTGGTGCAGAAAACTTAACACTTGTTTTAAATGTACTTTCTGGTTTTTCTTTAGGCGCATCATCAATTGCTCTATTTGCAAGAGTTGGTGGTGGTATTTACACAAAAGCAGCAGATGTTGGTGCAGATTTAGTGGGTAAAGTAGAAGCTGGTATCCCAGAAGATCATCCTCTAAACCCTGCAACAATTGCAGATAATGTTGGTGATAATGTTGGTGATGTTGCTGGTATGGGTGCAGATTTATTTGAATCTTATGTAGGTTCTATTATCGGTACTATGGTTTTGGGTGCTTTTATTATTACTCCTGATTTAAATGGAATGGGAGCAGTTTATTTACCTTTAGTTTTAGCTGCAACAGGAATTATAATGTCTATTTTGGGAACCTTTTTTGTAAGAGTTAAAGATGGTGGAAATCCGCAAACTGCTTTAAATATTGGTGAGTTTGGTTCTGCTGGTTTAATGGTAGTAGCTTCATATTTTATAATTAATACGTTAATTCCTGAAGCTGTAGAAGGGTTACCTTTTGGAGCTATGGGTGTATTTTGGGCAACTATTGCTGGTTTAGTAGCTGGTTTAGCTGTTGGTAAAGTAACTGAATATTATACTGCTACAGGTAAAAAACCTGTACTTTCTATTGTAGAGCAATCTAAAACAGGGGCTGCTACAAATATAATTGCTGGTTTAGGTGTAGGTATGATGTCTACAGCTATTCCTATTCTTTTAATTGCAGCCGCAATTATTGTATCTCATCATTTTGCAGGTTTATATGGTATTGCAATTGCTGCTGTAGGTATGCTTGCAAATACAGGAATTCAATTAGCTGTAGATGCTTATGGGCCTATTTGTGATAATGCTGGTGGTATTGCAGAAATGGCAGAATTACCTAGTGAAGTTAGAGAACGTACTGATAAATTAGATGCTGTTGGAAACACAACTGCTGCTGTTGGAAAAGGTTTTGCCATTGCTTCTGCTGCATTAACAGCTTTAGCTTTATTTGCTGCCTTTATGAAAACTGCTAATGTTATTGCTATTGATGTTTCTCAGCCTAAAATTATGGCAGGTTTATTAGTTGGTGGTATGTTACCATTTGTGTTTTCTGCCTTATCTATGAATGCTGTTGGTAGGGCTGCAATGGCTATGATCGAAGAAGTTCGTCGTCAATTTAGAGATATACCTGAGTTAAAAGCGGCTTTAGAAGTGATGAGAGCAGTAGATTCTGATATGACAAAAGCAACTGCAGCACAAAGAGCAATCTTTGATGCAGCTGATGGTGTTGCAGAATATGATAAATGTGTTGATATTTCAACTAAAGCATCTATTAAAGAAATGGTTTTACCAGGTCTATTGGCGATTGCTGTTCCTGTTGCTGTTGGTTTTATTGGTGGTGCTGAAATGCTAGGAGGTTTATTGGCTGGTGTAACAACTTGTGGAGTTTTAATGGCAATCTTTCAATCGAATGCAGGTGGTGCTTGGGATAATGCAAAGAAAACAATTGAAGAGCAAGGTAGAAAAGGAACAGATGCTCACAAAGCTGCAGTTGTAGGTGATACAGTTGGAGATCCTTTTAAAGATACTTCTGGACCTTCTTTAAATATTCTTTTAAAGTTAATGTCTGTAGTAGCTTTAGTAATTGCTCCTAGTATTGCTATGAGTAGTGCTGATGTATCTGATTATAACACTAAAAAAGAAGTAAAAGTAGAAATTAGTCAAACTTCTGGAGATTTAGCAATGGCAACAATTACTACAACTAAAACTGTAAATGGTGAAATAACTCAAGACATTCAAAAATTTGAAGGTACTGTTGAAGAAATTGAGCAAAAAGCTAAAGAAGCTGGAGAAATAGTTTCTGTAAATGTTACTAAAAATAAAAACGAAGTAAAAGAACAAGTTGAAGTTATTGTTGAAAAGAAAGAATAACATCAAACTAAAAAACATTTAAAATAGTAATGTGTTTTTAAATCGAAAGCACTCAATAAATGAATTAATTCATAAATTGGGTGCTTTTTTTATTGTTTGGCTATATTTGGATAGCTGATTATTTTATATAAATAACCTATTAAATTTATTTTACTGTTCTACCTCTAAGTAATGATATTACAAACAGTACTAAGAATATAAAGAATAAAATTTTTGCAATTCCTGCTGAAGCTCCTGCAATTCCTCCAAAACCTAAAACTCCTGCAATTAAAGCGATTACTACAAATGTGATTGTCCAACGTAACATAATATATATTTTTTTTAGTGAGCACTTATTTCATTTACAGATGCCAAATGCTTTACATCTTAAAAGTTTTATATAACTTTCTCTTACACTTCAAAGGTATCTATATTGCTTAGTTGTTCTTTGTGCATGCCGTTTAGATTTTAACTCATCTCAAATAAATTATTTTTTATTTAACTGTATACAGCAAATTTTAAACTACATTTACTAAAATTAACAAACGCTATACTTTAGCAATTATTTATATCATAACCAAATTATGTTACATATTGAAATTATTGCTGATAGTCCTAAGGACTTTTTAGAGCAACTACAAGAAGCTATTGGAGGTGAAGTTACAGAACGTTGGAGCGAATTTATACTAAGAATAAACAATGAAAATGCTATTGGTAGCATAAGATTTATTCCTTTTGATTGGGGTGTAAACTTAATAGATTTTGATATAAAATTTCATAAAGAGATTTTTATGCACACAAAATCTCATGACGATTTTAATCCTATTCGTTTTATATATCCTTCTTTAGGGAGTATAAAACATAAGTTTGGTATACATAACAATGTTAAAGAAGTAGGTCAATTTCAATCTTTAATTTATACAAATAAAGATGGTGGTTATAATGATATTATTTTTCCAAAAAACCAACAATTAAAAATTAATGTAATTCAGATAGTTCGTAAACATTTCTTAAAAAAGAGAACTACAAACGTTTCTACTTTAAATCAAAAATTATATGAAGTTTTTGTAGATACAGATCATGATAACAGATTTTCGAGCTATGGTACTTTAGATCTTAAAATGGCAGAATTAATAAAAAAACTGCACAATATTAAGGCAAAAGGAATGCTTAGAATTTTAAAAATTGAAGCAAAAATTTATGAAATTCTATCCATGCACATCCAACAACACAATAGACTTTTAGCTGGTGAATCTATACCTGAATCTATTAGTAAAAGTGATTTAAAACTGGTGCGTAAAATTGGAAATGATATTTTAAAAAATCCTTCCAAACCATATACATTAAATCAGCTTTCTTTTAAATCTGGTTTAACTCAAGCAAAATTACAAGAAGGGTTTAAATTTTTATACAATAGAACTGTTACAGAATATATAAGACACGTTCGTTTAGAATCTGCGAGAGATATGCTAAAAAATAGCGATTTAAATATTTCTCAAATTGTGTATAGTATTGGTTTTAGTAGTAGAAGTTATTTTTCTAAAATATTTAAAGAAAAATACAACATTACACCAAATCAATTTAAAAAGAAATTAAAAGTAGTTTTACTATAAAAGCCCTGGTATTATAAAATACCAAGGCTTAAAATCAACTAACCACTATAAAAAAAATTTAACTACTTATTTTAATATTTTCTTTATCATAAGTAAAACACCATATTTACTTAACATTTTAAATAATGAATTAATCCAATTCATAGGTTCTAAAATACCTTCGAAATTGTGTTTTACAATTTTTAGTTCTTCTTTAGCAATTTCTCTTTCAAGTTCTAACTTTTTAAGATCTTTTTCTATTTCAATAAAAGAAGTATACGTTTTCATAATGGTACTATTTTTCTGATTTAAAAAATTGATTAGACATTTCACTAATAATTTTTTTATCAATAATTCTTTTTCTTAGCAGGTAAATTAAAAATCCTAAGAAAGCTAAAAAAAGTCCTACAATTAAGTGTCCTAAAGCAATATTACCTAAATAATTACCTAAGGCAATTGCACCTGCCACAGACACAAAAATTACTCCTATACCAAGTAAACTACCAATTAAAAGAAGTTTAGTAAATGCACTTAAAGAATAGGTTAGAATCTGAAAAGTTTTCAGTTTTCCGTATTCGAAAGAAGCATTTACATAATCTTTACCTGCATCTACTCCTTCTTCAGAATTACTTTTAAAAGCTTCAAAAATATTCATATTCTTAGGCTGT
Source organism: Polaribacter reichenbachii (assembly GCF_001975665.1). Classification (NCBI taxonomy): domain Bacteria; kingdom Pseudomonadati; phylum Bacteroidota; class Flavobacteriia; order Flavobacteriales; family Flavobacteriaceae; genus Polaribacter; species Polaribacter reichenbachii. The sequence goes on along the minus strand of NZ_CP019419.1, from coordinate 2,068,514 downwards.
CTTTTGTAATTTTTTGTTTTTAGCTTTTAACTCTTTTAATTTTTGCTCTAGAGTTGTAATTACATCTTCTGTCTTATGACTTACATTAGAGACTACATTTTCTATTTGCGTATCTAAACTTTCTTTTTGCACTTCTAAAGTACTGGCTGCTCTTTCTTTTAAATCTACTGCTGTATCAGCAATTATATCTTTTACATGAACAGCTTCATCAGCAATTTTTTTTCTAGTTTTTGTTCCTTTATCTGGCGCAAATAATATTCCTAATGTTGCTCCAATTGCTGTTCCTGCTAATATTCCAATTAATGTGTTACTACTATTACTCATCTTGTATTTTTTTAATGGTTAAACTTAATTTCTTTGTATTATTACTAAGTATGTAATGAATACACTACAAAAGTATAGGATAAGTGAAGTTGAACTTAACTCAAATAAATTGAATGTTAACTCAGATACTAATTAATGAAAATTGAAAAGCAGCACTCGTAGTTTTTTGTGCTAATTGATTCATCGCTTTTTCAGTAAGTTGTAAAACTCTTGGGTAACCACCTGTTACTTGGCAATCTCTCATTAAAACAATTAATTTACCAGAAGGTGTTAATTGCACAGTTCCTGTTAAAACTGCAGAAGTTAAAATTTGTGATAAATTATTTTCTACAATTTCATTTAGCTTATACCCCATTCTACTATTGTCTTTAGAAATAGTAAAAGTGGTATTAAAGATTTGTTTTTGTTGATGATCGCTCAGCAAATCAAATTCAGGACCCGAATAACATTCAATTACCTTAGTTTTAAAATGATTACTGTTAATTTTGATTGATGATTTTGATGTAGTAATTGAATGAGTTCTCTCTTTATAAGAAACGAAATCTCCTTTTCTAAGCAAAAAGTCTTTAGTAATATTTGGATAAAAACTTCTACTATTTAATTTCTTAGCTGATAAAAATCCACCATTAACAGCCAAATAACAACGAATTCCGTAGTTAATTTTTCCAAAGGATAAAATATCATTTGGATGAATTAAAATCCTTTTATTTAAAGGAATTGGCATATTATTATTAGTAGGTGAAAAATCGCCACCAGAAATACAAATTGTAGTTGTTTTTGTAAATTCGAATTTACAAGCTCCTAATGTAATTTCTATTACAGCATCTTGCACAGAATTGTTTAAAATACTATTTGCTAAATCTGCCGAATAACTATCCATTGCACCAGAAATTGGCACACCAACTGAGGCAAAACCAACTCTACCTTTATCTTGAATAGTTGTAAAAAAGCCCGATTTTAAAACTTTAAGCATTGTATAAAGTTTTAGTTAATTGATATGTTTTTTCTTGAACCTCTTTTTCTAGTTGATAAAACTCATCCAAAGAAATGGATTTGAATTTTATAAAATCGCCAGCTTTTGCAAAACAAGGATTTTCTTTTTCCACATCAAAAAAATCAACAGGAGTTTTACCAATAATATTCCAACCACCAGCAGAATTATTGGGGTAAACACCAGTTTGCTTACCTCCTATTCCTACAGCTCCTTTTGGCACATTTAATCTCGGATTTGGTTTTCTATCAAAATAAATTTTTGAATCTAAACCACCTAAATATAAGAAACCAGGTAAAAAACCAATAAAATAAATTTTATACAAAGCAGATGAATGCAATTGAATAATTTCATCAATTTCTAAATTTGATTTTTGAGAAATTTCTTCTAAATCAATGCCAAACTCAACATCATAACAAACAGGAATTTCCCATTGAAAGTTGTTTTCTTTGCCTTCTTTTAAAATTGATTTATAAACTTGTTTTAATTGATGGACCTCATCATTAAAATTAGAAATATAGTTTTTGTAAACTACAGTTAAAGAATTATAAGCTTGAATAATATCAACAATTTCAGTTTTCTCTGTTGATGTAATTTTTTCTTTAAAAAGTAAAATGTCTTCTAATATTTTATCATCAATAATAGATTGCCATTCAATAAGAATTGCATTTGCGCCAAATGATTTATATGTAATCTTTTTAACCAACGGTAAATCCTGATTTTTGTATTTCTTGATTGATAAATTTTACGATTTCAATTGCATTTTCGGTATCTCCATGCACACAAAAAGTATCCACTTTTATTGCTATTTCTAAACCTGAAATTGTTTTTACATTTTGATGCTTTATCATCTGTAAAATATGATTCAAAACTTCACTTTTATCAATCAACAAAGCATTCTTCTGCTTTCTAGAAACCAAAGTTAAATCGTTATTATAGTTTCTATCAGCAAAAGCTTCATATTTTATTTTGATGTTATTTTTCAAAGCAACTTTCTCTACCACAGAATTATAAGGCACATATAAATAAGCATCATTTAAATAAGGTTTTATAACATCAATAAATAAAATAGCCAACTTTTCATCAACAGCAATTGCATTATATAAAGCTCCATGTGGTTTTATATGATGTAATTTTGCATCAAACAAAAACAATCTTTCTAAAAATAAATCTAATTGATTTTGAATACTCTTTTTTAAGTCTTCATTAGAAATTTGCATTAACAATCTACCAAAATTTTCTTTATCAGGAAAAGAAGGATGCGCACCAATTTTCACCTTATTTTTTAGAGCTAATTGTATGGTTTTATCAATGGAATTCACATTACCAAAATGCCCTCCACAAGCAATGTTACAAGACGAAATGTAAGGCATTAGTAAATGCTCATTTTCTACACCTTCACCAACATCACAATTAATATCAACAACCATTTTAGAATACATTAAACACTTTTAAAATACCTTTTACACCAAGAAAAACAGCAATTAATAAAATTATGAATCCAAAAATATTCTGAGTTTTAGTATTTACAAAACCACCTAAAACATTCTTTTTATTCATAATCCATAATAAAATTCCGGCTATAATTGGTAATAACATTCCGTTTGCAACTTGCGCAAACTTTATAATTTCAATCGGTTTTATACCAATTGATGAAAATAAAACACCTAAAAGCAATACTATCATCCAAACAAATCGAAACGATTTAGATTGTAAACCTCCTTTTAAGCCCAAACAACCTTTTGCAACATAAGCTGCTGCTAAAGGTGCTGTAATTGCTGAAGTAATACCTGCTGCAAACAAACCTAAAGCCAGAAAGTATTTTGCAAATTCGCCATACAAAGGTGCCAAACCTTCTGCCAAATCTGCTGCATTTAAAATGTCTTTAGAAAGTATTGAAGCTGCTGATATAATAATTGCCATAGAAACCATTCCTCCTAAAATAATAGATACAATAGTATCTTTTTTGGCAAATTTTAAATCTTCTTTTTTATGCCATCTTTCTTTAACTAAAGAGGCGTGCAAAAACAAATTGTAAGGCACAACAGTTGTACCAATTAATCCAATAATCGTTAACAAACTTTTCTCTGAAAACTTAGGAATAAACATCCCTTTAAAAATTTCTAATACATTAGGTTTGGTTACAATTGCTGTTATTACAAACGAAAAACTCATCAGCAAAACCAAAGCTACTAAGGCTTTTTCAAGAAATTTATAGTTACCAATAAATAAAAGTACAAAAGCAATTACACCAATTATTAAACTCATAAAATTAATGGTTAAATCACCAAAATTGTGTTTAAACTCGCCAAAAACGGTTTCCAAACCTAAAATTCCTCCACTAATATTCCCAGCTTCGTAAGAAGCATTACCAATTACAATTGCAGCTAAAATTAAAATGGTTATAAATTGTTTTAAAAACGGAATTTTAATTTCTTCTCTAATAACTTCAGATAATCCTTTTTGAGAAATAATACCCAATCTTGCAGCCATTTCTTGCAATACAATAGTAGCAATAATAGACAAAAACATTGCCCACAACAGATTAAAACCAAAATTTACACCAGCCAAAGTACAAAGTGTAACAGTACCTGGACCAATAAAAGCTGCAGCTACTAAAGTACCCGGACCAATATTTCGAAACCATTTTTTTAACATCCTAAAAACTTAATTTATCAAATTATATAGAATTTACAAGATACTAAAGTATCAAGAACATCTTATGTTTTAAGAAAAATTATAGCGCTTTTATGAATTAAGTTGCATTAACTTATTTTACTTCTTCTAACAATAATTGAGTTTTAAAAGCATTGTAAGAAGTAAGATTGAGATGCTTCAATCCTCTATTGCTGTTCGTTTCTGTAATTTCTACTAAGTATCTTTTACTGTCAAATTCGATAATATTATTCTGTGGCAAATCAGCATTATCAAGAACAAAATAATTTTCATATATAAATGTAAAGTCATAAGTTCCTGTATTATGTAATTCAAAACTCTGTTTTACATCAACAAAATCCTTGAACTCTATTACAATGTTTGATTCTGAAAAATCTTTTAATTGAAAAGAATTAGCACCATTTTCTCCAATAGTTTTAATTTGATTTAATTTCCACTTTCCAGATATTCTCTCCTCTACAGGTGGATTACCTTCTTCAGATTCACAAGATTGAAAAATTATAGAAATTAGACATACCAATAAGATTATTTTTCGAGTTTTCATAGCTTTCAATTTAAATATATTTTTTATAAATATACCTAAAAAAAGAAAAACACCTCAAAATTGAGGTGTTTCTATTTAAACTAACATCACTAATATACTAATGAGCATATCTTTGAGGTCCTCCTCTTCGAATTTCTTCATTAGCAAATTCTTCGAATTGCGTAAAATTATGTCTAAATGCATTCGATAATTTAAACGCAGTTTCATAATAAGCTTCATCGTTATTCCAAGTTGCTCTCGGACTCAATAATTCTGTTGGCACGCCAGGACAAGATCTTGGTTGTGCTACACCAAATACTGAATGAATATGGTAATCTTCGTATCTATAATCGCCTAAATCTCCATTTAAAACAGCAGTAATCATTGCTCTTGTATATTTTAATGGCATTCTTCTACCCACACCATATTTACCACCAGACCAACCTGTGTTTATCAACCAAACATTTACACCTGCATCTGTCATTTTTTTGCTTAACATTTCTGCATATCTTGTTGGGTGCAAAGGCATAAAAGGCGCACCAAAACAAGCTGAAAAACTTGGCACTGGTTCTGTAACTCCTGCTTCTGTACCTGCAACTTTTGCTGTATAACCAGATATAAAATGATATGCTGCTTGTGCTGGTGTTAACTTAGAAATTGGAGGTAAAACTCCAAATGCATCCGCAGTTAAAAAGAAAATATTCTTCGGGTTTTCTCCAATAGAAGGTTGTTTAATATTATCTATATGATAAATAGGATAACTAACTCGTGTGTTTTGAGTGATAGAAGTGTCTTTAAAATCGACTACTCCATTATCATCTAAAATTACATTTTCTAAAATTGCGCCTTTTTTAATGGCTGCAAAAATTTCTGGCTCTTGTTCTTGCGATAAGTTAATCACTTTTGCATAACAACCACCTTCAAAATTAAAAACAGTGTTTTCGGCTGTCCAACCATGTTCATCATCACCAATTAAACTTCTGTTTGGGTCTGTAGATAAAGTTGTTTTTCCTGTACCAGATAAACCAAAGAAAATAGCTGTATCACCAGCTGCACCAACATTTGCAGAACAATGCATAGGCAAAGTATTTTTATAAATTGGCAAGATAAAGTTTAAGGCAGAAAAAATTCCTTTTTTAATTTCTCCTGTATAACCTGTACCACCAATTAAAGCAATTTTTTTAGTGAAATTTAAAATTGCAAAATTGTGTTGACGAGTTCCATCAACAGCAGCATCTGCCATAAAACCTGGCGCATTTATTACGGTCCATTCTGGCGTAAAATTTTCTAACTCTTTTTCTGTTGGTCTTAAAAACATATTGTAAGCAAACATATTGCTCCAAGGATGTTCGTTTACAACACGAATATTTAATTTATAATTTTCGTCTGCACAAGCATAACTATCTCTTACAAAAATTTCTTTTTCTGATAAATAATCAACAACTTTAGTATATAATTTATCGAATTTGTCTTCTTCGAAAGGTAAATTTATCTTGCTCCACCAAACTTCATTTTCTGTAATTGCATCTTTTACAATAAAACGATCCATAGGAGAACGACCTGTAAACTCTCCTGTATTTACTGCAATTGCACCTAAAGAAGATTCAACACCTTGTTCTTTTTGTAAGATTTCTTGATGTAACTCATTAGAAGTTAACTGATAACGAATTGTTGCATTTTTGATTCCTAGATGATTTAACGAAATCGATTTCGTACTTGTATCTACCATACCAATATTTTTGTATATTAAACAATGATACAAAACTAATAAATATTTTAAAACCCTTATATATTGATACTAAAAATTATTATATTTTTAGTTGATTTTAAATTTCTTTGCGAATATAATAATCATTGAAATCCAAGCAATTATAAAAAACAATCCTCCTAAAGGGGTAATAAACCAAATGGATTTAGCCGTAATTTTAGTTAATTGAATTAAATAAATTGAGCCTGAAAAAAATAGAATTCCTAAGAAAAAAAGGTAACTAATTGTATTTTTTTGTTTTAAAGAAAACCCAACATAAGTGTTTACAAACAACAAAACAATGGTATGATACATTTGATAACGAACAGCAGTTTCAAAACTTTGTAATTCTGTTAGAGTTAAACTTTCTTTTAAAGCGTGTGCACCAAATGCCCCTAAAACAACTGCTGATAAACCTAAAAAGCAAGTGATTATTAAATTTTTAAACATTTATTATCAGTTTTGTTAATTTTTAAACAAAAATATTATCTTCGTAACCTATCATTTTGTTTTAAATTGTTAGAATCATCTAAAAATGATAAATAATATTCCACAAAAATACAGCTTTCTTTTATGAAAAATATACTAATAATTGGCGCAGGAAAATCGAGCTCAGCTTTAATTAAATATTTATTAGATAAATCTGATGAAGAAAACTTACGATTAACGATTGGAGATATATCTACAGAAAATGCGCTAAAATTAATTAAAAATCATAAAAATGCAAAAGCCATACAATTAGATGTTTTTGATGCTCATCCACGTGAAAAAGAAATCGAAAAAACAGATATTGTAATTTCGATGTTACCTGCAAGATTTCATTTAGAGGTTGCCAAAGATTGTATCAAATTTAAAAAGCATATGGTTACAGCCTCTTATGTATCTAAAGAAATGAAAGCTCTAGATAATGCTGCCAAAGAAAATGGGTTGGTTTTTATGAACGAAATTGGTTTGGATCCTGGTATAGATCATATGAGTGCAATGCAAGTCATAGATAAAATTAGAGAAAGTGGTGCAAAAATGCTGTTGTTCGAATCTTTCTGTGGTGGTTTAGTGGCTCCTGAGAGTGATACCAATCTATGGAACTACAAATTTACTTGGAATCCTAGAAATGTGGTTTTGGCTGGCCAAGGAGGAGCTGCAATGTTTATACAAGAGAGCACTTATAAATACATACCTTATCACAAATTATTTAGAAGAACAGAATTTTTAAAAATTGATAATCAAAAGTTTGAAGCTTACGCAAATCGAGATTCTTTAAAATATAGAAGTGCTTATGGTTTAGATGATATACCAACCATGTACAGAGGTACTATTAGACGTGTTGGTTTTTCTAGAGCTTGGAATATTTTTGTGCAATTAGGGATGACAGACGATTCTTATACCATTGAGGATTCTGAAAATATGAGTTATCGCGATTTTGTAAACTTATTTTTAGCATATTCTCCTTCTGATTCTGTTGAATTAAAATTACGCTCTTATCTTAAAATTGATCAAGATGATATTATGTGGGAAAAATTGGTTGAACTTGACCTTTTTAATCCGAAGAAAAAAATTGAATTGGTAAATGCAACTCCTGCTCAAATTTTACAGAAAATTTTAGAAGATTCTTGGACATTACAAGAAAATGATAAAGATATGATAGTTATGCAACACCTTTTTGGCTACGAATTTAATGGCGAAAAACATCAAATAGAAAGTAGCTTGATGGTTTTAGGGGAAAACCAAACCTATACAGCTATGGCTAAAACTGTAGGTTTACCTGTTGCAATTGCAGCTTTAAAAATTTTAAAAGGAGATATAAAAACACCTGGTGTACAAATACCAATTACTAAAGAAGTGTATAAACCTATTTTAAAGGAACTCGAAAATCACGGAATTAAATTTACCGAAAGAAAAGTAAAATATTTAGGCTATAATCCTGATCATATTACTGGGTAACACTTCCATAAAGATGTGTAAAGGAATATCGCTGAGAAACTCTGAACTATCAATTTTTAGTTTTATTAGTAAATTTGAAATTACATTTTTAAATAAAAATCTTTGGTTAAGTTGTTGTAATCTTCTGTGTATTGATGACGTTCAATTTCTATAATTAAATGTTCTTTTTTAATATCAATATCATCAAAAGAGAACTCTAATAAACTTCTTTTTATTTCTGATGTTGGATTACCCTGAACTTGACAAACTCGATTTAAAAATAAACCTTTTTCGTTCGCTAAGTTGATAAAATTCTTTTCTTCTTTATAAGGAATAATCGTTGTAAACTTTCCGTTTTTGGATAAGATTTTTACTACTCCAACTATTAAATCATCAAAAGATAAAGCGCTTGTAAATCTTGCTTTATTCCTTGCTTTATCTTGGCTTTCAAAATCGTCTGTATAAAATGGCGGATTCGAAATAACCAAATCGTAAGTTTCTTCTTCTTCAGCAATTTCATCAGCAAATTCTTGAAAAGTGCCATTATAACAATACAAACGATCTCCCCAATCAGATTGTTCGAAATTTTCTACAGATTGTTCGTACGCATTTTCATCAAGTTCAACAGCATCAATAGTCATTGCATCCGAACGTTGTGCCAACATTAATGCCACAACTCCTGTACCAGAACCAATATCTAAAATTGAATCTGGGTAAAAATCTACAGTGCACCAAGCACCTAACAAAACACCATCTGTGCCAATTTTCATAGCTGTTTTATCTTGATTTACTGAAAAGTCTTTAAATTTAAATATTGAATCCATTCTGCAAAATTAACAATATTTATTTCTAATAATTCTTATTTTTACACTGTTTGCAGTATTTTTGTACATTACCCTAAAATCATTTAATATGAAAAGATTATTTCTTTTACTACTTGTTGTTTATAGTTGTACCACTGGCACTATACAAACAGAAGAAGAAACTACAGAAGTTTTAGATAAAACAGTTAGAATAGAAGTAAATACATTGCAAGAAAATGACGCAGTACAGATTAATTATTATGACTATATTGAAGACAAACATATTTTAAATGAATATCTGTTTAATTATGATTCATCTGGCAACGCAATACCTGTAGTTATTACTTTAGATGATTACGATTTTAGATTTATTCAAGGAAATATTTATAGAAAAAACTCTATTCCTACACAACTTTCATTAAAAATTTATGTTGATGATGAATTGATTATTGATGAAAGCAAAACTGGTGATGGATCTGAGTGGATAAATATTGAATTTAACTACGATATTTTAAAGGAAGAAAATATATAAACAAGTAATAACTTCAATTATAAAAAAGTAGAATTTTAAATAAAGATTTAAAATTCTACTTTTTTTTGGGGGAAGGATCCACAAAACTTTCTTACATTTTATTCATTTAATGCAATTAAAAAACTAATTTATGTTTTACACCTTTATCTAAATAAGAAATACTAAAATTATAATTTTTTAAGTTTGCTTCTAAATATACCCAAGAATCTTTCTTTTGCCATTCTATACTTAAAATATCAGAAGATTTATTTAAAATATTAATATCTCCAGAAAATGCTTTTAATGTATTTCTTAATCGCATTATTTTAAGTTGATTTATTACAATATCAGATTTTAACCCGTTTTTTATATCAGTATTTGTAAGCGTAGTTCTATTTATTTCTTTATGACCTCCTGAACCTCCTTTGTCGGCAGCTGCATAGTTATTTTTACCAGCAAAAATGTCTAAATACCAAACCTGTGGAATACCAGGCATAAACATTTGTATGGCTCTTGCCAATAATAATTTTTGTTCATTTTCGCCTAAAGCGCTAAAAAAAGTTGCGTTAATTTGATAGTAAGAAATCTTTTTGCCTGATGGATCATAAAGGTTTTTAACTCTTCCTCCACGATCCATAATGGTATTCATTATGGTTTCTATTTCTTCATTTTCTAAAAGACCTTTATTGTAAGTGCCATTTACTTCTTTTCCTTTTAAATCTAAAACAGGAATTCCATCGTGGCAACCTAACATATTTACGGTTTTATAACCTTTTTCTATGATTTCATAAATCCAACGTAAAAGTGCGTTATTATTACCCGTTTCTAAAGTATGAATCATTAAACCAGGTAGAAAAAAATCATAGATTTGATAATTTTCTTCTGCAACTTCATTATGCAAGTTTAACCCATATTCTGCATGGATTTCTGGTAGTAGAATTAAATCGTTTTTCTTTGCAATTTCATTAATTCGATCTAAATAATTCCAAGTGCCAGGTTTGTTAAAAAAGTTGGTTTGCCCAATTTCTTTATGCAAGTATGCAAAAGCATCTAAACGTAATATTTTACATCCAAAACTTTTTACTTTGGCAAGTGTTTCTTCGTAAAATTCCCAAACCAATTCAGATTTTGCATTTACATCCATTTGACCTAAATAGGTTGCTTTTCTATTTACAATTGATAAAATTTCTTCTTTATATTCGTTACAATCTTCGAAATCTAACGAATTTAAGTCTAAATTATTAGTAATAGCTGAATTGATTTTTTTACAAATCAATTCAGCATTTTGTGAAATATGAGGGATTATTTCACTAACATCTTTACTAGTAATTTTGTTATAATGTATATTTTGATAAAAAGTATTCCAATACGGTTTTTCAGATCCGTCAGGAAAAGGAACTTTTAAAATCGGAAGTCCAGATTTCCTCATAAATAATTTATCTAGAAATTCTTTATGAGGAATTACAATGTCATTTTCGTTTTTAATTCCATTGCCTTCCCAAAAAGTATTCCAGTTGATGAAAAAATCTTTGTATTTAGACTTTTCTCCGTTTTTTAATAAATCTTTAAATTGAGGAGAAGCTACTGATAAATGATTTAAAACAATATCAAATTTCAACATAATGTTCAATTCTTCTAATGCTTTTAAATCTTCTTTAGAAACTAGTTCTTTATTTAAATTGTAATCTATAATAGAAAATCCTCTATCTAAATCGCTATTAAAAAAAGTGGGCAACACATAAAATAAAGAAAATACATCTTTAAATTCTGGCATTTTAAGCATTGCAATTGTATCACTTAAATTACTGCCAATACTATCTGGGTATGCATTTAGCATTACTCCATTAGAAATTATTTTACTTTCTTTTTTCATAATTTAATTACTATAAAAGTTTAGATAAAATATTGATATTTTCTGGCAGCCTTCCTACATTTTGAAGCTTTAATGCTGCTAATTTTAATGCTATTTCTAAACATTCTTGTATTGGTTTTTCTTTGATATAAGCGAATAAAAATCCAGACCAAAAAGCATCTCCAGCACCTGTTGTATCTATTACCTTTTCTACTTTTATGGCAGGTAATTGTATGATTTTTTTATTTTTTTCTGATAATTTTACACCATTTTCTCCTAAAGTTAAACAAACTGTTTCTACGCCAAGATTATGAAAAAACTCAAAAATTTCTTGATGAGCTAATTCCTTTTCAAATAAACGCAACATATCATCTTCGCTAATTTTTATTAACGGATTAAAACTGCAGTAGGTTTTGATTACTTCTAGTGCTTCTTCTTGACTTTTCCACAACTTTTTAGCGTAATTTAAATCGATACTTAATTTACAACCTAAATTAAATGCTTCTTCAGCTTTCTTTAAAATAGTAGCCTGTGCTGGGCCCTTACTTAAGGCGAAGCAAGTAGTATGAAAAATTTTAGTATTCGTTAAAGTATCTGTAGTAATCTGGTCTTCTGTTATATAAGAATCAGCTTGGCGAAAAGGAATAAAATCAGGAGTTCCTTTTGATTTAGATACAAAAATTACACTTGTAGCTTTATCATCTAGCTTTTTTATGTATTCTGTATTTACATTAACTTCATTCAGTCGTTTTAAAATATACTCTCCAAAACCATCATTACCAACTGAAGAAATCATTATAGGTTTTAAACCTAATCTAGCAGTATTCATAGCCACATTTGTTGGTGAACCTCCTAAATATCTATGATAATCTCTAGTATTATTTATTAATACATCAGATTGATGACCAATAAAATCGATTAAGACTTCACCAATACATAATATATCTATTTCTTTATTATCTTTTTTCAAAATATTGTTTTGTTGTTATTGTTTTACTTGATTTTTACTTTTGATAAAAAGTGTAAAAATTGCGCTTAAGACTAATAAAACTCCAGCAAAAGTGATCGCATTTCTGGGGTCATTGCCTAAAAAGTTTTTTAAGATGTAACCAAAGGAAACCGTTTGTATAATCATAGGAATTACAATCATCATATTAATAATACCCATATAAACACCATATCTTTCTTTAGGAATATCTGAAACTACCATTAAATAAGGTATTCCCATCATACTTGCCCAACCAATTCCGAAACCAGTTATAGCAAAAAATAATAAGTTTTTGTTTTCTATATGTGGAAATGCTAAAAAACCAATTGCTGCGATTATTAAACAAAATGCGTGTACTTTTTTAGGACTGTATTTTTTTGCAAAACCTACTAATGCAAAGGCAACTAAAAAGGTAACTACATTGTACCAGCCATTTACTAAACCTGTCCAACTTACGGCTTCACTATATAATTCTTTGTTATCTGGAGTTGCATTCCAAACGGATAATGCAACGCTTTTAGAGGAGTTCTGCCAATAGCAAAATAAGGCATACCATTGAAATAAGTAAACCAATGCTAATTGCCACATTACTTTTGGCATATCTTTTATTGCTGAAAAGATTTCAATTAAAGGTTCTAAAACACTTCTTTTTTCTTTCAGTTTTATTAGTTCTTCCTTTGTAGGAGGGATTTCTTTTGTTTTTTTAATACTCCATAAAATTGTGGCTATTGAACAAACTGCGCCTAAAAAGAAAGATGCATATACCCAAGTTGGTAAAGAGCCTGTTGTGCCAATAAAAATTAATGGAAATATAAATAATGATAAATTTGCGAGTACTTGACCTAAACCAGTAAAGAAACTTTGCATTTGAAAACCTAAAGGCTGTTGCTTTTCTTCTAAATTATCTGCAATTAAAGCTCTGTAAGGCTCCATAGCTGTATTATTACCAACATCTAAAATCCATAATAAACCAGCAGCCATCCATAAAGAACTACTAAAAGGAAAAGCAAATAGTGTTAAACTACAAAGAATTGCACCAATTAAGAAATAAGGTTTACGACGCCCAAATTTAGGACTCCAAGTTTTATCACTTAATGCTCCGATAATAGGTTGTACTAATAAACCTGTTACTGGACCAGCAAGATGTAGAATCGGAATTTGGTCTGGACTAGCTCCTAAAAAATCATAAATAGGTGTAACTGCACTTTGCTGAAGTCCGAAGCTATATTGAATTCCGAAAAATCCAACATTCATATTTAATATTTGCCAAAAGCTTAAAGTAGGTTTTTTGAACTTCATAATTTATTTTAATCTATACTTTTTTATTAAAGACATAAAATGTAAGTTATCTAATAATTAGGATTATTTATCTTTTACTATGGATTAATAAAAGTTTCAATTTCTGATTGTAATATTTTAGGATTAGCTCCTTCATTTTGAGCAACTAAAGCTCCAATAGCACAAGCAAAATTTATTGCTTTTTGTGGGGTTGATTTATTTAATAATTCACTAGTTAGTGAGGCTAAAAAAGAATCTCCTGCGCCGACAGTGTCTTTAACATTTATTTGATAACCGCTATTGTAGTATAATACATCGTTATATAATAAAACAGCACCATGATGTCCTTTAGTTACGCATATATGTTTTGTATTCGTTTTATCTGCAATAAAATTTATATTCTGTTCAAGTGAATTGTATTTTGAACCTATTTTTTTACAAACTTCATACAATTCATCATCATTAAATTTAATAAAATCTGCTTTTTCCATTAAATATTGTAATACATCTGTTGTGTAATGAGGTTGTCTTAAATTTAAATCGAAAATTTTATATTTTGCTGCTTCAATTAATTCATACAATGTATTTCTTGATGTTTCGTCTCTTGCAATTAAACTACCGAAAACAAAAGCATCAGCGTTTACAACTTCGCTTTTTGCTTTTTCAGTAAAATAAATTTTATCCCAAGCACTTGGGTAATTTATAGTATAAGAAGCTGAGCCTTTTTTATCTATTAGTACATTTACTTTACCTGTTTGAAACTCTTTGTTTATTTGAATATGGTTGGTCTTAACTTTATTTTCTTTAAGGTACTCAATTATTTTTTGTCCATAATTATCTTCACCTAAAGCACTTATCATTGTTACGTTATGACCAAATGAACTTAATCTGTTTGCAACATTAAGAGGAGCTCCTCCTATTTTTTTATGAGTGGGAAATACATCCCATAAAACTTCTCCAAAACAAACTACTTTTGACATCTTTTAATATTTAAAATAAAACAATTTAATTTTGATAAAAACAAGAGAGATTAAACAATGTCAATCTCTCTTGATACCAATTAACTCAATTCAAAAAACAATCAATACTATATTAATAACCAGGATTTTGTTTATAAATACCACCTGTAAAATCTATTTCTCTTTGAGGTATTGGATAGTATTCATCTCTACCTGCAGTAAAATTAGCATTTGTTAAAAAATCTTTTCTTGTTTTCTCAACTGCTAAATATGCATTTAGAACTTGTTCTGCCATACCCCATCTTACTAAGTCAAAAAATCTTGGACCTTCCATACCAAACTCTAATCGTCTTTCAAACATTAAAGCTTTAAAAGCATCATCTTTAGACATTCCCATAGCATATTCGCCTACATTATATACATTGCTAGCTCCTGCATCCATTTGTCTTTGAGTACTTTCTTTAGCTCTTCTTCTAATTTGATTGATTATTTGAACACCAGCATCTACTTGATCTAATTGAATTAAAGCTTCTGCTTTAAATAAAAGGACATCTGCATATCTAATAAAATCTACATTTTTTGATGTTCCAACAAATGGGCCTTCTTTTACATAACAACCACAATCTGGTGCTTGTTGCTCTTTCATATTACCAAAATAACCATAAACTCCAGGATCTCTTGCCCAACTAAAGTTGTAAATCATATCTCCAGTAGTATTTACTGTATTTCTGTATTTAAAAGGACGACCTGGTATACCTACTGTATGATCGATTCTTGGATCTAATGTAATGCCTGCAGCTAAAGCAGTTTCTCCATTTGCATCTACAACATCAAAAATGTTACTATCATTAAAAGTATCTAATAATGGTAAACCAGAAGCATCTGTTTTAAATGCATTCACCATATTGTGACTTGCTAAATGAAAACCACAACATCCATATAAACCAGTACCATGAGGTGAATTTAAACCGGTTACAAAACTTACTCTACTAACAGTTGTTCCGTCATTGATAGAAAATTGCGCAGCCCAAATAGATTCTGAACCATTATCAAAACCATCTAAATAGTTATTACCATAATCTGCTTCTAAAGCACCAGTAACATCATTTGCATAATCGATAACTTCTTGTAATCTAGACATGTTTATGTTTGTAACTGCATGAGTGTCATTTTGCTCATAAGCTTGGTATAAACGTAGTTTTGCTAAATAAGCTGCTGCTGCATTTTTGTCTGCTCTACCAACTTGATCTTGAGATTGAGGTAAGTTATCATAAGCAAATATAAAATCATCTG
The DNA here is from genome assembly GCF_001975665.1 of Polaribacter reichenbachii. Taxonomy (NCBI): domain Bacteria; kingdom Pseudomonadati; phylum Bacteroidota; class Flavobacteriia; order Flavobacteriales; family Flavobacteriaceae; genus Polaribacter; species Polaribacter reichenbachii. Next base: position 2,052,649 of record NZ_CP019419.1, on the reverse strand, counting down.
CAATTGTGTTCCATAAAGCATCATTATCTACATCATTAGAAACCTTAATAATTTCATCTTGAGTTAATTCTTCTGTGATATATGGAATTTTTTTAAACAATAGTTTAAGCATAAAATGAGAGTGTGCTCTTAAAAAACGAAGTTCTCCTTGTCTTATAGCTTTGTTTGCATATTCTGCATCTGGTATATCATTAATTACTTTTAATGCAAAGTTAGCTCTTGAGATTGCTTTATAATAATTAGTCCAAGTTCTTGGTCCCATCCAATCTAATGGGTCGTCTGCAATAGTTAAATTGTATTGTTCATATCTATCTACGATATCAACATCACCTCTACCACCACCACCTTTGTAGGCATCATCAGATCTAACACTTCCGTAAACCCACATGTTAGTAAGTGGACCTACCATGTCATCATTTGCTATTCCTGCATATGCTGCAACAACCAATGCTTCTGCATTTTCTGCTGTTGCTACGTTTTCATTAGATAATACACCTTCTGGTTCATATTCTAAGAAATCATCAGAACATCCCGCTATTAAAATAGTAGCAAAGATTCCCGCTAATAATAATTTTATATTCTTCATTTTAATATTTTTTAAAAGTTAATGTTAAGACCAAGTGATAATGTTGTTGGAACAGGAATGTTATCTACATTTGTTCTTTCAGGATCTGATCCTATATAGTCTTTAGGTGTAAACCAAAATAAATTTTCTCCTTGAAAATAAAATCTTAAACTCGACATACCTGCTAATTTATTAACAATTTCTTCTGGTAATGAATACCCAAATGACAAGTTTCTTATTTTGAAATAAGAATTCTTTCTATATAAATAATCAGAAATTCTTGTATCGTTATTTACAAGTGATGCTGCTGGAATATTTGAACCTGTGTTGGTTGGTGTCCAAGCATTTAACACACCCACTCCTGCATTTTCTCTACCTTGCACAAAATTATTCCAGTATATATATGGGTCTAAACCTATTCTTCCTGCAACACCTGAGCCGAATACAGAAAAGTCGAAGTTTTTATATTCTAAGTTTACTCTAATTCCATATTCTAAATCTGGTAAAGTTGTACCAATAAAATCTCTATCATTTGCATCTATACTACCATTACCATCTAAATCTTGAAATTTTAATCCTCCAGGTCTAGCTCCAACTTGAATTGGGCTTGCATCTACATCTGCTTGACTTTGAAATAAGCCATCTGTTTTATATCCAAAAATTGAAAATTGAGAATGTCCAATAATAGAATTATCTACAGTACCAGGATAAGAAGATACAACCTCATCTGGTAAAGCTGTAATTATATCTCTAAAAGCTCCGAAATTAGTAGAAACTGTTAATTTTAATCCGTTTTCAAAAGTATTAGCGTACGCCAAAGCTAATTCCCAACCGTTTGTTTCTGTTGTTGCACCATTTAATACTCTTTGTTGTCCTTCTCCTACCACAGATGCAATAGGCGGTGTTGTTAAAATATCACTAGTTTCTCTAGTAAAATAATCGAAAGTACCAGTTACTTTATTGTTTAATAAAGAAAAGTCTACACCAAAATTAAATTCTTTTGTAGTTTCCCATTTTAAAGCTGGGTTTGATGCTTGAATTGATACAAAACCAGATGGTAAATTTCCTGTGTTATTTCCGTTTAGATCATAAGCGGTACCAACATTATAAAACGTATTAAAGAAAAAAGTGTCTCCAGTAGCTTGTAATTGATTTTGCCCGTAATTAGATTGGAATAAACCAAAACGTGCTAAATCTCCAATAGATTGGTTACCAACTTCACCATAACCTGCTCTAAATTTTAAAGAATTTACTATATCATTTTCTTTCCAAAAATCTTCATTACTAATTCTCCAACCTACTGTTGCTGCAGGAAAAATACCATATCTATTATCTGCTCCAAATCTAGATGAACCATCTCTACGTACAGTTACAGAAGCTAAATACTTATCTTCGTAACCATAATTTACCTTAGCAAATTGAGATAACAATCTACTACCAGTTGAAGATCCTAAGTTTGTTTTTGCACCTGTAGCTGCATCTAACTGAAAGAAAGATTCTGTTTCTACTGCAAATCCATCTGCTTGCGCAATAAAGCTATCTTGATCGTCTTTAATAGATTCTGCTCCTAAAAGCACTCCTATTTTATGTTTTTCCGCTAATTCTACATTATAGTTTAAGGTGTTTGTAAATACTAAACTAGTAAACTTTTGATTACCTTGTATTAATCTATTTGTAGCTCTTGTTATAAAACCATTATTAACTTTTCTTTCAATATCTCTTCTATCAACTACATTATAGTCTATACCTAAACTAGTTCTATAGGTTAGGTTTTTTGCGATATCAAATTCTCCATAAACATTTCCAAAAAAAGTGGTTCTACTAGTGTTGTCCCAACTATTAAGTTGTTGCATTAATACAGGATTGTTTCTGTCTGAATAACCAGAACCCAAAGGACCAGCAAATTCTCCGTTCGCATCATATACAGGAATTGTAGGAGCTAATGATATAGCTAAACTGGTTGTAAATGCACTACCAACATCTCTAGAAGCTAAAGTTTCATCTGAAGTAGACATTTGTGAATTTACACCAACTCTTAGTCTATTATCAAATAAATTAAAATTAGAGTTTAGTTTAGCTGTAATTCTTTCGTAACCTGTATTTTTTAATATACCTGAATTACTTAAATGACCTAAGTTTATTAAGTGAAATGAATTATCTGTACCACCAGAAATTGAAATTTCATTATTGTATAAATATCCTGTTTGGTAAGTTTCATCTTGCCAATCAGTATCTCCAACTGGTACACTTGTGTCACCTCCAACAAAGGGTTGTACAGTTACACTATTTAAAACAGGGTTATTAAAATCACCATTCCAATCAAAGTTATATATTTCACCATAACCTCCATTTGGGTCTGCACCATCATTTACAGATGCTTGCCATAATGCTTGCCCTCTTTGTAATGCATTTAGCATTTTATAACGTTGTTTTTTTTCTGATAAAACTGAAACGTTTGAATTTAAACTGATTTTAAATTTTTCTGCACCACCGGCTTTTGATCTGTTTTTTGTTGATACAACTACCACACCATTTCCTGCACGAGCTCCATAAAGTGAAGACGCAGATGCATCTTTAAGTACTTGAACAGATTCTATTGTACTTGGGTTTAAACTAGCAAATACTTCTTGTCTTAGTGTAGGCACACCATCAATAACAAATAATGGGTTGTTGTTACCAAGTGTAGTTGCACCTCTAATTAGTATATTGTTACTTGTACCTGTAGGGTCTCCGTTTTTCTCAATAAATAAACCTGCAACTTGACCTTGTAAGCTTTGTACGGCACTACCTGTACTTAAACCAACTCCTTGAATAGGAGCCATTTCTACAACAGAAATTGCACCAGTTACATCTACCTTTTTTTCTTTTGAGTAACCAGTTACTACTATTTCGTCTAGTTGACTTGCTTCTGCTGTTAAAACAACATTTATAACACTTCTATCATTAATTTTTATGGTTTCGGTTTTGTAACCCAAGTAGCTAAATATCAAGGTGTCTTCACCTTTTGCACTGGCTAAAGTATAATTTCCATCAAAATCTGTTGTTGTTCCAACTGAAGTACCAGATATAATTACTGAAACACCAGGTAATGGCATATCTCCATCTTTATCAGTAACAACACCTTTAACCTGAGTTTGGGCGGATATGCTGAAAAGAGCAAATATTGTTAGTAAAAAGAGTAATTTACGTCTCATAATTTAATTTAATTTAGTTAATATTTAATTGATTTATTTCGATGTAATCAAGAAGCAATTCTCGATTTTTAGTTTCTATAGAAAAGGTTGAAAAGGGTTGGTTTGGAAAAAATATTTCTGTCATAACAGTTTCTCCTTCATCAAAGAATAATTCTATAGAAGTTTTATCTATTAATATTGTTCCTGATAAATTTTTATTAGTTGATGTTCTAGGAGCATAAGAAATTTTATTTGCAAATTTTTCCGAGAATTTTATTTTTCCAGATTTTTTACGATCAATAAAAAAAGATTTTTTAGCATGACTATAGCCAAATAAAAGTGTGTCATTTACTTTGTTAGATAGTTTAAAAGTGAAGCTTTTATCATCTAAATTGTTTAGATTAAAATTTATTTCAGTACTTGCTAAATCAATTGATTCTGAGCCAATAATTTTTGTAATTCCGTTTACAGCAATATTTTCTTTTTTAAACTTTGTACCTCTATATTTATTTAAATCTTGTACTGGAGTAGAAATTAATCGATAACCATTATCATCTTTTTTAAGTGCTACTTTTCTAGGAGTTGTCATTGCACTTCTCCATGTTTCTGTTGGTACTTTTACTGCATAATCCCAATTAGACATCCAGCCAATCATTAATTTAGCACCATCTTTTGTTCTTGCGTTAGACCAAGAAACACCCGCGTAATTATCTTTACCAAAATCTAACCAGTAATTATGATTTTCTTTTAAGCTTTTTTCAAATTCTTTATCAATTTTAAAATTTGTACCATCAAAATCTCCAACAAAATATTGTGTTGAACTACCTCCATTTGGACCACCAGTTCCAATGCTTACAAATAATACCCATTTAAATTCTTCTGTACCTTTAACTGGTAGTTTAAATAAATCAGGACATTCCCAAACTCCATCTTTAGAATTTTTGTCTTTTTTAAATTCTGAAAGTAAGTTCCAGTTTTTTAAATTTTTAGAATCGTAAAACATAATTTTATCTCCTGCTGCTAGAGACATAATCCATTTATGTCTATCCTCATCCCAAGTAATTTTTGGATCTCTAAAATCTTTAATTGTATCGTTATCTATAACTGGGTTGTTTTCGTATTTCTTAAAAGTTTTACCTTCGTCATTACTGTAAGCAATACTTTGTACCTGTTTAACCTTTCCATTACCAAAATCTTTATGGTTTGTGTACATAGCTATAATTGGAATAGATTTTTCAACTTCTCCTAGTCCAGAGCTATTGCTAATATCTACAACCGCACTTCCAGAAAAAATGGTTCCAAGTTCATCAGGATAAATTGCAATAGGTTGCTCTGACCAAGTAATCATATCTGTGCTAATTGCATGTCCCCAATGCATAGGTCCCCAAACATTACTATCTGGATGGTATTGAAAATATAAATGATAGTAGCCATTGTAGTAAAACATTCCATTAGGATCATTCATCCAAGCTTTTTTTGGTGTAAAATGAAAGTTAGGTCTGTAAAGCTCTTCTTCTGTATTTGTTTTAGAAGTTTTTTCTTTAGTTATTACTGTGTTTTTACAGTTGAAAAACACAAGCAATACAAGAGCAATAAAAGTTAGTTTTTTGAATTTCATTTGCTTAATTTTTATTTTTGATTAGTTTTTTACTTAACTCCTCTAGTGTAACCCCTTTAGTTTCTGGCATCATAAAGATTACGAATATTAATTGTATGGCCATCATAACTGCAAAAAACAGAAAGACAACGCTGGCTCCAATAGTAGAAAATAATACCGGTACTAATGAAGGAATAACTGCTGCTAATACCCAATGTACAGAACTACCGAAAGCTTGCCCTGATCCTCTTAAATGGTTTGGGAATATTTCTGAAATAAAAACCCATATTACAGTACCTTGACCGATTGCATGTGCAGCAATAAAAATAAATAAGAAGATAGGCATATAGGTTCCTTGCCAGTTAAAAAAGAAGGCAGCAGAAACTAATGATAATGATATAATATAGCCAAAAGAGCCTATATACATTAGTTGTTTTCTACCTAATTTATCTATTAAAAATATACCAAGTAATGTAAATATCATATTTGTAACACCAACACCAATACTACTTAACATAGCAGTACTTTCTCCTAAACCTGCTTCTTCTAATATTCTTGGAGCATAATATAATAAAGCGTTAATACCTGATAATTGATTAAAAAAGGCAATTAAAAGAGCTAAGATTAAAGGGAATCTGTATTTTTTAAGAAAGATGTTTTCATTAGGTATAGTATCTTTCATCTCTTGTTTGATTTCCTCAACCAAAGCATTTGAGTTTAATTTTGGATTAATAATTTTTAATGCCTTTCTTGCCTCATCTTCTTTAGATTTCGTTAATAACCATCTAGGACTTTTAGGTACAGATAAAATCATTAAAGTATAAATAATTGCAGGTATAGCTTCTATACCTAACATCCATCTCCAGGCATTTTCACCTATATTATTTAATAAGTAATTAGAAAAGAAAGCGATTAAAATACCAAACACAATATTAAATTGGTATAAGCCAACTAATTTACCTCTGTCTTTAGCAGGTGCAATTTCTGAAATATAAGCAGGAGCTGCAATTGTAGATGCTCCAACACCTAAACCTCCAATAAACCTAAATAAGGCAAAAGTCCAAGGATCATTAGCTAAACTAGATCCAATTGCAGATATTGTATAAAGAATACCTATCCATATTAAGGTGTTTTTCCTACCAATTTTATTAGTTGGTATTCCTCCAAAAATTGCTCCAATTACTGTACCCCATAATGCCATGCCAATAATTACCAATCCATGAAACATATCTGTAGATTCCCAAATTAGTTGAAGCTTTTTTTCGGCACCAGAAATAACAACTGTATCAAAACCAAATAAAAAACCTGCTAGTGCAGTTGTTAAAGACCAGATTATTATTTTTTTATTCATATTTTTGATTTAGTTGTAACTGAGTTTTGTGCCTGTTTTATTAATTTAATAATTTTTAGGCTTTGTTTTAAACAAAATTAAATTATAAGCACATTTTTTTATTTAAATAATAAATCGAAAACGTTTTCGAAAAGTCGAAAACGTTTTCGAAAAAGTTAATTTACTATATTTGCAAGGTAATAAAGCATACAATTAAATCAATATTAAAGCACTATTATGGTTACGCTCAAACAAATAGCAGAAGAATTAGGTATTTCTATAACAACAGTTTCTAAAGCTTTAAAAGAATACCCAGATGTAAGTAAAAAAACTAGAAAATTAGTAAGAGAAACTGCTAGTTTGTTAAATTACAAACCAAATTCTTTTGCTGTAAATCTTAGAACAAAGGAGTCTAAAACAATTGGCTTAATTATCCCTGTAATTGTGCACCACTTTTTTTCTAGTGTTATTAAAGGAATAATTTCTCAAGCAGAAAAAAAAGGATACTTAGTAATTATTCTTCAATCTGATGAATCTTACGAGTTAGAAAAAAAGCAAGTAGATTTATTATTAAGTAAAAGAGTTGATGGTATTTTAATTTCCTTGGCAAACGGTACAGGAGATTATAAACATTTAACAGATATAATTGAGCAAGAAACACCACTGGTGATGTTTGATAAAATTGCTAAAATTGTAAAGTGTTCTAAAGTAATTATTGATGATAGAAAAGCCGCATATAACGCAACTCAACATTTAATTGATATTGGCTGTAAACGAATTGCTCATTTTAGGGGAGCTTTATTGCCTCAAAATTCTATTGACAGATTCCTAGGTTATAAAAAAGCATTATTAGATAATAACATAAAATATGACCCTTCTTTAGTGTACGTTAATGAATGTGGAGATATGAGTTTTGAAGAAGGAAAGGAAAATGCAAGGCAACTATTAAAAGACCATAAAGATGTAGATGGTATTTTTATAAACACAGATTTAGTTGCCATTGGAGCAATGACAGAGTTTGTAAAATTAGGTGTTAAAGTACCTGAAGAAATAAGTATTGTTGGTTTTAGTAATTGGTTTATGTCTTCTGTAATATCTCCTTCATTAACAACTATTAATCAACCTGGATATGATATGGGTAAAAATGCATTCAAATTATTATATAAAGAAATTAAAGCAAAAAAACAGAATAAACTATTTGCTCATAAAGATGTGGTTTTAGAAACAGATTTAATTATAAGAGAATCTACTAAAACCTTAAATTAAATTTTAAAACAAAATAGTTTAAAAATCATCATTATAGCAACAAATTTCTAATAAATTAGGAAGACAGCAATTTATTATGGCTCTGTAATTATATTTTTTTTCATCATAAATTTGCAGAGAGGAAGGGACTAACACCATTCTTTTTTTTCCTTTGTTCATAAGCATTTATAAGCACACAAATTTAGACTACCCCCTAATTAGTCCCTTACAATTTAATTTCCTATGTACTTATTTACTATATCTAACTGAATTCCAGAATATTCCGAAAACTCATCTATAGTTAAAAATTGATGAGGCTCTTTGTCTAAAAAATTCTTGATATCATTTAATAACTTGCGACCATAGCGTTCACTGCGCCCTGTGATGCGCTGAATGTCTTTTGGATAAATACAAGCTCTCTTTTGATTCATAATACTTTATCTATGCTCTATCTATACTTTTTAGACAGTGCTACCATACTAAATCGGAAAAAATAACTTGTATCGGAATGGCTGACTACTGATTTTTGATTTCTTATTTAAAAGTATGGTTTTTTGCCTAAACATAAAAATATAATATCATAGCAAAATAAACAGGAATTATCAAATTAAAGGGAACTATTGATGGAATTTCTTTCTACAAAACTTCTGATGGGCATTTGGCTCACGAAAAAGGTGGTGTAGATAAAAAAAGAATTCAGAATGATCCTGCGTTTCAAAGAACACGTGAAAATGGCTCTGAATTTGGACGAGCAGGAAAGGGAGGTAAAGTATTACGTAATGCGATTCGTGTGTTTTTGCAAAATGCAAAAGACAGAAGAGTGGTCTCTCGTTTGACAAAAATTTTGGTTGCAATTACCAAAACAGATATTGTTAACGAGAGAGGTTCAAGAACTTTACAAGAAAGAAATTCAAACCTTTTAGAGGCTTTTGAATTTAACTTGAATGGAAAATTAGGTGCTACTTTATTTGCTCCATTTACCAAAGCATTTGATAGAGTTACTGAAGAAGCAACTTTAGATTTAGCAGCTTTTTCTACAACTGTTAGAATTGCAGCTCTTGCAGAAAAAACACATTTTAAAGTAGTAATGAGAGCATTGGAATTAGATTTTGAGAATGAAACCTCAACATTTGAAAATGATGAAACTACAATTCGACCTTATACTGCTGCTGACACAGCTGCTATTGCACTATCCGCAACCATTACTGCAAACTCAACATTACCTGTGATTCAAGTTTTAGGGGTAGAGTTTTATCAAGAGGTAAATGGAGAAATGTACTCTTTAAAAAACGGTACATATAATGCCCTTTCAGTTACTATTATTGACAAGCCATAAGTATGGAGTTATTACTTCAAAGAGCTTATTTTAAAGAGAGTACTAATGGTACTCTCTTTTGTTCTGACAAATTTCTTTGTCATACGATTGAGTTGCCCTGGAAAAATAACAAACGAACTATTTCTTGCATTCCTGAAGAAGCATATTAAATTGAACCAAGATTTTCAAAACGCTTCAAGCATAATTTGATTTTAAAAAATGTGAAAGGAAGGAGCTTTATTTTATTTCATCCTGCAAATGGTGCCAAAAGAGATTTACAAAGATGTATTGCTCCAGTAACCTACTTAAGTGGTATTGGTAGAGGTGTTTATTCGAAAAATGCAATGCAAAAATTATTATCACTATCATATCAAGCTAAAGACCGAAAAGAAAAAATCTTATTAATTATTAAATCACAGAATTATAAAAATTATAGAACGTTATAAAAAACCTACTCCAAAATTTTTTAGAATTTTAAGAAATATTGGTATTGCATTAGCTACTGCAGGAGGTGCAATTATTGCTGCTCCGTTAAGTATACCTGCAACCATCATTACAATTGCTACCTATATGACAGTGGCAGGAACTGTTGCCACAGCAGTTAGTCACGCAGTGATAAAAAATGATGATACTTCAGAAAAAAATGGATCATAATACAAAAGCCAGTTTTTTTGGTGGTTTATTTTTATCTTCAATTGTTCATATAGGTGTTGAAGATATTATTACTACCATTGTTTTGGCTATTGTGGGTGCTGTTGTGAGTTTTTTTGTTTCTGTTATTTTAAAATGGATTCATAACAAGATTAAAATAAAAGCAAAAAAATAATTATTAAAGTTCAGAATTTCGAAAGTGAATTCTAAAAATAATGTATGTTTTTTCCTTAAAGAATGAGGTGAGGAAAAAATAGATTCGATTTTATCATTTTTAAAGATTGATAAACAGTGGCTGGTTTGTGCGTGGAGTTTATCAATCTTTAAAAATGTGAGCCTAATGGCGACTGAATTACATAATAATGGTTTGAAAATCAAAAAATTTATATTTTTTTTTCACATATTTAAATACTTTTTCAAATGAGTCTAAATATTTAGATTTATGATAGTCGCAATTTTAACCCGCTTCTTGCCAGAAGTGGGTTTCTTTTTTTTAAAATAATTAAAGACGTAGTGCGTTGGCAGCAGCGAGAATAAGTGTGTAAATTTTTATTTGTACTCAACCACTTTTATTAGGTTCTATTAAAAGTGAATGCTACTACAACTTTTTTATATTACTGACTTCTATTATTTTCCTAATGCTTTAAAAATTCCAACGCATTTACTTTTAGTGAAAACGGTAACCCCTAGATGTTTTAAAAATAAAAATTTATACTCTTATTGGCTTTTTTTGATTTTATAGGTGCTTTAAAAGAGACTTGAATATTACTGAACACATTGATATTTTACTACTTACTATTTATTGTACCCATAAACACTTGTAAAAACAAATGCATTAACTACTTCTTGTTATTAAAATAGCAAATTGTTATTATTACTTTCCTATATGCGCGTTGGATGAGCGGCTATTTTACATAATGGCGTTATAGTGCCTGGAGTTTTTCACGGAAGAGCAGTATAACTGCGCATTATGTAACTTAGCTTGGGGTTGATTTTATGGCGAAATAGTTGTTTGAGCGTTGGCAATGGCTCTTTGCTTTTTTTATTGTCCTATTTTTAAAAAAATTACTAGCTTCAAATAAAAAAAGAAATGTGCCATTATAGCGTTGGATACAACTATTGTGAAATAAAACCAACTATGCAAAGGAAGCGTGGATTGACATAGAATGCAAAGGTTTATTGCTATTGCACTAAATTTAATTTTGTTCATAGGGATTACAAACGGTATTTAATATTTAGATTATCCCAGACCGCACGGATATGTTTCTTTAGAGAATGTTAACGCGGGTTTGCAAACCATGCACGTATAGTTAATCGACACAGGAAAGCTGCTAAAGAAATCATAAAAAAAGGGGTTATGAAAATAGAGTGCAATTTCATTAAAATAGGCACGGATTTCAAATCCTCACCAGCGGGGTTTATATATATTTCTAGAATTATGGAAATCCATAATTACGAATCAGTACTTTATAGTACTTTTAGTTTCTTAAAAAAAAAGAAAAAATCAAATGTGCAATTATTAAGTGGTTTTCTTGTACATCCTGTCTAAATTGCAATAAAAAGGAATATGATACTGTATATTTATTTGTCTAAGTAGATAAGCTTTTACGAGTAAAACTATAAATTTAAAATTACTTAATAACAATTACACCAAAAAAAAACGCAATATAGAAGATTGTAAAATAGAGTAAATCCATTTTAAGAAAAGTTTTAAAGAAATCTAAGAATTTATGGAAATATTAAGTGAAACTGGAATTACAGATTTAATTAGAAAGATATAAAAAATCATACCTTAACAATCCATCTTTTCAATTATCGTGTTATAGTCAAGAAAACCAAACGGTAGCAGATTATGAGGGGGCGTTAGCTTTTAGAGCTCATGCAAAATGCCGATGATGCCAAAAGTGATGTTGTTTATATTGCATAAGATACCCAAAGGCAAGAACTAACAGTGTCTAACAATGGAGAGCCTTTTAGTCTTGATGGTGTGGAGTCTTTAATGTTCACAGGCCTATCTACAAAAAACAAGTTTGAGTACATCGGTAATAAAGGATTAGGTTTTCGTTATATATTAAGTTGGGTTAATTGGGTTGAAGTGAGAACTAGAGATGTAAATTTTCGTTTTTTTAAAGATTTTTCAGTACGTTTCTATGAAAAATATTTACAAGGCAGTACTTTAATACAAACACGTATTGTAAAGGAAATAACAGAAAAAAGACTTCTTAAGAACGAAATCCCGATAGCGACTTTAGCTTTTCCTGAATTGCTTAAAGACAAAAAAGCAGAATATATAACTAGTGTTATTCTTCAATTTAAAGAAGGGCAGTTAGGGCCTATAGAAGAACAACTAGAAAAAATAAGTGAAGAAACTTTATTGTTTCTTCCTAATATTAGAAAAATAGTAGTGGTTAAAGATAGAGAAACAATAAAGGAACTCCACAAAACAGTAGATACCGAACAACTGATTACTGTTAATGATAAAACTTGGAATGTTTACAGAAAAAAAGATCAGGTTTATAAAGATAATGTGAAATTTAATTATGCTATTGCTTGGCAGGATAATATGGAAGATGCTGGCTACTTCTATAACTATTTTAAAACTGACGTACGTACCCTCGAGTTTACCTTGTATTATTCATGCTACTTTTAACCTCACCAATAATAGAAAAGAGATTAATAATAGTTTAGATAATACATATATTTTAGATCGTATTGTTGAAAGCTTAGGAGAAATTGTTACTACACAATTAAAAAAGGAAACCCCAGATTGGGATACGTATTCTTTTTTAACTCCATTAAAAAGTAATAGTAGAGATATTTTTAAAAGCTTTTATAAAACTATAGAAGCTAAAAGAGAAAATATTGGTTGTATCCTACGGTAGATGGTGAATACTCATCTAAAGATAAAATTGTTTATCAAGGAGATGAATTTACCAATTGGGTTCAGCAAAATGAATTTGGTGCGTATTTTCATAACTTATTGTTGCCAATAGCGTCATTAGATGTTTTTATATCGAGACGCTATACATTTCTAAAATGGGAAACTATAATAAAGGAATTAAATCCACATTTAGATCTGAGAAATCGTGTTGCACTTATCTATTTTTTACACAATCTAAACATGGTTTTAGAACTACATCTCGTAAAAATAAAATTAAAAATTTATTTTTAAAATTACGAGATAGTTCAAAATTAGATAGATTTATACTTCTTTTAAAACTAATGAAATTAATTTCTAAATCTAATTTTGAAAGTTTATCTTCTTTTATTTACGAAAAAAAATACACTGCTGTAGAAGGAAAAAGAATGAGAGATGTTCTTGAGTTTACTATGCAAAATTACACAAAAGACATTTCACTAGACGATATTTCTGAAGTTGCTGTTTTAACCAAAAATGCTTTTTGTAAATACTTTAAAAAAAGAACCAATAAAAATTATTTTCGTTTTTTAAACGAATTAAAATAGAACATTCTTGCAAATTAATAATCTCTAAAACAGATTTAACACTTGCAGAAATTGCTTTTAAATCTGGCTTCAAAAATATATCTAACTTTAATATATAGTTTAAAGCTATTAAAAAAATGAGTCCTTCTGTGTACAGAAAAATGAAATAACCTTATACTTTTTTTATATTTTCTAAAATTATTTAACTTTTTATGTACTAAATATTCTATTGCAAATTATACAGATTTATGATATAATTTTTAACAAAAATTTAACAAGTGTAATTTTTACACTTATTTTTTTTATGTATTTTTGAGAAAAAAACTAGAAAAAGAGAAAATATTATGGATAATTGCATACACGCTACAAAAAGAATTTTAAATATTCTTAATGTTAAAAACACTAAAAAATACATAGAAGACAATATAATTTCTCATCCAGAATATCCAAGTTTACTAGTAGTTTCTGATACTCTAGAAAAATACAATATAGAAACTTTAGCGATAAAAATTGATAAAGAAAAACTAGACAGTATACCTTTACCTTTTATTGTGCAAGTAAAAAATCATGGGACATCTGTCTTTTTTGTTATAAAAAATATATTAGAAAATGAGATTGAATATTATGATGACAAAAACAAACTTGTAAAAACTTCTAAAGACGATTTTTCAAAAAAATGGACTGGTGTTTGTTTATTAGCTGAAAAAAATCAAGATTCTAAAGAAGTTGACATTGAGAAAAAAGTCTTATCATCTAGGATTCTAAAAGGGTTAAAAATATGTATTGTAGTATTTACACTATTTTGGTTATCAATTAACTTACGAAACTCAGAAGCAAACACTACTTTAACATCCATAAGTTTCATTGGAGTTTATACAATTCTAAAAATAATTGGCTTAATAACAAGCGGTATGTTGCTGTGGTTTGATGTTGACCAATACAACCCTACTTTACAAAATTTCTGCACAGGTGGTAATAAAAAAATAGATTGTAATTCTGTATTAACCTCTAAACATTCAAAAATACTTAATGGTTTTTTAAGTTTAAGTGAATTAAGTTTTTCCTATTTTTTTGGTACTTTATTCTTTTTAATAATATCAGCATTTTCATATTCATCGCTATCTATAAGTAGCCTACTTAGTTTTACTGCTATACCAATAATTATTATTTCTATATACTATCAAGCTGTAATTATTAAGCAATGGTGTAAATTTTGTATCATTACTCAAGCTGTTTTAGTTTCAGAAATTCTTATTTCGTTTTTCGGAGAGTTATACAAATCAAGTTTACAACTAGAAACACTTCCTATTTTTTTAGTTCTATTATTAATTCCTATTTTAGTTTGGAAACAGATAAAACCTCTATTAGAACAAGAAAAGGAAACTAATCTGCACAAAAGAGCCCTTAAAAAAATAAAGAACAATCCTAATGTACTTGAAGGCTTGTTACTAAAATCTAAAAAAATAGAAACCCCAACAAAAGGTTTGGGTATTTCTATTACTAATAAAACAGCAAAATATAATGTTGTAAAAGTGTGTAACCCCTATTGTGGTCCTTGTGCAAAAGCACATCCTATTTTAGAAGACTTGGTTCATAAAGGCATTATTAATCTACAAGTATTATTTACGGCCAAAGCTGATGAAAAAGATAAAAAGTTTAAACCTGTAGCTCATTTTTTAGAGATAGATGAACAAGGTAATAAAACTAAAACGCAACAAGCATTAGACGATTGGTATTCTGCAAATAAAAAAGAGTATGACTTATTTGCAAATAAACACCCAATAAAAACAGAATTAATAAAACAAAAAGAAAAAATAAAAGCTATGAATTCTTGGTGTACTATTGAAAATATAACAGCTACCCCAACCATTTTTATTAATGGAAATCAATTACCAAAAGAATACAAGATAGAAGATCTAACAGAAGTATTGCAATAAATTAAAATGCCCAAAGCATACACTTTGGGCAATAAACAGTACCCTTTTGCGCAAAAGGCAGACACAAACCTTGAGTGTCTTTAAATGTTCAGGGCAAATATAATTATTATTAAATTTTTTATTATGAAAAAATTAAGTTTAAAACAGTTGAAATTAGACGCTACTGAAATGCTAGAACGCAACCAATTAAAAACAATTCTTGGTGGCTATGGTGGTGATGGTAGTTATGGTTCTAATTCATGTTGGGTAACATGTAATAGTTCAAATCCCGGTGAAGAAGGTAGCACTTATAATATCCCAAATTGTGATGGAGCTCCTGATGGTGCTTGTCATTCTACTGGCTGGACATGGTGTTCATGTTGGTAGTAATCGGTATAAAATAACTGGGGTTTTACCCCAGTTTTGCAAGGTATTTTATTGACTCAAATTTAAATTAGCACTATGAAATTAAAAGATGTTATTTATTTAATAGTTTTTTCACTATTACTTAATTGTAAGAAAAATACTTTGCCCCAAAAAGAATCTTTAACATCAAATAACTTTATTGAAAAGAGTGACTCTAAATTAAATAAAGTTCTTATAACGGGTACAACTGATGATATAACCGCATTTAAGTATTTAAATATTATGAATAATACTTATTTATTTGGTAGAAGTCATCTAGATGTAAAAAAAGAAATTTTTTCTGATTCATTACATATGGTTTTGAATTCAATTGAGAAACCATTATTTTCAGAGATAGTTGCTTTTTCAGATAAGATCTTATATCGTGGTTGGGTTTTTCTAATTCCAGGTGATACAATCAATATAAAAATAAAAAACGGAGTAATGAAGTTTTTTGGTAAAAATGCTATTCTAAATAATTATTGGTCAGAAATGAATATTGCAACCCCTGAATATGCTAAAACCCCTTATCGAGGAGACTTAAAGCTTTACAAAAAAAATGTAAAATCTATTTATGAGAAAAAAGTTTTTTTTTTAAATCAATATATTAAAAAACATCATATACAATCTGAATTATTTATTTATACTATAAATACTGATCTTAAACACGAATATTTATCTACACTTATCAACCCAAAAAATATAAAAGCAAGGACAGAGGGTTACTACTTAAGTGACAGTGATGGAGTAATACTAATAGCTCAAAAAGAGGCGGATAAAAAATCGGAAGTTATTATTGATTTATCTAACTATTTTGAGAATATTTTCGTTGAAGAGTTCAAAGATATAAATGCTCTTAATAATAGCGTTTTCTTTAAAGATAATATTAACACCTACATAAGTAATTATTTCCTCAACTCAAAATTTTTAGCATATTCAAAAGAAAAATTTTTAGCAGAAAAAGAATTTATTCAGAAAAACTTTGAAGGTGAAATAGAAAATTATGCCATTGCTAGAATGATACGAAATTATCATTTAAAAGGATTTGGTAAAAGTATAAACACTATAGAAATTTTAGAAAAATCAATTAATGAATATGAGGATAAATTTACAAAGCCCTCATATATTGAGTATATGAATGATATAAAAGAAGATTTAAAATCATATGATTTCGAGTTATCAGAAACAGCTTTAAATAGTAAGTTTATCAACATTAATGGAGATACCTTGACTTTAAATAAAATTTTTGCCCGTTCAAAAAATAGAATAAAGGTTATTGACTTTTGGGCAACTTGGTGTCCTCCTTGTATAAAACAAATTAAAGAAGGCAAACCTTTTAAAGATCGTCTTCAGGTTGAAAATAATGTTGAATGGATCTATATATCGCCTGAAAAGGACTATCAAAAATGGTTAAAAAAGAATAAAGAATTTGAACATGTTTTAAATTTTAATAACTCCTTTTTTCTTTTAAAAGGACTTAAGTCTTCATTGGCAAGTTCTTTTAAAGTTAAAGAGATTCCACGATATGTTATTTTTGATAAAAACAATAAAATAGTATTGAATAGTGCACCATCGCCTTCAGACCAAAAAAATTTTGAAAGAATTATCGACGGTATAGAAAATAAGG
The DNA here is from genome assembly GCF_001975665.1 of Polaribacter reichenbachii. Classification (NCBI taxonomy): domain Bacteria; kingdom Pseudomonadati; phylum Bacteroidota; class Flavobacteriia; order Flavobacteriales; family Flavobacteriaceae; genus Polaribacter; species Polaribacter reichenbachii. The sequence goes on along the minus strand of NZ_CP019419.1, from coordinate 2,035,381 downwards.
AATAATCTACAAAATTATATCCCTTTGCGCAAAAGGCAGACACAAACCTTGAGTGTCTTTAAATGTTCAGGGCAAATATAATATTATTAAATTTTTTATTATGAAAAAATTAAGTTTAAAACAGTTGAAATTAGACGCAAGTGAAATGCTTGAACGAAACCAACTAAAGACAGTATTTGGTGGTGATTATGGCTCAGGTGGAACATGTAAAGTGTACGTTAGACCAGCTGATACTTCACCTGGAGATCCTAGTGGGTATTGGACTGATTGTCTCTATTCAGTTGATGAGGCTCAAAGTATGTACAATGCTGGCTTTTTTGGTGGTTATGGTGGCGGAGGTTTTAATGGAGATTGGCTTGTTACCGGCTACAGATGTCAGTCCTGCAACTAATTAAACATTTAAAAGAAGGGGGTTAAGTATTTATTTAGCCTCCTTCTTAAATAAGAATTATTTTTTATTTTAATAATTTAATATAGTTATTCTTATAATTTTACTTTAATCAAATATTAAACCTCTGCTTGTGCTTATGGAATATATTAAAACAAAAAACGTGTTTATTAAATCTCTTTTTAACTTATTACTAAGTAGTTTGTTTTTACTAGCCTGTAATTCTAAAAAGAAAGAAAATATAAAACCAATTGAAAGTAATTCGGCTATAATAATTATAAATAATCCTTTAGAAAAGAAGTTGGAATTAGAATACACGAATAGCAAAGGCTCCAGTTATAATATTTCAAAAGTAAAAAATGATACCTTTGAAATTAAATTAAATAAAAGAACTTATTTAAGCATTAGAACTAAAAGAAATTTAACAAGTATTAGGCGTAGAAGCAGTCCATATTTAGCATATAATCTTAATATTTTCTCTAATGATACTCTTAAAATAAACACAACAATAAAAAAAGACTCTGTCTTTTTCACAAATTCGTCAAGAACAGAATATTCAAATACCTTGAAAGAAATAAGTTTAGTTAAAGAAAATAGAGAATTAGATTCTATAAAAAAAAGCTTATATAAATACAGAAACAACCCCCAATTATTTAATAAAACTTATACAGATATACTCCAAAAAAAATACGCTATTTACGTTTCTCAACTAAAATTAATAGATAGCCTAATAAAAAATAATGATAAATCCATTAAAATAAATTCTATAAGAGATGAAATTAACTATCGTTATTATTTAGCCTTTTTCAGAGACTTACAGGCTACTAAATCGCATTCTATATTAGATTCTTTATATGATGACAAATATGTAAATAAAAAAATTCTTCTCAACAGTAATTTTAAAATTGAATATATAAAAAATTTTGTAACATCCTTATCAATACATATTAACGATAAAAAAATTAGTTATAATCCGATAGAAGTAAATAACAAACTAGATACTTATTTTAATAATGAAGATTTAAAAATTGCAAGAAAATTTTCTGTTATAAATATTACTTTTAAAAATATTGACACAGGTAGAATCTATTACAACAGGTATATGGAAGAATATGACGATTTAGATTTTAAATCTTATTACAACTACCTATTAAAAAATTTATCAGAATCTAGAGACAAGCCTGTAGAAATTAAAACTAACTTTAATTTAAATATAACTTCATTAGATAATGAAAAAGGGGTTTCGTTAAATAAAATAATTAAAGAGAATAAAGGCAAGGTCATTTTAATAGATTTTTGGGCTAGTTGGTGTAAGCCTTGTAGAATATCTTTTCCTAGCGTAAATAAACTAATTAAAGAATATTCTAACAAAGATTTTACATGCATCTTTTTATCTATAGATGTAAAAAAAGATAAATGGAAAAAAGCAGTTAAAAAAGAAAAACTAACCAACTATAAAAATAGTTATGTTGTTTCTGGGAAAAATAAAGATTTTATGAAACAAATAAACTTAAAATACATACCTAGATATATCTTAATTAATAAGAATGGAGAAATAGTTGCTCCTTACGCACCAAAACCAAAGAGCAAAGATTTAAGAAACTTAATAGACAAATATTTAAAATAATAAAATATTGAAAAAAAACTTCCCTTTTTACAAACAACCTGATAGTAAAGATTGTGGTCCTACTTGTTTACGTATTATAGCAAAACACTACGGCAAACTAGTTTCTTTACAAGATATTAGAGACCTTTCTGAAACCACAAGAATAGGAAGTAATTTATTAAAACTAAGTGACGCTGCTGAAACAATCGGTTTTAAATCTCTTGGCGTAAAAATTGATTTTAAAAAATTAAAAGAGGCTCCTTTACCATTAATTGTACATTGGAATAAAAACCATTTTGTAGTAGTTTATAAGATAAAAAAAGATGTAGTTTACATTTCAGATCCTTCTTATGGTCTTATTACTTACACAAAAAAAGAATTTATCTCTCGTTGGATAGGACATAACGCTAACACAGAAACAAAGCAAGGTATAGCCTTATTATTAGAAATTACACCTAAATTTAAACAACTTAATTGGGAGGAAGCAGATAAGAAATCTTTTCGCTTTTTGTTTCAGTATTTGTTTAAATATAAAAAATTACTTCTACAGCTTATTATTGGTTTAATTGTTGGAAGTATGCTGCAACTTATCTTTCCTTTTTTAACACAAAGTATTGTAGATGTAGGGATCCAAAACCAAGATATTAGCTTTATCTATATGGTATTAATAGCACAAGTTATGCTTTTTATTGGACAAACTAGTGTAGATGTTTTTAGGAGTTGGATCTTATTACATTTAAGCACCCGAATTAATATTTCTTTAGTTTCAGATTTTTTTATAAAATTAATGAATCTACCAATCGCTTATTTCGATACTCGAATGACAGGTGACATTATGCAACGAATTAATGACCATAGCCGTATAGAAAGATTGCTAACGGGTTCTACTTTAAATACGTTATTTTCTATGGTAAACCTATTTGTATTTGGTGCCGTATTAATTTATTATAGTACTTCAATCTTTTTCATTTTTGCAGTTGGTAGCATTATTTATATACTCTGGATTTTATTTTTCTTAAAACGTAGAAAAGAATTAGACTACAAGCGTTTTTCTCAAATGAGCCAAGAACAAAGTACCGTTATGGAACTTATTAATGGTATGCAGGAAATAAAAATGAACAATGCCGAAAAACAAAAACGTTGGAAATGGGAATATGTACAGGCAAGATTATTTAAAATTTCTATGCAAAGTTTGGCTTTGGAACAAACACAAGGTGTAGGTTCATCTTTTATAAATCAATCTAAAAACATTTTAATAACTTTTACCTCAGCACTCCTAGTTATTGAAGGAAATATTACTTTAGGAATGATGTTGTCCATTCAATATATTATTGGACAATTAAATGCTCCAATTAGTCAATTAGTAGGCTTTATTCAATCTACTCAAGATGCTAAAATAAGTTTAGAACGTTTAGGGGAAATTCATGACAAAGAAGATGAAGAAAGTAAGGACAAACACTTAGTTTCAACTATAAAACCAAATCAGTCTCTAAATATTAATAATATTACATATAGATATTTAGGAAGTGATGAGAATGTTATAAAAGGTATCAATATGCAAATTCCTGCAAATAAAATTACAGCTATTGTAGGGGCTAGTGGAAGTGGTAAAACAACTTTAATGAAAATTCTTTTAAAATTTTACGATATTGATAAAGGATCTATCATGTACGGTGAGCATTATCTAAATGCTATTTCTCATAAATCGTGGCGTGCCAATTGTGGGGTAGTAATGCAAGAGGGCTATATCTTTAATGACACTATTGCATACAATATTGCTATTGGAGAGGACAGTATAGACCAAGAACGCTTAATAGAGGCAGTAAAAGTAGCTAACATTTATGACTTTATACAATCTTTACCTCTAGGGTTTAATACTAAAATAGGAAATGAAGGTGTTGGTGTAAGTACAGGCCAAAAACAACGTTTATTTATTGCTAGAGCTGTGTATAAAAGCCCTGAATTGCTCTTTTTTGATGAGGCTACTTCTGCTTTAGATGCAAAGAACGAAAGAATTATTATGGAAAATTTAAATAATTTTTTCAAAAACAAGACCGTTATTATTATTGCTCATCGATTAAGTACTGTAAAAAATGCAGATCAGATAATTGTAATTGACGATGGAAAAGTGAAAGAATCAGGAAAACATCGTGAGTTGATAGAACAACAAGGCACATATTACAGTTTAGTTAAAAATCAATTAGAATTAGAAAAATTAAGTACAGATAACGATGCCTAAAAAAGAGAAAAAAGATAATTTAGATTTAAGATCTGAAGAAGTACAAGAAATTTTATCAAATCCGCCTGTATGGATTGTTCGTTGGGGTATTACACTTATTTTCATGTTTGTTTGTATCATTATTTCTCTTTCTTTCATGATTAAATATCCAGACTTTGTTACTGCAAAAGTATTGGTAACAACAAAACAACCTACAGAAAAAATAATTTCTAGATATTCTGGACAGCTCGAGAAAATTTTTATTAAAAATCGAGATACTGTAACTATAAATCAAAAATTGGCAGTTATAAAAAACACGGCTAACTTTAATGATGTATACTTATTAAAAAGTATTCTTGATTCACTTCCTTTTAATATTAAAACATTTAAGTTTCCTTTTGACAAAACTGCTTACTTAATATTAGGTGATATTAGTACAGCTTATTTTAGTTTTGAAAAAAGTTATATAGATTACTACTTATTAAAAGATTTAGATCCTTATAAAAATCAACTAAATGGGAATAAAGTTTCACTTAAAGAATTGAGGAACAGGCTAAAAAGCCAAGTAAATCAAAAAAAATTACTAGAACAAGAATACAAGCTAAAACAAACAGATTTTGAACGAGATGAAAACTTATTTAAAAAAGGAGTTATTTCTCAAAGAGAATATGAATTAAAGCAGTTGAGTTTTATACAAATGCAAAAGAACATAAGTGCCATGGCAATCTCTATTTCTCAAATGACTGAAGCTATTTCTTCTGCTAATCAAACATTAAAAAATACACGTATTAATGAACAAGAAGACAATAGTAAATTCTTAAAAAACTTAATACAATCTTATGACCTACTTAAAGAAGCTATACGGAATTGGGAATATAATTACGTGTTAACTTCATCAATCAATGGAGTCGTTAGTTTTCAAGATTATTGGGGGGAAAACCAATTTGTAAACTCAGGAAATATTGTTTTTTCAATCTTACCTTCAGATACTTCTAAATTGGTTGGCAAACTTCTTATACCTGCTCAAAATGCTGGAAAAGTAATTGTAGGCCAAAAAGTTTTTATAAAACTAGATAATTTTCCTTATCAACAATATGGTATGTTAATTGGCAAGGTTACTAATTTTTCTATTTCACCAAATTCTGAAGATAATTATACTGTTTTTATTTCTTTACCCAACGGAACTGAAACCTCTTATAATAAAAATTTTAAATTTACTCAAGAGCTTTTAGGAAATGCAGAAATTATTACCGAAAACCTTAGTGTTGCCGAACGCATGTTTTATAAGTTTAAAGATATTTTTAAATATTAATTGTTATGAAAATTTAAAATATAAAAAAAATGAAATACAAAATACCAATTTCAGTAGTTATGCCTTGTTATAACAGAGAAGCTTATGTTGCCGAGGCTATAGAAAGTATTCTTGCACAAACCTATAATTTTTTTGAATTTATAATTGTTAATGATGGTTCAACAGATAATACAGAACTTGAAATAAAAAAATACAAAGACCCTAGAATTAAATATATTAAATGTTCAATAAACAAAGGGAATTATGTAGCTAGAAATATTGGCATGAAAGCGGCTGAAGGAAAATACATTTGCGTTATGGACTCTGATGATATTTCTCTACCTAATCGTTTGGAGTTGCAATATAATTTTTTAGAGACTCATTTAAATGTTGGATGTTTAGGAGGGGCTTTTGAGATTATGGTTCAAAAGAATAAAGAAAAGAAAATAATTAAATACCCATTAACTTATAAAGATATAAAATCTTGGCTTTTAAAAAGTTGTTTTATACGCCATCCAACTGCCATGTTTAGAACTCACTTATTAAAAAAACATAATCTTTATTATAATGAAAATTATAGATATGCGAGTGATTATGGTTTTTTTGTAAAAGCTGCCCAATTATTTCCTGTTAGGAATTTAGAAGAGGTAATATTAAAATACAGATCACATTCAAACCAAATATCTACTGATAAATCCGTTGAACAAGTTAAAATTGCTGATATTTTCCGAAAGGACCAATTAACTCAATTTAAGTTAAATCCAACAACAAAGGAAATTGATCTACATTTAAGGTTAATAAAAGAAAAGTATCTAAATGATAATGATTTAGATTTATGTGAAGATTGGTGTAATAAACTACTTGAAACTAATAAGAAGCTAAAATTATTTAATAATAAATCACTATATAATTTATTAAAATACTCTTTACAAATGGCTATAAGAAATAATTCTTTAGGAACTTGGTCTATTGAAAAAGACATGTTGAGTTTTATTGATAAAACTATATCGAAAGGTGAATCAATTCTTGAGTTTGGTTCTGGTTTAGGAACTGAGGCTTTATTAGAAAAATATAAAGTAACAAGTATAGAACATGATGAGAATTTCAATATTAATAGAGGAGAGAATCATGATATTATATTGGCTCCCATTGAAAAAAACTGGTATACAAAACATAGTGTTAAAAAAGCACTAAATATAGATTATGATCTTATTATTGTTGACGGTCCTCCTGGAAATTTACGCGCTGGTATATTGCAAAATATAGATTTATTTAAATCAATTAAAACACCTATTATTTTTGATGACATTGATAGGGAAATTGACAAAGAGACTATGGAGTCTTTTTGTAACAAATTAAATTATAATTATAAAATAATAACTGGAAATAAAAAGAAATTTGCTTATTGTACAAAGATTGGTACTTCTAAAAAGTAAATAATTACTAAAACTTTTTTTTATAAAATACAATCCCCTGTTCGTACTCTATAAAAAAATAACCCTCATAATCTATAAATCATGAGGGTTATTGCAGAGAGGAAGGGACTACAAATACCACAAACAACCACCTCAACAAACCACCTTAAAAAATTGAAAAAATATTAATTAATCAAATAAACAAAGGTTTTACAAAGATATTCCTTTTTTGTTTAGTTTGATGTAGTTTGTTTTAATTTTACTTTTATCGTACAAATACCGTACAATATTTTATATTTGTATTATTAAAATATATCTGTATGGCTTCAATTAATTTCTTATATCGTTCAACTAAAGACAAAGCAAACTTAAATTTAAGGCTTTTATACAGGTATAATGCTAAAGACTATGTTTTCGGAGCAAAAACAAAAGTTGAGGTTTCAAAATATTATTGGAGCAAACAACATAAAAATAAATCTAAAGATATTGAGATTACAAACTTACAAACTGAAATAAACAACGAACTCAACAAAATAGAAAATCACGTTTTAAAAGCTTTTAATTCTGTAAACCCTGAAAGCATTACAAAAGACTGGTTAACGTCTCAATTAGATTATTATTACAACCCACCGACTGAAGACAAAGCAATTCCTAAAGATTTAATCAATTATATTGATTTTTATATTGAGTACCGTAAACACGAAATCAAAAAAAGAACTAAAAGTAAGTTTACAGTTATCAAACATAAACTGGAACGCCTTGAAAGTTTCAGAAAAAAACAAATACTTATTGCAGATGTAAACGATAGTTTTAAAAATGAATTTGTTTCTTACTGTAAAAGCGAATCATACGCACAAAATACAATACAAAGAGAATTAGCAATAATAAAAACGTTTTGTAAACACGCTCGATTTGTAGGTATTGAAACGCATCCGCAGTTGGATAGTTTAATGTTAGAAAAAGAAAAAGTAGCTAAAATTTACCTATCATTTGAAGACTTAACTAAAATTGAAAACATCAGTAAAGATAAATTAACAGATAGTTTAGACAACGCCAAAGACTGGTTAATTATTAGTTGTTATACAGGGCAAAGAATTTCAGATTTTATGAGGTTTACCAAAGAACAAATAAGAATTGAAAACGGTAAACATTTAATCGAATTTACTCAACAAAAAACTGATAAAACTATGACAGTACCATTGCACCCAAAGGTTTTAGAAATACTTCATAAAAGAAACGGCTCGTTTCCTTATAAAATATCAGACCAAAAGTATAATGACTTTATAAAAGATGTTTGCGAACTGGCAGAAATAAACGAACCAACTAAAGGCAGTAAAATGGTTGAAACCCAAAAAGGTAGTAAAATTTTTAGAAAGCAATCAGGAACTTACAAAAAACACGAACTGGTTACCTCGCATATTGGCAGACGTAGTTTTGCAACCAATTTTTACGGTACAATACCAACAACCTATTTAATTTATATTACAGGACATAGTACTGAAGCAATGTTTTTAAACTACATAGGCAAAAGCAATAAAGATTTAGCTCTCGAGATAACTAAATATTTTTAATAAAAAATAAAGTTGTTTTTTAACGTGCATTTCTTACATTTCGTACATTAATTAAATTGTTATGAGTGAAATTAATTTTTTAAATATGATGTTAACAGGATATTATAAAAATCCTGAATTACTAAAACTTTACTTAATAAGAAAACATAAAGAAGCTGAAAAAAAACACAATTTCAGTTTAATTGAATTTTATGATAATTGTAATAATACACTAGAACACTTCAAACAAAAATTTTTAAGTCTTTACAATGAAAGAAAAAAAGAACTTTATTTAATTATTTCATTAAGAAAAAAAGAAAATAAATTCTTTAATGATATTGAAAGAGATATTGAAACTTTAAATATAAATGGTTTTGGTATTCCTTTAGCACCAATTACAAATCACCAATTCACAGGACACTTATATCATTCAGATATTGAATTTATTGAAAACACGATAAAATTAATATTTGTTTGTATAGATGAAAATAAAGACTATTCAGCACAATGTAATGAGGGCAATTTCTTTTATTCAGGCTATGAAAACGAATTGTATACAGGTAGACAATATTTTGAAAAAATATACCTATCTAAAGGGAATTTAAAGTTTCCTATTAATTTCCCTGATTTAATACCGAAATATTATGATTTAGCACTTGCAGAATATCTCAAAAATGAGAAAAATATTGCAAGTCTTTTTTTTGATGCCAAATTAGTAACAATAGAGTTTTTAAAATCTGAACTCAAAAAAATTGAAACGTTACAAAACGGAATTGAAGATTTTATCGATAAAAATAAAAGCGGAACTTTTAATGCTAAAAGAGAACAACTGAAATACTGCAAAAGATATTCTCTTTATTTGAGTGAAAAATTTAAAGATTTAGAAAAAACAGAATTTGAAAAACCTCAACAAAAAGAAACTAAAAATTTAGAGCATTTTATTATAAATATTGAAAACAAACAAAGCTTTATTAAAGATTTAAAAGAGACATTTCCAACTGAAAAAGGTAAAAGTATTAAAGCAGTAATCGATTTATTAGTATCTGATAATATTATAATTTATGGAACTAAAGAATTTAAACAACTTTATAATCAATTAAGGTTAGTCTTTGATAGAAATATAGGAACTTATAACAGTATTCAAAACGTTAAAGAGGTTGATTCGATTATAATTGATGTAATTCAGAAAAAACTTAACCCTTTGATTATCAAATATAAAACAAATTAAAACAACTTGTACAACTTGTTTATACTTGTAAACAAGTTTAAACAACTGATTAACAGTTAATTAGATTGTTTTTGTTTATACTTTTGATGTATGAATAACACAATCTTACTTCAAAATGTAAGTCCTGAAAGGTTAACGGAGTTAATCAAAGACGGCGTTAAAAGTCAATTAGAAGACTTTAAAGAAACTTTACAAACTCACAATCCTGATGAGTTACTAACAAGGGAGCAAACTTGCAAATTCTTACAAATTGATAGTTCAACCTTATGGGCTTGGACTAACAAAGGCAAAGTCATAGCTTATGGTATTGGAAACCGCAGATACTACAAAAAAGCGGAATTACTAAACAGTTTACAAAAACTTAAAAAATAAAGGCTATGAGTAACACGAATACACAAAGCCTTAATTATAATAGTTATAAGCAAGGTAAAGATAAAGATTTTAAAGACCAATTTAACAAGGTTTACAAAGGTTTTTTTGAACAACCACAATCAATGAAGATGCTATCAGAAAAATTAAATATTGATAGAGCAAATATTTGTTGGTTTTGTAGAGATTTAAGAAAAACCAATAAAATAGAGATTGCAAAAAAAGGAATCTGTAAAATAACTAAAAGAGTAGTTAATTATTACACTACAAATCCTGATTTGTTTTTTAAGTCTAATCAATTAAAAATGTTTTAGGCTATGCAGAATAAAGAAAATATAAATAATCTTGTTAAAAGTAATATTAACGAGCTTTCAGACGGTTTGCAAACCATAGAAAAAACAACTGATGAAATTTTACAGGAACTTTCAAACAGCATTAGTAAAATAGATTTTCAAATATTGGCGTTTCCTGATATTGAAATCGTTAAAAAACAAATTGAAGACTTACAACCTTTTATTTACAATGAAGACGGCAGTTTCAATACTAAAAATAAACAGGAGCAAAAAGAATACAAAAAACTCGTTAAAAAGTTAGATAGTTTTAAGCTTACTAAAAATCATTTTTTAATACTTTGTATTGAGCAACTTCTTAAAATTGCCAAACAAAACAACTGGGGTTTATGCAAAAAGAACGGTTTTATTTATCTGTATAATGGCAGTTACTGGAATGAAATCAACAAAGAAAGCTTTCAGTCCTTTTTAGGAAACGTCGCTTTAAAAATGGGGGTTAACAAATTCAAAGGTAAAATTCACACGTTTAAAGATGAGTTATTTAAACAGTTTATGGCAGATGCTTATTTACCAACGCCAAAGGCTAATAAAAGAAATGTATTAATCAATCTACAAAACGGAACGTATCAAATAACACCAACAAAAAGAGAATTAAGAGCGTTTGATAAAAAAGATTTTTTAACGCATCAACTACCTTTTGAATACGAACCTGATGCAACCGCACCACTTTTTAAAAAGTATTTAGATGAGGTTTTACCTGATGTAGACAAACAAAAAATATTTGCAGAATATTGTGGATACATTTTTATAAAACCAAGTGTTTTAAAACTTGAAAAAATGCTTATTCTTTATGGTACTGGTGCAAATGGTAAAAGCGTATTTTTTGAGATACTCAATGCACTTTTAGGAACTGAAAATTTTAGTAGTTATTCTTTACAGGACTTAACAAATGACAATGGCTATTATAGAGCGAAAATAGGCAGTAAGTTAGTCAATTACGCATCAGAAATAAATGGCAAATTGGAAACTGATATTTTTAAACAAATGGCTTCAGGAGAACCGTTAAGCGTTCGTTTACCTTATGGCGAACCGTTTATTTTAAATGATTACGCAAAGCTAATTTTCAACTGTAATGAATTACCAAAAGATGTAGAGCATACCAACGCTTTTTTTAGACGTTTTTTAATCATTGGTTTTGATGTAACCATAGCAGAAAACAAACAAGATAAGGAACTCGCAAACAAGATAATTAACAACGAATTATCAGGCGTTTTTAATTGGATATTGCAAGGACTTGACAGGGTTTTAAAGCAAAAGAAATTCAGTAAATGTGAAGCCGTTGAAATGGCTCGTAGTAATTACGAAAAACAAAGCGACAGCGTAAAAATGTTTATTGAAGACTATGAGTATAAAACGGCTACAAATTACACTACCATAAGCGAATTATATCAAAAATATAAAGTGTACTGTATTGAAGACGGTTTCAGACCAGTAAACAAGTCTAATTTTATGAAGCGTTTACGACATTTTAAAATTGTAGTTGAACGTAAAAGTATTGGAAACGTGGCTTACATCATATCAAATAAACATCAATTTAATGGTAGCTTTTAGATATTCATTAGATAAAAGTAGTAAGAAATTTATTTGCCCAAACTGTAATAAAAAGACGTTTGTTTATTACGTTGATACAGAACAGGGCAAATATTTAACTACTGATTATGGCAGATGCGACAGAGAGCAAAATTGTGGATATCATAAAGCACCTCCAAAAGGTAAAAAAGCCTATTTAATTGATTTTCTCACGTTAAAAAAGATAAGTGATAAGGCTTGTAAATTGGTTGATGTAAATGGCGTTATTTCGATAATACCAACCTCGCAAATATTAAAGCAAACAGAAAGCAAATGTTTTATAACTGAATGGTATTTAAAGAACTCAAATATTCAGTATTCAAACAATGAAAACAAATATTTTAATTCTGATAATATTAAAATTATAAATGAAGTTAAGGCAATAAAAGAACCTCAATCAGTTAAACCAAGTTTTCACAGTTTACAGCTTCAGGATAAAATAATAAGAGAATATGAAAGTCAACAATTTAATGACAATTTAACTACTTATTTATTGAGCCAATTTACAGTTGATGAGGTGCAAACAGCAACGCAAAAATATTATTTAACTGGTGCAAATTACTTTTGGAATAATGCAACTTTATTTTGGCAAATAGACCACAAAGAGCAAATTCACGCTTGTAAAATTATGCTTTATAATAGTTGTAAAGGCAAAAGAATAAAAGAACCTTACAATCATATCAATTGGTTACATAAAGCTATTAAAGAGCCTGATTTTAACCTCAATCAATGTTTATTTGGTTTACACCTCATTAATGAAGACTATCAAAAAGAAATTGCAATCGTAGAAAGTGAAAAAACTGCTATTATAATGAGTATTTATTTACCTGAATTTATTTGGATTGCCACAGGTAGCAAGTCAAATTTTAAGTTTGATTTATTGCAACCACTTAAAAAAAGAAAATGTATTGCGTTTCCTGATAAGGGAGAATTTGAAAACTGGCATAATAAAGCAACTGAACTAAACAATCAGGGTTTTAAAATTGCAGTTAGTAATTTATTAGAAAAAACAATCTTACAGAATGGTTCTGATTTGGTTGATTATTATTCAAAACAAAAAGTTTCCTAATTATTTAGGTTTTAAATTTTAGACAATGGCAAAAAATTATACGTTTCCTATTTTATTTGATGAGATTAAAAGCTTATCGATAACAGATTTAAAAAAATTAAAATACCTACAAAAAAACCTTTCTTTTAATGGTAATGTTTACTGGAAAAGTAGAGGCGAATCTACAGGTAGTATAAGCATTAACACCTCTTTAATTAATGATAATAATTTTGTTGAATTTATTTATACGTGCAATGATAAATCTTATAATTATAAGGTCGATTTAGTCTCAATAAAATCAAACCTTAATAATGCAGATATTTGGTATTTTAAATGCAAATTTACTGGTATAAGATGCAGAAAACTACATTTGATTAATGGTAGGTTTCAACATAGAAGTATTTTAAAAACTGGAATGTATTCAAGCCAAACACGAAGTAAATATTATAGGTCATTAGAAAAGGTTTATGGAGCATATTTTGAAAGTGATAATCACTATTCTGAATTATACAGTAAACATTTTAAAAAATACTACAATGGAAAACCGACAAAGAAGTATTTAAAACTTTTAGAGCAAATAAATAAAGCTGAAAGCATCGATAAATCTGATATTGAAAGTTTATTACTATCTAAATAACGGAATCAGATAAAAAACAATAAATTAATAATGCACGAAATGTATAAAATGAAGCTTTAACAACAAACTACCAATCCGTTTTTATATTTTCTTTAATTGTAAATAAATCGATAAAATCTTTATTAAAAGAATGTAGCGTATTTTTTGCAAGTTTACCTTTTTTAAAATTTTTATTATTGCCTTTAACTGTTAATTTATAAAGAGTATATTCGTTATTTACTGTAACATTACCAACAGTAACAGGTATGTTTTTAAAAGTAATATCACTTACAGAAACTCTATATTTATTATCTTTTACATCAATCACAATAAAACATTTGTATTGTGTATTTGAAGCAACCCCATAAAGCTTTTTTACATCACTTAATAATTTATAGTTTGAAAAACCAGTAAATCGATATTTTGAATATTTTAATTCATTAAAAAAACTGTTATTATTTAAATTAACTTCTAATAACTTAACAATCGAATCTTTAGAAATTGTCAAATCAAATACTTTTTGCCATTTTAAACTTTTATTTTCTTGAATCTTAAAGTTATCATATTCTAATTGAGTATTTTGTGAAAAAGAACTTAAGCAAAAAGTAATTATTAATAAGGTAGAAAAAATTTTCATAGGTATATTTTAATAGTTAATGCACGAAATGTATAAAATGAAGCCTTAAAAAGAACTTTATCTTTTACTAAATACTTATAGTAAAATAGAAAGTGTTATGATAGTAAATATCAAAAAAAAGAAAACAAATAATTTTGTACTAAAAGTTTCTTTTGAATCAGGATAAAATAATTCGAATATATCCTCAACAATTTTCTTAAACATCTTTTTTTTTAATAAATATACAAATTATAATAATATTCATTAATAAAACAATAATCCCTAAAAATTAATATTTACCTAAATTTAAGAAATATAAAAGGTCAAATTTTATTCACAATACAAAAATCGTACAAATAAAGAAACTGAAAAACTTCAACTTATTGAAAATCAATATGATGAAGTTTTTAAATGCAGAGAGGAAGGGATTCGAACCCTCGATACAGTTACCCATATACTACCTTTCCAGGGTAGCTCTTTCGACCACTCAGACACCTCTCTAATTTTTGTAATTACTGTAGAAGTTTTCTCTTTTTGTAAACTGTAGCAACATCATCTTAAAAAAGACAAGTTGTATTTATAAATACAATTCGATTAATCCTTCTGGAGTTTCAACTTGTATTTGTTTGTTTTCTCGATCCACTTTTTTGATAAAATCATCAATCATCGGAATAAAGATTTCTTTACCATCTCTATCAATTTCAAAAAGTGGTTGTGCTGCTTTATCATTGATATGAACAATATTACCCACTTCACCAAAATTTGAATCAACAACTTTAAAACCAATTACTTCGTGAAAGTAAAATTTATCTCCAGATAATTTTGGTAATAAGTCTAAAGGTAAATAAACGCCGCATTTTAAAATTGAATCTGCTTCTTCTTCAGAATACACATCTTCGAACTGAACACGTAATTGATTGCCTTTGTGCAAAGAACTTTTATCAATAAAAAATGGAACCAGATTAGTGCCGAATTCGACATAAACTGATTCCATATTTTTATACAACTCAGGTTCGTCTGTATCTAATTTGATAACAACTTCACCTTTAAAACTATATTTAGTTACGATTTTGCCTAAATAAAAACACTCTTCTTTACGCATTATCGTATCAATTTATAATTTACTCTGCTGCTTTTTCTGCTGCTTCATCAATAGTTTCTGCTGCTGCTTCAACTTCTTCAGATGCTTCTTCTGCAACTTCTTCTACAGCTGGTTTAGCTGCTTCGATTCTTGCATCGTTAACCGCTTTTTCAGCTGCTAAAGCTTTCGCTTTTGCATCAGCTTCTGCTGCGCTTAAACCTTCTTCTTTTGCAGAAATTTTAGCTGCTTTTTCTTCTAACCAAGCAGTAAATTTAGCTTCTGCTTGCTCTTCTGTTAAAGCACCTTTTCTTACACCACCAACTAAATGATTCTTTAACATAGCACCTTTATAAGATAAAATTGCTTTTGCAGTATCAGTTGGTTGCGCACCATTTTGTAACCATTTTACAGCACCATCAACATCTAAGTTAATTTCTGCTGGGTTTACATTAGGATTGTAAGTACCAATTTTTTCTAAGTATTTACCATCTCTTTTTGCACGGGCATCTGCAGCAACGATCCAATAGAATGGTTTACCTTTTTTTCCGTGTCTTTGTAATCTGATTTTTACAGACATAATTTGTTAATTTTTTAAGGTTCTCGACCTTGATTATTAAAAATCTTACCATCTCGTGATAAGTGGGCGCAAAAATACTAACTTTTTTTGACACTAAATCACTAATAACCTATAAATTAATGATTTTTCTGCATAAAAATTATTTTATAAATTCTTCAAAAGACTTTAAATTTAATTCATCTAAGAATTTAACTTTCTTTTTTATTTTCTGATAATCTGCTTTTGCTGCTTCAAATCGTTCTTCAATTATAGATAAACTCTCTAATTCAGAATTTGAAGGTTTATCATAACTTGTTGCAATTTTACTGTATAAATCAGACATTTTTTCTCTTAATTGTGGTTCTGCTGAGCCTACATAATTGTCTCCAGTTGTAATTACCAAAGTTTTCTTTAACCCTGTCAACTTTTCTACGATTTTTTTCTTTTTAAGCACTTCTGCCTTTTCTAATATTGCATCTAACTCATATACCATATATGCCAATTCTTCTGTCATATTATACATTTTCATTGTGGTATTGTGCTTCATTTCTCTATCTGATGCAGATAAATTTGATTTAGGGTCGTAGATTAACGCTATCTTCTTTGTAAAAGTATCTTTACCTTTCTTTAAAACCACATTATAAGTACCTGCTTCTACTAAAGGCGAAGTAAACCCGCCAAAACTAAACGTTTTCCCTTTTGCTACTTTTGGGTTTTTTAATCTATAATTCCAGTTTACAATATTTATTCCTTTTGATTTTCCAGGACCTAATTTGCTAATTACTTTTCCATTATCATCTTGAATTTCTAGAGTCATTTTACCAAAAGTGTGACGTCTGCTTAAATGATATTTTATTTGTGCTGCTCTGCTTGGGTTTGCACCAACAAATTGAGTTTCTGCTCCAAAACTTCCTGCAAAACTACCTTCTTCGAAAATTACAGTTGGTTTTGAAGTAAAGAAATGTACTTTCTCTTTTAAAACCTCATCGTTAATTTCTCTCAGTGGTGAAATATCATCAATAATAATAATTCCTCTACCATGTGTTCCCATTACTAAATCGTTAGTTTGCTTTTGTAATTCTATAAAATGTACAGCTACAGCAGGCATATTATTTGTGAATTTTATCCAGTTTTTACCACCATTTACAGTAATGTACAAACCGAATTCTGTACCTAAAAATAATAAATCTGGGTTTACATAATCTTCTTGAATATTTCTAACAGAACCAACTACATCATTAGTAATAATGCTTGTCCAAGTTTTACCAAAATCTGTTGTTTTGTAGGTATATGGTTTCATATCATTCATTGTATGCCCGTCAAAAACAACGTAAGCAGTACCTTTATTAAAAACACTTGCTTCTATATGATAAGCCCAAGTATTTTTTGGTAAATCTGATACATTTACTATTGTGTTTGTCCAAGTTTTACCTCCATCTTGTGTCACTTGTACATTACCATCATCTGTACCCACCCAAATTACATTTTCATCTAAAGTAGATTCTGCTATGGTGAATATGGTTGTATGATTTTCTGCTCCTGAGTTATCCATAGACAATCCACCAGAATTGCCTTGATCTTGTTTTAAAGGATCATTAGTCGTTAAATCTGGCGAAATAATTGTCCAAGTATCACCCAAATCTTCAGATTTATGTAAAAACTGGCTTCCCATATAAAAACGATCTGGCTGATGTGCGCTTATAGCCATTGGTGCATTCCAGTTAAAACGCAATTTAGCATAACCTTTTTGTGGTAATGGCTGAATGGTTTTTACTCTTTTTGCATCTACATCATATCTCCAAACATTTTCTGCACCTTGCATTTCTGAATAAATAATATTTTTCTTTGGATGTTTTAAAACTCTAAAACCATCACCTCCACCAATAGAATTCCAGTCTCTTGCTTCAATTCCACCAGGTGAAGAAGAAGGTCCATACCAAGAACCATTATCTTGTAAACCACCATAAATATTATAAGGTTCTGCATCGTCTACACTAACTTGATAGAATTGAGAAATAGGTAAATTCTCTACAATTTCCATAGTTGTTCCTCCATTTAAAGAACGATAAACTCCACCATCTGTACCAGCATACATTCTATCAGAATTATGAATATCAAAAGTAATATCGTGAATATCACTGTGCATATTTCCTAAATTTTTAAATGTTTTTCCTCCATCTCTAGAAATAGAACCACTTAAACCACCTTTTACAACTATATCTGGATTTTTAGGATCTACCACAATTCTAGAAAAGTAAAAAGGACGCACTGTAATACCAAAATCGTTATTTAATTGTTTCCAGTTAGCACCAGCATCATCACTTCTATACAATCCTTTTCTTTCATTTTTTTCAGCTTCAATAACCGTGTAAAGAATGTTAGAATTAGAAGGCGCAACTGCAATTGCCAATCTACCTAAACTACCTTCTGGAAATCCGTTATGAATTTTGTTCCAAGTTGCACCACCATCAATTGATTTGTACAAGGCACTGTCTTTACCACCAGACTCAAAAGACCAACCTGTTCTTCTAAACTCCCACATAGAAGCGTATATAATATTTGGGTTTTTAGGATCCATAGTTAAATCTGCACAACCTGTTTTTTGATTGGTATATAAAATTTTATCCCAAGTTTTACCTGCATCCGAAGATTTATAAACACCTCTTTCTTCACTATCTCCCCATAAAGCGCCTAAAACACCTACATAAATTTCATTAGAATTCTTTGGATTAACAATTATGTTTGCAATACGATCTGAGTTTTCAAACCCTATTTTATCCCAAGTAACTCCACCATCAACTGTTTTATACATCCCATCTCCATAAGAAACACTATTTCTTGTCCAAGTTTCTCCTGTACCTACGTAAATTGTATTATCAGGATCGTTTGGATCTACTTCTATAGCACCTATAGATTGACAATAATCATCGAAAATAGGATTAAAAGTAACACCACCATCATTCGATTTCCATACTCCACCACCTGCAGTTCCTGCGTAAATAATTCTATTATTTGTTGGATGATTTTCTAAATCATTAATTCTACCACTCATTAAAGCTGGCCCAATATGCCTAGCAGTTAAATCTCCAAATAATTGCTTTCCTTTTGTGTTTTTACTTTGTGCATCAACCTTTACAGAAAAAGATAAAAGTAGAACAGCCACTAATAAAAATTGTTTTTTCATTTTGTTTGGTTTTAGTGATTAAAAAAAATCCTCAAAATAAATTTGAGGATTTTTAAAGTATTTTTCGATTACTCTTTTTCTTCAGGAAATGCAAATAAAGCTGCGTCTACTGTTGGATTTAGCTCGATTTTAGTAATTGTTAATGGAGCACCTGGCTGGCCTTTTACTCCTTGCGTCATTGAAAATGGAAAATACAAACCATCAACTTCTTGATAATCGCTCATTGTAATTTCTGACATCATTCCTTTACCTGGTCCAGATTTTATTTCTGATTGTATTGCAATAGGTACAAAATTTTCTGTATCAAAAAAGTAATATGTAATACTGTCTTCTTTTTTACCATCAATAGTAACAGGTTCTTTTGTTAGTTTAATTTTAAACGTTTCTGCACCATCAATTGTTGCTTTACCTAATAATTCTACTTTATAACCTTTTTCTTTATAATCAACAAAAGCATCAGGAAAATCATTCATATCTAACTTCATATTTGCTGTAGCCTCTGCATCGCTTTTTTCAGCTTTCATTGTCATAAAGTTATGACCCCATAAAGTTTCGCCATCAAAAACACCTTGTTTAATTTCTTTTCCTTGAAAATTAATAACAGACATTTGTTTACCATCAGCCATTTGATAAATTTCTAAAGGAATCTCCATTCCTTGCTGATTAACAATTGCTGTCATTTTAAGACCTTTAATTTTCTTAAGGTTTTCAACTCCTCCAATGTTTTCATAGTAAGTAGCTAAAATTTCATCTGCTGTTTGCGCGTTAGCAACAAGTCCTAAAAACATAACAGCTACTAATAGTATTTTTTTCATTTTTAAATATTTTAATTAAAAGTTCTTTTATATGTATGCCAATTTACGAAAATGTTACAAATATTTTAATTCAATTAAAAAACAATAGTATAAATCTTAAATAAATACTAAAAATTCAAATGAGTTAAAATCGAAACCTTATGCATCAATAAGGGCTTTAAAGCTTATTTACATTTGTATCAGAAATAAGATGTGAAACAATACGCATCTCAAAACAATTTATTGGAATTTAAAATGAAAATGACACAATGAAGTACACAGAAAAAATTTCGAACAAATTAAACGAATTATTAGAAAAGAATTATGATGCAGAAAAAGGGTATTTAAATGCCGCTGAAAATGTTGATAGTTCTCGATTAAAAATTTTCTTTAAAAATAGAGCCTCAGAACGAAGTGAGTTTGCTAAAAACTTAAGAACAGAAATATTGTCTTATGGACAAATACCAGAAGAGTCAGGAACTTTTCAAGGAACAATGCACAGAAACTGGATGTCTTTAAAATCTTTATTTAGCTCTAATGATGAAGAAGCTATTTTAGAAGAAGCAATTAGAGGTGAGCAAGCAAGTTACGATGAATATTCTGAAATTTTAAAAGACGATGCTTTTGCTCCATCAACAAGAAAAATGTTAGAAACCCAAAGACAACAAATACAATCTGCAATTAACTCTTTAATGGTAGAAGAAGAGTTAGCATAAAAATAAATTATTTGAATTAGTTTTTAGAAAGTCAACCCTTAATTGGGTTGACTTTTTTTGTTGATAAGTCTCTTTACCTTTCAACCTTTAAACTTCCTTTATTTCGTACATTTAACCCTCCAAAATAATGAGCAAAAAAAATCATTTATGTACTTAATTTTTGATACTGAAACCACTGGTTTACCCAAAAGTTGGAATGCACCAATTACAGACACAGATAACTGGCCAAGGTGTATTCAAATTGCATGGCAATTGCATGACGAAATGGGTAATGTATTAGAACATAACGATTTTTTAATTCAGCCAGATGGTTTTAATATTCCTTATGATGCAGAAAGAATTCACGGAATTTCTACAGAATTAGCAGCAGAACAAGGTATTGCTTTAGATAAAGGTTTAGATCTTTTTAACGAAGCGCTTAAAAAAACCAAATTTATTGTTGGGCAAAATGTTGGTTTCGATATCAATATTATGGGATGTGAATTTCATAGATTAGGTGTAGAAAACAACCTAACAAAACTGCCACTTTTAGATACTTGTACAGAAAAAACGGCACAAATGTGTCAAATTCCTGGTGGTAGAGGAGGTAAATTTAAACTACCAACTTTAACAGAATTACACAATCATTTATTTGGTGTTGGGTTTGGAGAAGCACACAATGCAACTGCAGATGTAGAGGCTACTACACGTTGTTTCTTAGAATTAATTCGTTTAAGAGAATTTACCAAAGAACAATTAGATGTAGATGCTGATTATTTTAAAAATTTTTCAGAAGCAAACCCAAAACCAATACAAGTAATTGGTTTAAAACACATCAACCTTAAAAAAGAGAGTGATAAGATTCGTAAACGTCTAGAAAAATTAAAAGACGTTAAAGAAACCAAATCTACATCAGAAGGTTTAGCCGAATTAAAAGATGTACAATTTGCACATTTACACAACCATACACAATATTCTGTTTTACAATCTACAATGCAAATTGGCAACATTGTAAAAGCGGCTGCAAAAGACAACATGCCAGCCATTGCAATGACAGATACTGCAAATATGATGGCTTCTTTTCATTTTGTAAGCGCCATTTTAAATCATAATAAAAGTGCAGAAAACCCAATAAAACCAATTATTGGTTGCGAATTTAATGTTTGTGAAGATCATAAAAACAAATCGCAAAAAGACAATGGTTACCAAGTTGTTTTGTTGGCTAAAAACAAAAAAGGGTATCATAATTTGGCAAAAATGTCTTCCATTGCTTTTGTTGATGGATTTTATTATGTGCCAAGAATTGATAGAGAAATCATCAAAAAATATAAAGATGATATCATTGTTTTAACTGGTAATTTATATGGAGAAGTACCAAGTAAAATTCTAAATCTTGGTGAAAAACAAGCTGAAGAAGCTTTGCTTTGGTGGAAAGAAGAATTCCAAGATGATTTTTACATTGAGTTGATGCGCCATAATCAACAAGATGAAAATATTGTAAATGAAACCTTATTAAAATTCTCAAAAAAACACGATATAAAAATTGTTGCCACAAATAACACATTTTATCTAGAGAAAAAAGATGCAAATGCGCACGATATTTTATTGTGTGTAAAAGATGGTGAAAAGCAAGCTACACCAAAAGGAAAAGGTCGTGGTTACAGATATGGTTTGCCAAACGAAGAATATTATTTTAAGTCTTCGGATGAAATGAAAACCCTTTTTGCAGACCTGCCAGAAGCAATTATCAACATTCAAGAAATTGTAGATAAAATTGAAATTTTCACGTTAGCAAGAGACGTTTTATTACCGGCTTTTGATATTCCAGAAAAGTTTAAAGATGCAAAAGATGATGAAGATGGAGGAAAACGAGGTGAAAATAATTTCTTAAAACACTTAACTTTCGAAGGCGCAAAAATTCGTTATGGAGAAATTACAGAATCCATTAAAGAGCGTTTAGATTTTGAACTAGAAGTAATTGAAAAAACAGGTTACCCTGGTTATTTTTTGATTGTAGAAGATTTTATTCGCGAAGCCAGAAAAATGGATGTTGCTGTTGGTCCTGGACGTGGTTCTGCAGCTGGTTCTGTAGTTGCTTATTGTCTTTGGATTACGAATATAGACCCAATTAAATACGATTTACTTTTTGAGCGTTTCTTAAATCCTGAGCGTGTTTCCATGCCAGATATCGATATCGATTTTGATGATGAAGGTCGAGGTCGAGTTATGGATTATGTAATTGATAAGTATGGCGCAAATCAAGTTGCGCAAATTATTACTTACGGAACAATGGCTGCAAAATCTTCAATTAGAGATACAGCCAGAGTTTTAGATTTACCACTTTTTGAAGCGGATAGAATTGCCAAATTAATTCCAGGAATTAAACTAAAAAATATTTTTGGTGATGATCCAAAAAGTAAAGGTAAAGTTGATGGTTTACGAGCAGAAGAAAAACAATTAGTAGAAGAACTAAGAAATATGTCTTTTGGTTCTGATCTTGTTTCTGAAACCATTAATAAAGCTACAATTTTAGAAGGTTCTGTAAGAAACACAGGTATTCACGCCTGTGGTGTAATTATTACTCCTGGAGATATTACCAACTATGTTCCTGTTGCTTTGGCAAAGGATTCTGATATGTATGTTACCCAATTTGACAACTCTGTAGTAGAATCTGCAGGTTTGTTAAAAATGGATTTCTTAGGATTAAAAACACTTACTTTAATTAAAGACACTGTAAAAATTGTAAAGGCAAAACACAATGTTGATTTAGATCCAGAAAATTTTCCTTTAGATGATGAAAAAACCTATGAATTATTCCAAAGAGGAGAAACTGTAGGTATTTTTCAATACGAATCTCCAGGGATGCAAAAACACATGCGTTCTTTAAAACCAACCGTTTTTGCAGATTTAATTGCAATGAATGCCTTGTACAGACCTGGACCAATGGAATACATTCCGAGTTTTATCAACAGAAAACATGGAACAGAAGATATTGAGTACGATTTACCAGCAATGGAAGAGTATTTGGCAGAAACTTACGGTATTACAGTTTACCAAGAGCAGGTAATGTTACTCTCGCAAAAACTGGCAGATTTTACCAAAGGTGAAGCCGATGTTTTACGTAAAGCAATGGGTAAAAAGCAAATTGCGGTTTTGGATAAAATGAAACCAAAATTCATTGAGCAAGCTGGTAAAAATGGTCATGATGAAGAAAAGCTAGAAAAAATCTGGAAAGATTGGGAAGCCTTTGCAAGTTATGCCTTTAACAAATCTCACTCTACTTGTTATGCTTGGATTGCTTATCAAACTGCCTATTTAAAAGCACATTATCCTGCAGAATATATGGCTTCTGTACTTTCTAATAATATGAAAGATATTAAAGCTGTTTCTTTCTTTATGGAAGAATGTAAACGAATGGGATTAGAAGTTTTGGGTCCAGATTTAAATGAATCTTACCTTAAATTTTCTGTAAATAAAGATGGAGCTGTTCGTTTTGGAATGGCCGCTGTTAAAGGTGTTGGTGCTGCTGCTGTAAGAGCCATAATTAAAGAGCGCACAGAAAACGGAAATTACACTTCTATCTTTGATTTAGCTAAACGTGTTGATTTAAGAGCTGCTAATAAAAAATCTTTCGATAGTTTAATTAAAGCAGGTGCTTTCGATTCATTTACAGATACACATAGAGCACAATATTTTGCTACTGATGAAAAAGGATTGACTTTCTTAGAGCGTGCTATGAAATTTGGTAGTAAATATCAAGAAAACAAAAATTCTGCACAGGTTTCTATGTTTGGTGAAGCGTCAACAGTTCAGTTTCCTGAACCAGATATTCCTGAGTGTGAAACTTGGGGAACCATGGAACTTTTATCCCAAGAAAAAGAAGTTATTGGTATTTATATTTCTGCACATCCTTTAGATGATTTTAAAAACGAAATGATTTTTTGTAATGCATCTTTAAAATATTTTAAAGAAGATTTGGCCAAATATGTGGGTATGAATTTGTCTTTTGCAGGTATTATTACAGATGTGCAACACAGAGTTTCTAAAGCTGGTAAAGGTTGGGCAATGTTTACTATAGAAGATTATGGAGATAGTAATGAGTTTAGAATTTTTGGTGAAGATTACTTAAAAATGAAACACTTTTTAGTACCCAATTCTTTCTTGTTTGTTCGAGCAACAATTCAACCTGGTTGGACAAACAAAGAAGGTGTTACTGGCGAACCAAGATTAAAATTTACAGAAATGAAATTATTACACGATATTATGGATGAGTTGTGTAAAAAACTAACCATTAAAATTTCTGTTGATGATATAACTGAGGAAACCATTGCTAACCTTCAGAGAATTCTTAGAACAAATGGTGGTAAGCAGTCTTTAAAATTTACCATTTGGGATGCTAAAGAAAAAATTGAAGTAAACTTACCTAGTAGAAATACAAAAGTTAATGTTTCTAATGAGTTATTGGCTACACTTCAAAACCAACAAATTAACTATAAATTGAATTAAAATAACACATTCTTGTATTATGAACGCTATTTTTATCAATATGATGAAATAGTGCTTTTTATTTATCAGAAATTCATTTTATTATTTTTATCATTTTAAAGGCAGTTTTAAAAAGTATTATTTCGTAATTTTGTTTAACGAATACAACATATTATGAAACAAAAAAATAATGGTACTTGGGTTAGCTGGAACGAAAACCTAAAACACAACTACAAAACCATGTACAGCATTACTAAAGAAGATGAACTTCAAGAAGTAATTGCTAATAATGAAAAAATACGTTTTTTTGGTAGCAAACAGTCCTCAGCAGATATTGCAGCTGGTACAGATGCAATTATTAATATGAGCACTTATAATAAAATTATTTCTTACGATTACAATTTAAAAACAATTACTGTTGAATCTGGTTTAATTTTAAGCGAATTACTAGAAGCAATTGAGTCTGTTGGTTGGTGTATTCCTTGTTTACCAGATATTAACACCATAACTATTGGTGGTGCTTTGGCTACAGGAACTCATGGTACAAGTGGTAAATTGTTGGCTGAATATATGACTGAATGTAGATTAATTCTTGCAGATGGTACAATAAGAACAGTTGCTAAAGAAGACGAATTAATGGATGCTGTAAAAGTTTCTTTAGGTATGTTGGGTGTAATGTCTACCATTACTTTTCAATGTGAGCCTGCTTATACACTTCATATAAAAGAAAGACCAGAAAACGATAGTGAATGGTTACCAAAAATAAAAAGCAGATTAAAAAAGCATGACTTTTTAAGAATCTTATGGCTGCCACATACAAACAAAGGCTATGTTATTACTGGTGATAAAATTGACCCAGAAAAAGAAATTACAGAAAATAAAGGACCAAATTATTTAAAACACAGAAGAAATACTTCTAAATTTTTATATAAATATTCTCACAAATTTCCCTGGATAACTGCAATCGCAAACAAAATTTTAGCAAAAGCATTTTTCAGTTCTAAAAAAGAGCATAAAGGTACTTTATATCAGGCTACAGTCACGAAATCTAGAGGTTCTACTTTAGAATTGGCAGAATGGACAATTGCTTTAGATAAATTTCCAGAAGTTTTTAATGAATTAAAAACAGAAATTAACAAGTGGAGTAACAAATCTTTTATACATATACCTATGGATGTGCGTTTTGTTTATCAAGATAATAGTTGGCTAAGCTATGCTTATAAACAAGATACAGTAACAATGGGTTGCGTTTCTAGAAATGCAGCAACTGCAGATACTTATGAAGCATTTAAAAGTATCGAAAAAATATTTTTAAAACACGGAGGAAGACCTCATTGGGGCAAACGTTTTTCTGCTAAAGATATTCAACTATCTAAGGTTTATCCAAAGTGGGGAGCATTTAAAGAAATCCGTGAAAAATTAGACCCAACTAACAAGTTTTTAAATCCATATTTAACTAAATTAGTGGCCGCTAAAACACTTGTAAATGAAACTGCTGCCTAAAGGTTTTTTATTTGATTTTGATGGAGTTATTGTAGATAGTTTTAACAGTCATTATTCTGCTTGGACTTCTGCTTTTAAAGAATTATTTAATGAAGAAATTGCTCCTTTTCCTAAAAGTCATACAGGTAAAACACCTTTAATTATCGCTGAATATTTTTGTAGTGTAATTGGTAAAGAACATCAAACTGAAGAATTATATCATTTAAAAGATGAGCATTTAGACCAATATTTTACGGTTCCTGAATTATTACCTGGCGTTCGTGAATTTACAGATTTATTATCCGAAGAAAAGATTCCTTATGGTATTGCAAGTAATGCTACCAAACAATTTTTAAAGAACAGCATTCACCATTTAAACTTAAATTTTACAACTGTTTTTGGTGTACAAGATTACGAAAAGCCAAAACCAGATCCTGAAGCTTATAAAACTTTAGCTAAAGCCTTAGGGTTTAAAGAAAAAGATTTTAAAGATCTTTGGGTTTTTGAAGACAGTTTAACTGGCACAAAGGCTGCAAAGGCTGCAGGAATGAAGCCTATAGGAATTCTAACTCAATATTCTGAAGCAGAATTAAGAGAAGCTGGTAGTATTTTGGTTTTCCCTACTTTGTTAGAAGCTTATCAATATTTAGTAAAATAACTACTGAGTTACTTCTCTAAACAAGGTTTCTAAATTCTTATTCTCGGTATTTAAACCTAATATTTTCAAGCCATTTTCTTGAGCAAAATCAAAGATTTTGGATCTCATATCTTCTTCACTTTCAAAGGTGATGTACCAAGTGTTGTCGTAATTATTTTTATAAGAAACCACATTTGGTAATCGATTTATAAATTGTTCTTCTATCTTATAATCGAAAGTTACAATAATAGTTTGTTGCTTGTTTTCTTTTAAATCAGCGAGGTTTTTATCAACTAAAATTTCTCCTTTTTTTATGATGATAACTCTATCGCAAACAGCTTCTACTTCTTGCATAATATGTGTAGAGAATAGTACTGTTTTTTCTTTACCTAATTCAGAAATTAAAGCTCTAATTTCTATCAATTGATTAGGATCTAAACCTGTTGTTGGCTCATCTAAAATTAAAACTGAAGGATTGTGTAAAATTGCTGCAGCCAAACCTACTCTTTGTTGATAACCTTTAGATAATTGATGTATTTTTTTATGTGCTTCTGCAGTTAAACCAACTTTTTTTATACAAGCTTCTATTTGGTTTTTATCAACCTTAAAAATTGCTGCTTGAAACTGTAAATATTCACGCACATACATATCTGAATACAAAGGGTTGTGTTCTGGCAAATAACCAATTGTTTTTTGTGCAGCTAATGGATTTTGTAAAACATCTATATCATCAACCAAAACTTCACCAGAATTTGGTTTTACAAAACCCGTTAAAATTTTCATCATTGTTGATTTCCCTGCTCCATTTGGACCTAAAAAACCAATAATCTGACCTTTATCCGCAGAAAAAGAAATATTATTTAATGCTTTTTGAGTTTTATATGTTTTTGTTATTGATGCTACTTTTATAGACATATATAATTGTTATTTCTTTTTAGGTTTCGACTACGCTCAACCTGACATCTAGCTTTTGTTTATTATATGTAACGAATTTACTATTATTTTAGTTTGTAACTACAGTTTTATGCTCACGTATTTTTCGAATACTCTTCATTCTTAACCAAGATATTTTATGACGTTTTTTATACACCCACAAACAACCTAAATCTAGCAAAAAATAAAACAAACTAATTCCACTTGGTGGGTTATGGCTTGGTAAAAACGGAATAACATCCCAAGCAATTGGTGGCCATTCCCAACATAAAAGACTTGTACCAATAATTTCTAAATAGGCAACAGAAACGTACATTGTTAAATAAAACAAACGTTCTCTTGGCTTGTTTCTTAAAATATATAAGGTTGCCATTGTCATTACAAAACCAAAAACATCAAACTTAAAAATTAGAAAAACGCTTGCATAAATAAAGATAAAAATGGCAAGAAATACTTCAATCTTTTTTCTGTGTTTAATTATGGAAGCTGCCTTAGAAAAATACAAAACCGCCAAATAAACTAAAGCGTGCCCAAAAGGAATATAATGTGGTACATTTTCTAATCTGTAGGTATACATCCCTAGTAAAACAGAGAAAAGATACTCACCAAAAAAACCGATTAAAACTCCAGCAATTAAGTGTTCTTTAGATCTTTTATTTACCTTAAAATAGATAATTGGAAAAACCAAAAGCATACTAATATTTGCATATAACTGTGCATTATCTGTAATGTTATAAATGTAAAAACCGTCTAAAAAAAGACCATAGGCAATAAATAAATACAGCAATCCTAAGCTTTTAAAAGTAGCGTATAAAGATGATTTTGTTGCTAATAAACTCATACTGTAAAAGTAAATAAACTAAATAAAAAATGGCTCTAAAAAAGAGCCATTTAAAAATAAATAAAAATATTTTGTTATAGTTGGTAACGCAATCTTAAACTGATAAATCTTGGCATAATAAATCTTTCATTTACATTAAATGAAATAATACTTTGCCCAACAGAAGTTTCTGAACCAGTACCTAATAAGTTACTACCCACTAATTCATATTCCATTTTAGCATCTTTATCTTTTCTATATGCTACTTTGGCATTCCAAATATTAAAAGAACTTTGTTTGCTACCTTCTTGTCTTACCTCATTAAATGTAAAATCTGAAGTTAGCGTTAAAGAGTTCCAGATATAAGCATCAAAATTAATTGCTGGGGCATGAGTTACTGTATTAATATCTTCTGTTCTTGCACTGTTTGCTTGATCGTTAAATGTTACGTTATAAGATAAGTTAACATTTGGTGCTTTCCTAAAATTGGTACCAATTTGTGTATTTAACCCTCTTGAAATATTTTTATTAGTATTTTCTAAAGAATTTATAAATTGATAACTTTTGTTATAAGAGAAGTTACCACCAACTCTAGCCGTAATTTTTCTGATTGTTTTACTCAATCTTGCAAAAGCAGTAAAGTTTTCGTTATCGAATGGTGAGTTTATGCTTGTACTACTAGAAACTACAGAATTGTCTTCGAAGATTGTATTAGAATTTACTTGATCTATTGTTTTTCTGTAATTTGCTCTTGCAAAAACACTACTATTATTAAATAAGTTAAAGCTTCTGTAAAATAAACTAACATTATGAAAACTTGCGTTTATTAACTCTGCATTACCTGCATAAAAAGAACTATAACTATTGGCAACAATACCTCTTGCAATTTGGTTTACGTCTGTAAAATTAACCTCTTGTTTATAAGTAAAAGTTAAACTCTCACTTTTTTTAAACTGAGCAATAGTTTCGAATTCTGGTAAAATTTTAAAGAAGGTATCTTTAAAAGTTTCTGTACCATATTGTGTATTATTAGAGTTATAAGAGTGCATTGTAAAACCTGGAGTTATTGTAAAAATTCCTGTTTTTAAACGGTATCTTAAACCTGCATACAAGTCTGTAAAATTATATTCTGTATCGTTTGTAGTTTCTGAACTATTAATTCCAGAAATTGATGGATTAGGTTCAAACTCAGTTCCATTGTCTAGAATTTGAAAAAAACGTGAATCGTAATTCTGTGAACTTAATATTGTACCTGCAACAAAATTTAAATTACTTTTATCATTTAAAATATAATAATAATCAAATTTAGCATCTAACTGATTCGATTTTACTCGTCTGTCTTGTTCTAAATTATAATACATATTAGAAGTATCTAAACCTAATGTAACAGCAGTGTCATCAAAACCATCTTCTGAATCTTCTAAAGCAGGATCGTTAGTTGGGTTATTATTAAAAGGATCGTTCTCTAAAGAAGCCAAGTAAAAAGGATCTTCATCTTGTAATAAGTGTTGTACTTCTAAAGCAAAAATACTTTTTTCACTAGCGGTATAAAAATAGCTAAAATCCTGATTTATAGTATATGGTGTTGCTTTTTCGGTTTCTGTAATATCACTTAAAACAAATGAGTTTACATTATCTGTTCTAAATTCATTAGAAAAACGTCCAGAAACATTATAGTTTAATTGGTTATTAATGTTCTTTTTATAAATAGTACTAAATCTAAATAAACCTGTGTTACTAGTTTGATCTGTAGAATTATCTACAATATCATCTGGAGTATCTGGATCTACATAATCGATAGTATTTATATTTCTTTGACCGTTAGAATTACCAGACCAAATTAAAAATCCGCTTAAATCTAATTTTGGATTTGGAGAGTAGGTAAAGTTAAAAGCTCCTAATTTAGTTTCTATTCTATTTGCATTTCTGGTACTTGCGTTTAAGAAACCAATACCTGCATCTGCAATATTAATGTTGGTTCCATTAGATGGACTTTGACTTTGAAAACTACCACCAAAGCTTCTTGCATCTCTTCTACTAATTACAACCTCGCCCATATTATTTACATCACCAATAATATTGATGGTATATTTAGGTGTGTAATAGAATAATTTAGGCTGAAATAAATACAAACCTGTATCTGGCGAATCTCCTGCACCCGCTAAAACATCTCCAAACCAAAAGTTCTTTTTACCCTCTTTTAATTTAATGTTAATAGCAACTCTATCTTGGTTATTTTGTACCCCACTTAATTGGCTAACATCACCATAATTTCTTAAAACCTGAATTTTATCAACTGCATTAGAAGGGATGTTTTCTGTGGCTAATTTAGTATCTCCACTAAAAAATTCTTTACCATCTACCATTATTTTTTCTACAGCTTTACCTTCTACTTCTATTTGCCCATCATCGTTAATTTCTACTCCAGGTAATTTATCTAAAACGTCTTTCAACTTTCTTTCTGAACCATTTTTAAAAGAATCTGCATTATATACAATAGTATCTCCTTTAATAGTTACTGGCATTTTTGCAACAATATTAATACCATCTAACATATTGTCTTCGAACATTGTATAGTTCTTTGTAATATTAGTTTCTTTGGTTTTAATAAACTCGCTAATTTCTTTAAAACCTACATAACTAATTTTTATATTGTAAGTAGTATTTCGTTTTAAATCTAATTTAAAGTTACCATTGGCATCTGTAAAACCAAAAGAGCTAATTGTTTTTGCAACTGTATCTAAGGCAATAACATTTGCCATTTCTAATGGTTCACCAATAGAATCTTTAACAACACCTTTTAAAGTAATTTGGGCAGTAGAAACCCATGACACCATTAAAATGGTGAATAGTAATATTTTTTTCATGTTTGATTTGTTTGAATTTAATTAAAAAAAGTTAGTTATAGAATTTTAGAATCTTCTACCTCCACCTCTATTACCACCTTGAAAGCGCTCTTTTAATTCGTCTGTTTTTACTTTAATAATTTTATTATACTCCTCTCTGTTAACTTTTTTACCTTTTTTAGGCTTATCAATTTCTAAATCTTCAGAAGGATTTAATACAATTTCTGTACACAACATTGTAGTTTTGCCCGTATTTAATTCTAAAATTAAACCTGGCAAACCATAGTAAGAGTCTGGCCCAGAACTAACAGGTATTTGTGGTGTATACCAAGCAGTAACTGCTAAAGTTCTAACTTCTGGTTCTTTTTCCTCTTCTTTATTATCGCTCTTTGGAGCTCCACCTCTACCTCTTCTACCAAAAATGCTTCCAAAATCTACACTTGTATCTACTTTTACTAAAGTTGCTTTATAACAAGTATATTGTCCAATTTTTTTAGTTTCTGTACTTAATTCCCATTTCGGTTGTTCCATTTCTTCAACAACAAGAAAACGTTTACTAAACATTTCTACGTCTTCAATCATTTCTTTCTCTTTTAAATTTTTGTAAATAGAGCCTTTACCATTACTTGCACCCCATCTTCGACCAGAAGATCCTCCAGGAGCATCTAATTTTATATTTTCTTTAAATTCAGATTCTGTTTTATTAAAACTTAGGGTGTAGGTTTTTTCTAAAAAGTTTTTCATACGAGCCATAATCTGTTTTTTCTCTTGCTCACTTCTTCCTTCAAACCTACTCATATCCATAGTGGTTTTAGACATATAAGTTGCTTTACCCTGAAAGTCGTTTTGAGAAAATAAAATATTAGTTGCTAAAACTAATACGAAAGTAAATACTGATTTCATCATTTCTATTTTTTTGTAAAAATATCGGTTATATGGTCAGTATGACTTAAAAAAGGTTTAAAAGTTTAAAAGCATTGGGAAAACTTTAACAACTCTACCCTCCTATTTTTACTCTAACTCCATTGCCCATATCAAAACCATTTCTGCTTTTAAACTTCTCCATCATCTCTTTAGATTTCTGTTCTTGAATCTCATCAAACTTTTTTTGATCTACAACTTTACCTTTTTCTGGTTCTTGTAAATTTATTTCTTCTGATGGATTTAAAACAATTTCAGTACAAACAATCATTCTCTTTCCATCATTAATCTCTAAAATTAAACCAGGTAAACCTTGGTAATCATCTGGTCCATTACTTATTGGTACTTGTTGTGTATACCAAGCTGTTGTAACAATAGTTTCTGTTTTTTTCTCTTCTTTAGTTTCTCCATTTATAAAGCTCATACTTGTACTTTCTTGCTCTCTTGTGTAAATAGCTTTGTAGCAAGTGTAATTACCTATGTTTTTAGTTTCTGAAGTTAATTGCCAATTGTAATTTGGTAAAGAATCTTTTATTAAAAAACGTTTTCCTTGTATTTCTGTTTGATTAACATAGCGCTTTTCTTGAATATTTTTATAATACACACTACCACTACCAGAGCCTCCAAAAGACATTACCACAATTTGATTACCACCAACTTGCGGTTTTGGTGCATCTAATTTTACTTCTTCTTTATATATAGATGCTGTTTTATTAAACTCTAAAGTGAATGTTTTCTGATTCATTTTCTGCATTCTTTTTCTTAATTCCTCTTGCATTTTATCATCTACACCTTTTTCATTATTGATTTTAAAATTCGATTTTCTGCTTGTTTTATAAATTGCTTTACCTGTAAAATTTTGTGCATTTAAAGAAAAAGCAAAACATATTGTAAGAATTATAATAATAGTTTTCATAATTTATTTGTTTTTGATGATTTATAACTACACCACAAAGATGCAATTGAAATATTGTTATTTAGGTTAACGAATGTTAACGAGTGTTAACCCACTGATTTTATAATTTTTACTGATTATCTTTGAACTATGAATACCCAGAAACACAAATGGATTTTTTATTTTATAACCACCACAATTATTACAACAATTGCAGTTCAATGCTATTGGAATTATAAAAACTACGAAGAAAACAAACAACGCGTTGCTAATGAAATTCAATTAAGTTTAGACAATGCTGTAGAAGAATATTTTTCAACTTTGGCAAAAAACGATTTTCTTACCATAATAAAGTCTAACAATAACGACAAGGATGTAAAAGTTTCTGTTGATAATTCTTTTGACTCTATCATTAAAAAACTAAAAAAAAGCAGAACTAAAACAGACCAAGCAAAATTTACCATTAATAGTATTCAAATTTCTTCGGATGAAAATTTTTCTCAAGAAAAAATAGATTCTATGATGCTAGACACCAAAGAATTGATAACTGAATTAAATAATAAGCAAGATTCTATTAAACTATCACAAAGCAACACAGATAAAATTAAATCATTTACCCAATTTACCGATAATAAAAACGGAGTTCATTTTGATGAAAGTGGCAAAAAATCTTCTGTAAAATACTACAAAGGAAAAGCTGCTGCAGATAGTTTAAAGCTAATGACCAACCTAAAACCAATATTTATTTCTTTTTTAGACCAATCTTTAGATTATCATAAAATTGATTCTTTAATAGAAAATCAATTAAGTACAAAAGGCATCAACTTAAAAACGAGCTTTTATCATTTAAAAAAAGACACTATTTTTAAAAGAACAAAAGATACTACTTTGGTTGATGAAAATTTTTCTGTAAACTCAAAATCTACTTATTTAAAAGACAATCAAGCATATAAATTATATTACAGCAACCCAAGTTACGAAGCTTTAAAAAGAAGTTTTGGCGGTATTTTTCTATCGTTAATTTTATCTCTTTTAATTATTTCTTGCCTGTTCTATTTGTTAAAAACCATTAATCAACAAAAAGAGTTAGCAACCATAAAAAACGACTTAATCAGCAATATTACACACGAATTTAAAACACCAATTGCCACAGTTTCTACAGCCATAGAAGCCATAGAAAATTTTAATGTTTTAGAAGATAAAGAAAAAACAAAAAAATACCTTTCTATGTCATCAATTCAGTTAAAAAAATTACATCAAATGGTAGAAAAATTGTTAGAAACCGCAACTTTAGATAGCGAACAATTACTCTTAAAAAAAGAAACTATTGATGTGGTAGAAATGACAGAGAAATTAGTGCATAAACATCAATTACTAGCAAACAAAAAAACACTTAACTTTTCATGGAACTTGCAACCTATTTATTTAAATGTAGATGTTTTTCATTTTGAAAATGTAATTTCTAACCTTATTGATAATGCCATAAAATATGGTGGAAACACAATAGACATCAATATAAATTCAATTTTAAACTCAACAGAAATAACAATTGCTGATGATGGAAATGGCATTGAAAAAAATCAGCAAGAAAAGATTTTTGATAAATTCTACAGAGTACCAAAAGGAAATACGCACGATGTAAAAGGTTTTGGAATTGGATTATATTACTGTAAAAAAATCATCGAAAAACATTTTGGGAGTATTTTTCTTTCTTCGGATAAAAACCAAACCATTTTTAAAACAACCATACCCAATGTCTAAAATAAAAGTACTTTTAGCAGAAGATGAAGCTAGTTTAGGAATGATTGTAAAAGAAAGCTTAGAAACTAGAGATTTTACAGTTTTTCACGCAGAAAATGGCGAAGAAGCTTACAAAATTTATCAAACAGAAAAACCAGACATTTTAGTGTTAGATGTAATGATGCCTAAAAAAGATGGTTTTACTTTAGCCAAAGAAATAAGGCAAGAAAACAAAGGAATTCCTATTATTTTTTTAACAGCAAAATCGCAAACTAGCGATGTTTTAGATGGTTTTAATCTTGGTGGTAATGATTATTTAAAAAAACCATTCTCTATGGAAGAGCTAATTGTTAGAATTAAAGCGCTTCTCAATAGAATTGAATTAAAAACAAATGTTGAAACAATTAAAATTGGCGAATATATTTTTAATTTCACCAAACAAACATTAGCACATTCTAATGCTGTAGAGACCTTAACTCACAGAGAAGCTCAATTACTTTTTTATCTCTTTGAAAAGAAAAACGAAGTTTTAGATAGAACTTTTATTCTAAACAAATTATGGGGTAATAACGACTTTTTTAATGCCAGAAGTATGGATGTTTTTATAAGTAAACTCAGAAAAAAATTAAAGAAAGACACCAACATTCAAATTTTAAATGTTAGAGGTTTTGGATATAAATTGATTTGTTAACTATTTAAAACTTTAATTTTTATAATTTAGCAGTTCTATTCAATTTTTATAATTTTAGTATATGCACGTTGCAATTGCGGGAAATATTGGTGCTGGCAAAACCACCCTAACCAAACTTTTAGCCAAACATTTTAATTGGAAACCCCATTTTGAGTCTGTAGATGAAAACCCTTACTTAGATGATTTTTATGGAGAAATGGAACGCTGGTCGTTTAATTTACAGGTTTACTTTTTAAACAGTCGTTTTAGACAAATTTTAGAATTAAGAGAAACTGGTAAAAACATTATACAAGACAGAACCATTTACGAAGATGCTCATATTTTTGCACCAAATTTACACGCAATGGGTTTAATGACCAATAGAGATTATGGTAATTATAGTTCTTTATTTGAGTTGATGGAAAACTTAGTACAACCACCAGATTTGTTAATTTATTTAAGAGCAGATATTTCTACCTTAGTTGGGCAAATTCATAAACGTGGTAGAGATTACGAAAACTCTATAAGCATCGATTATTTAAGTAGACTTAATGAGCGTTATGAAGCTTGGATTTCTACTTACACAAAAGGTAAACTATTAGTAATAGATGTAGATAATTTAGATTTTGTTTCTAATCAAGAAGATTTAGGATATATTATTGACAGAATTGATGCACAAATAAATGGTCTTTTTTAAGAAAACTAAATAGAATATAGTATTATATAAAAGGAAAGAGACCGTTAAAAAACGGTCTCTTTTTTTGTGATTAACTCACGCATGATAGATAGTCCCCCAACTTTCTATCAGATTTTAAGTCTTGCTAATGCAACACTTCAATCTCGTTATCTACGATTTCCTTTACAGGAATAATAATTGTTTTATTTTCGACCTTTAAAATTACTGAAATATTATCAATTGACTGTATAATTCCTTCATAATTTTTAGTTTTTATTTTATTTCCTACTTGTAAGTTCTTTCTAGAGTAATATCCAAACAAAAGTCTCTTTATTATATCTCTAGATCCTAAGCCAAAAGAAATGGTAAAAGCTGCTAAAATCGACGCAAATATAATAGATAAATTATTAGTAATCAAATCTGTGTTAATACCTGCTTGATTTAACGCTGTAACACTTACTATTACTGCAATTAAGTAAAAAACAATGTTACCAACTAAACTGCCTCCTGTTAACTCTAAAGAAGCAAACATACTTGCTACTGCCTTTTTAACCAAATTTGCTAAATAAATACCTACTGCAAAAATAATTAATGCACTTATTAGTTTAGGTAAATAGGCAATTAAGTTACTTAATTGCTCAGAAACCATTTTTAAACCTAATAATTCAGAAGCTACAATTACAAAAACAAAAATTAAAATCCATTTTATAGTTGTAATAATAATTTTTGTAGGCTGAATTTTTACAGAGTTACTTCCAAAAATTTCATCGACATTTAATTTTTCTGGTAAGGCATCTATATTTGTTAGGCCTAAAGCTTTTTTTATGATGTAAAGAATAAATTTAATAAAAAGCCAACCAATTATTAAAAAAGCAAGTCCTTTTAATAATTGAGGTAAAAAATTAACAAAATCATACCACAGATTTTGCAAGAAACTAAAATCAAAGTCTGATTGTAGTGAAATTAATAGAGAATTCATTTTGCTGTATTATTAGTTAGTTATCTTCTTTTTTGGGATTATTAGCACCCAAAATATCGCCAATTGTATTTGGGTATTTCACCAAAAACAAATCAGCAACATCAATTGTTAGCTTTATCATATTAATGTCATTCAGCACTTTTTCTTTGAGTACTTCTGGCACTTCATAATGATGCAATATTTTCTTAAAGGGATTCCCCATATTTTATAATTCGCCGTAAATACTTACCACTTTTTGTTTAGCTCTTTTAATACGCATTTTTACTGCACTTTCACCAATATCTAAAGCCTCTTTAATTTCTTTAATACTCATATCATCTTGATATTTCATTAAAAGAATCATCTTATCTTTGGGCTCCATTAAATCTAGAGCCTTGGCTAATTTATCTGACTTTAATTCAAATAATGCAGCATCATCAATTTCTTGAGATACTTCATCGTCTTTAATAACATCAGTAACTACAGTTACTTTTTCTTGTTTTTTATGATTATTTCTTTGCACATAATTCACACAAAAATTATACGTAAAGGAATATAACCAAGTAGAAAACTTAGAGTTTCCTTTAAATGTTTTTAACTTAATAAATAATCGAATAAAAACATCGTGAGTTAAATCTTCTGCCTCTTCTTTACTTTTAGCAAAACCATAACACTTATTATAAACTACTTTAGAAAATCTATCATATAAGAGAGCAAACAATTGCGAGTTGTTTGTTTCTACTATTTTAAAGACCAATTCTTCGTCTGTTAACTTATCTAAAGTACTTGTTTTCAATATTGATTATCTTTAAGACACAAAAGAAAGTAATAAGTCACAAGAATTTTTAAAAAAAAGCTAATCAGTAATTTTAACACGTTGAATGTATCTTTTTAATCTTTTAAAAAAAAATGAAGCATTTTGTAACATTTATATAAGTTGTTACGTATAATAAGTTGTAGCAATACATTAATCCTTTAAAAAGTCAGAGAGAATTAGATGAGACAACTTAAAATTACCAAGCAGGTTACTAATAGAGAAACTGCATCCCTAGACAAATATTTACAAGAAATAGGTAAAGTAGATTTAATTACTGCAGATGAAGAAGTAGAATTGGCACAGTTAATTAAAGCTGGTGATCAAAGAGCATTAGAAAAATTAACCAAAGCCAATTTAAGATTTGTTGTATCTGTTGCAAAACAATATCAAAATCAAGGATTAACTTTACCAGATTTAATTAATGAAGGTAATTTAGGTTTAATTAAAGCTGCAAAACGTTTCGATGAAACTCGTGGTTTTAAATTTATATCTTATGCTGTTTGGTGGATTCGTCAATCTATATTACAAGCCTTAGCAGAACAATCTAGAATTGTACGTTTACCTTTAAACAAAATTGGTTCTATTAATAAAATTAACAAAATGTACGCTTTCTTAGAACAAGAAAACGAGCGTCCTCCTTCTGCAGAAGAAATTGCTAAGAAATTAGACATGACTGTTAATGACGTAAAAGAATCTATGAAAAATTCTGGACGTCACGTATCTATGGATGCACCATTAATTGAAGGTGAAGATTCTAATTTATACGATGTTTTAAACTCTGGTGAGTCTCCAAATCCAGATCGTGTTTTATTACACGAATCTTTAAGAATTGAAATTAACAGAGCTTTAGAAACATTAACTCCTAGAGAAGCAGATGTTGTAAAATTATACTTTGGTTTAGGTGAACACCAACCAATGACATTAGAAGAAATTGGTGAAACTTTCGATTTAACAAGAGAACGTGTTCGTCAAATTAAAGAAAAAGCAATTAGAAGATTAAAACATACTTCTAGATCTAAAATTTTAATGACTTACTTAGGTTAATCATTAAAAATTTATAAAATTTAAAACTCTCAAATTCATTTTTGGGAGTTTTTTTTTATTTGAAGCTATTTCCTGCTTTCACTACTCGCTTTTTTGTAAAAAAACAAAAAGAGCTCAAACAAATCGTTCAATCAGGGCTAAACTTGTTTGCTAAAGATTTTGATTTAATTCAAACTAAGTTCATTAACTAATTAATTATCTTTGCAAAAAACAGTAATAAACTAATGAGTAATTTAATTGCACCTTCAATTTTAGCGGCAGATTTTGCCAATTTGCAAAAAGACATAGAAATGGTAAACAATAGTGAAGCAGATTGGTTTCATATTGATATTATGGATGGCGTTTTTGTACCAAACATTTCTTTTGGAATGCCAGTTTTAAAAGCAATAAACAAGCACGCTACAAAAACAATTGATGTACATTTAATGATTGTAAATCCAGACCAATACATACAAACTTTTTCAGATTTAGGTGCCGATATTTTAACTGTACATTATGAAGCTTGTACACATTTACATAGAACAATACAAGCCATAAAAGCTGCAGGAATGAAAGCAGGAGTTGCTTTAAATCCGCATACACCAATTGCAGTTTTAGAAGACATTATTGCAGATTTAGACTTAGTTTGTATTATGAGTGTAAATCCAGGTTTTGGCGGACAATCATTTATAGAAAATACTTATAAAAAAGTGAGTCAATTAAGACACTTAATTGAGTTTACAGAGTCTTCTTGCCAAATAGAAATAGATGGTGGGGTTACCAACAAAAACGCAAACAAATTAATAGAAGCTGGCGCTAATGTTTTAGTGGCTGGTAGTTATGTTTTTGGAGCAGAAAACCCAACAGAAACTATTGCAGATTTAAAAAATATAATTGCATAATTGCTATACACAGTCGTAGACATAGAAACCACAGGAAATGGATATAAAGGTCAGAAAATAACTGAAATATCCATTTTTGTTTTTGATGGCAAAGTTGTGGTAGATGAGTTTACATCCTTAGTAAATCCAGAGCAAAATATACCTCCTTTTATTACCAATCTAACTGGCATTACAAATGCAATGGTTAGAA
The DNA here is from genome assembly GCF_001975665.1 of Polaribacter reichenbachii. Classification (NCBI taxonomy): domain Bacteria; kingdom Pseudomonadati; phylum Bacteroidota; class Flavobacteriia; order Flavobacteriales; family Flavobacteriaceae; genus Polaribacter; species Polaribacter reichenbachii. The sequence goes on along the minus strand of NZ_CP019419.1, from coordinate 1,994,812 downwards.
ATGCACCTAAGTTTTATGAGATAGCAAAAAAAGTAGCAGAAATTACAGAAAACACCATTTTTGTAGCTCATAATGTAAACTTCGATTATAATATTATTCAGGCAGAATTCAAAAGTTTAGGTTTCGATTTTAAGCGCAAAAAACTCTGTACAGTTCGTTTATCAAGAAAAATAATACCTGGTTTAAATTCTTATAGTTTAGGTAATATTTGTACTGATGAAAACATTGAAATTAATGGTAGACACAGAGCAAAAGGAGATGCTGAAGCTACTACAGAATTGTTTAGAAGATTAATTGAAAGAGATGATAATTTTATTATCAATTCTTTTTTAAATCCGCGTTCGCGACAAGCTACTTTACCTCCACTTTTAGACAAAAAAGTAGTTGACAATTTACCCGAAACTTTTGGCGTTTATTATTTTAAAAATTTAGCCAAAGAAGTTATTTATGTTGGTAAGGCTAATAATATAAAACAGAGAGTTATCAGTCATTTTTACGATAAAAAAAAGAAAGAACAGAATATGTGTATAGAAACTGCAGATATTTCTTACGTAGAAACTGGCAGTGAATTACTAGCACTTTTGTATGAATCATCAGAAATAAAACATATTTACCCAAAATACAATAGAGCTCAGAGAAAATCTGGAGAAGCTATAGGCTTATTTTCTTACGAAGACAAAAAAGGAATTTTACACTTGGCTTATAATCGTTTAAAACTAGTGCCAAATGCGTTAACCAAATATTACAATGTTTCTGAAGTTAGAAATCATTTAGAATATCTGTGTAAAGAATTTGAATTGTGTCCAAAATATTGTCATTTACAAACCAATGTTACTACTTGTTTTCATTATCAAATTAAAGAATGTAAAGGTATTTGTTGCGATAAAGAGTCTGTAGAAGATTATAACTTACGCGTAAAAGAAGCGATAAAATCTATTGGAATTGGAGCCGAAAATTTGGTAATTAAAGAAACTGGAAGAACTGAAAATGAAGTTGGTTTTGCCTTAATTTTAGACGGAATATACAAAGGTTTTGGCTATGTCGATATTGATCAAGCCAAACAATTAACTAATCCAGAAGATTATCAGTTTTTTGTACAACCCCAAAAAGACAACAGAGATATTCAGAGAATAATTGGTTCTTATTTAAAGAAAAAAGAAAATGAAAAAATCAGCGTATAAAATAAATATAATTGGTGCAGGAATTAGTGGTTTAATTGCGGCTCAGATTTTAGAAAATCACGGATATCATCCTACAATTTTAGAAGCTTCAGATTCTGTTGGTGGGCGTGTAAAATCTGAAATGATTAAAGGTCATAATTTAGATTTAGGATTTCAAGTATTATTAACTTCTTATCCAGCTGCAAAAAAATATTTGAATTACGATGCTTTAGATTTACAAAAGTTTTTACCTGGTGCTGCAATTTTTAAAGATGGTAAATCGCAAACAATTGGAGATCCTTTAAGAAATTTTTCTTTGTTAATTCCTACGCTTTTTTCATCTATTGGTAATTTTTCTGACAAAACAAAAATCTTAAAATTAAACACAATTTTAAAAAAGAAAACCATTCATGAAATATTTAATACTGATGAAACATCGACTTTAAAATATTTGCAAAGTTTTGGTTTTTCTAAAGAAATTATCAATGATTTTTTTAAACCTTTTTTTAGCGGAATTTTCCTTGAACCAGATTTAGCAACTCCTAGCAGGATGTTTGAATTTGTTTATAAAATGTTTGGTAATGGATTTGCAGCTGTACCTAAAAACGGAATTCAAGAAATCCCTAATCAGTTAAAAGCCAAATTAAAAAACACAACGTTTAAGTTTAATACATTTGTAAAAGAAGTAAAGGACAAAGAAATTATCTTAGACAATGGTGATAAAATTGAAAGTCATATTACCATTATCGCCACTGATGCTAGTCCATTAGTTAGCAACTTAAAAAACCAAGAAACTACTTGGACAAGTTGTGACACCTTATATTTTGAGACTAATGAAAGAGTTATAAAAAAACCTTTAATTGGTTTAATTGCTGATGAAAATGCACTTATTAATAATATTTTTTATTATACAAGTTTACCTTCATCAAACAAAACTGATAAAGATTTACTTTCTGTAACCGTAGTAAAAAATCATTCATTAAATGATTTAGATTTAATTTTAAAAGTAACCGAAGATTTAAAAATACTTTGTGGCATAGATGTAAAAAAGTTTATCAAACACTATAAAATTAAGAAAGCTTTACCAGCAACAACTAATTTACAATACGAAATTTCGAGTTCAGAAACCAAGTTAAAATCTACCTTATTTTTAGCTGGAGATCAACTTTTAAATGGTTCATTAAACGCTGCAATAATTTCTGGAGAAAGAGCTGCTTTAGGCGTTATACAAACCTTAGAAGATGGTTTTATCACAGATGAGTTAACTTCTGAGTATTCTTAACAAAAATATAGCCTCAAAATATCTTTTCAGAATAATTTGAAGCCATATTGTTCGTAATAAATTAATGATTTACATGTTTAATTAATATCTTAATATAATAACAGGGGGAATCGTAAATAATTAATTTTTAATTTCTTTTAGCAATTTAGTTTTTTTCAAGCATTTTTTTATCTATATCTTTATCTTTTCTAAGAGCGAAGGCAAATAATGCTACTTCAGCTAATAATAAAGCAATTTTTAGTTTTTTACTTTTACTTACTGCAGCAGTAAGTCCTAATATTTTTGTAGCAATCATAATTTATTTTTTTGTTACTTCAAAAGTACAAGGAAGGTGCAATCTTTATTGATTCATATCAATTAAAAATTAACTCAAATAAAAAATCTCAAAATTTTTCATTTTGAGATTTTAGATATTTTGAAAGAAAAGGAAGATTAAATTCCGTCTCCTAATTCTTTTAATTTTTCTGTGTTTTCTGCTAACATTAATTCATCAATAATTTTCTGAATATCGCCATTCATAATATTAGGCAAATCGTATAAAGACAATCCAATTCTGTGATCTGTAACACGACCTTGTGCATAATTGTACGTTCTAATTTTTGCACTTCTATCTCCAGAAGAAACCATAGAACCACGTTTTAAAGCATCTTCTGCTTGTTTTTTAGCCAATTCTAAATCGTATAAACGAGAACGTAAAACCTTAAATGCTTTTTCTTTATTTTTATGTTGCGATTTTTGATCTTGACACTGAGCCACTAAACCTGTAGGAATATGCGTTAAACGAACAGCAGAATATGTAGTATTTACAGACTGACCTCCAGGTCCTGAAGAACAGAAAAAATCGATTCTTACTTCTTTTGGATTAATCTCTACATCAAATTCTTCTGCCTCTGGAAAAACCATACAAGTTGCTGCAGAAGTATGCACACGACCTTGTGTTTCTGTTTGTGGTACTCTTTGTACACGATGCACGCCAGCTTCGAATTTTAAAATTCCGTAAACGTCATCTCCATTTACTTCAAATTGAATTTCTTTAAAACCACCATTTGTACCTTCAGAATAATCTACAGTAGAAACTTTCCAACCTCTACCTTCGCAATATTTTGTGTACATTCTAAATAAATCTCCTGCAAAAATACTAGCTTCATCACCACCTGTACCTGCACGTAATTCTACAACTGCATTTTTAGAATCTTCTGGATCTTTAGGTATTAACAAGAATTTAATTTCTTCTTCTAATTGCGGAATTCGAGTATTAGCTTCATCAATCTCTATTTTTGCCATTTCTGACATTTCAGCATCAGAACCATCAGCAATAATTTCTTTTGCTTCTTCTATGTTGTTCATTAGAGTATTGTATTCATCACCTTTCTTAACAACATCACCTAAATCTTTATACTCTTTCATTAATTGTGCATAACGTTTTTGATCCATAATGATTTCTGGCTGAATAATTAAATCAGAAACCTCATCATAACGTTGTTTTACAATTCTTAATTTATCTAACATCTTGTCCTCTTTTCTTGGATTGCGAATTTACAATTTTTATAGGTATATTTGAAAAAACCTATCTTTTTTTTATGAAAAAGCTACTTATTTTATGTTCGTTTTTATTGATATTTTCTTGTAATAGTAATATCAACAAAACACAAAAACCTACTTTTTTAATTGGTGAATGGAAACGTTTAAATGATAAACCTGGTAGCCAAACTTATGAAATGTGGAATACTAATTTAGTAGGAATGGGTTATACAATGAAAGGTAAAAAAAGGTCTTTTCAAGAAATTTTGAGTATTATAACCATTAAAGACACTTTGTATTTAGAGGTTAAAGGTGTAAATGAAAAACCAACTTTATTTAAATTTACAGAACAGACAGACACTTCTTTTGTTTGCGAAAACCCGAAAAATGAATTCCCTAATAGAATAAAATACATTTTAGACAACAAACAGTTAAAAGCTTCTGTTTCTGCTGAAGATTTTAGAATTGATTTTATTTTTGAAAAGACTAAAAATTCTTTTTAAAAATACAACTGTTATTACTTTAAAATTGTAAAATAAAAAGTTGTTCCTGAGCCTAATTCACTTTCAATCCAAATTTTACCATTGTAATAATTTACTATTTTTTTAACAATAGATAAGCCTACACCAGAAGATAAACTGGTACTTTCTAACTTGGTAAATACCTTAAATATTCTATCAAAATAATCAGAATTAATGCCAATTCCATTGTCTTTTACAAAGAACTCATAGTATTCATTTTTATCTGTTACACCAACTTCTATTATTCCTTTTTCTTTATTACTGTATTTAATTGCATTATCTATTAAATTGACAAAAACTTGCTTAAACCGCCAAATGTTACCATATACAGTTGGTAAGTTTTCATGAACTTTAATGGTAATATGTTCTGGAATTTTAAGACTTTTTAAAACACCATTTAACAGTGAATTAAAATCGATATCTCTGTCGTCGTTTTCTAATCGATCTATTGTTGAATAATCTAAAATCCCTTTAATTAGCAAATTCATTTTCTCTACATTTAGAGAAATTTCTTTTAAAAGCTCAGAAAAATCTTCTTGTATAGTATCTTTATGATCTTCTATAAACCAATCTATTAAGGTCTGAACATTGATTAAAGGTGCTTTTAAATCATGAGATACTGCATGCGCATATTTATTTAACTCATCGTTTTGATGGGAAAGGCTTTTTAACAACTCTTCTTTTTTCTCTTCTTGTTTTCTAATAACCTCTTCATGTTCTTTTCGTTGAATTACATTAACCAACATATTGGCATAAACAAAAAGTATTTCTTGTTCGTTTTCTGTATACTTATTAATTTTTCTTACAGAATCGAAACCTATAAAACCAATTAATTCATTGTTTTTAATTTTAGGTATCGTTATTAAACTTTGTATGCCTTGAGGCTCTAAAATAGCTCGCAAACCTAAATCACCATCTTTAGGCAATTTACTTACATCTTCTACATAAAAAGCCTGTCCTTTTCTGTGTGCATCTAACCAATGTGTAATATATTCTATAGAAAGATTTTGTAAGTTCTCAATTTCTGGAATAATACCTTTTGCACACCATTCATAAGTATTACTAGAAGTATTATTTATAAAATCATAAGAAAAAACATAACTTCTGTCTGCTTGAACAAACTCGCCTATTTGTTTTAAAGAAGTATTCACCAATTCATCGATATTTGATAAATCTGAATTAATATATTTTGTAGAAATACTAATTAATAAATTTTGAAAACGTAGTTGACGTTGAATTATCTTATTTGCTTCTTGTTTTTCAAAATCCTCATTTCCTTTCTCATTTGAAGTTATACTACTCATAAAATCGCCTTTTTTTTGTAACCTATTATTATCTACTAAGATACAATATTATAAAAACAAATTAAATCTTTATTTTTAAATCGATTTTAAGCTTTAAATTATTTCATTTTGCAATAAAAAACTCCAAATATTATGAATATTTGAAGTTTTTTTTATAATCAATGATTATCCACATTTTGAAGAACCACATTCTTGGCAAGTTAAACAGCCCTCTTGATAAATTAAATCTGTAGAATTACAATTATCGCAAGTTTGTCCTTTGGCTTTTGTGCCATCTTCTACATAACGTTTTAAAGCCCTTTGCACTCCATTTTTCCATGTATTAATAGACTCTGAATTTAGCTGTAAACTTTGTATTAAATCTATTACTTTATCAATAGGCATTCCATGTCTTAACGTTCCTGAAATTAATTTTGCATAGTTCCAGAACTCTGGGTTAAATTTATGAGACAAGCCTTCTATGGTAGTTTTATAACCTCTTTTATTTTTATATTGAAAATCGTAACGAGAAACTCCTTTTTCATCTTTACTTTTAATAATCAATCCATTTTCTACTGAACGTGGAATTAAAATTCCATCTTCATCATCTACTAAACCTGTAAAAATTTCGTAGGGTTTATTATCAAAAATACCCACAAAAGCAATCCATTTTTCTTTTTGATTTTGAAAACGAACAACATCTGCTTCTAATTCAGTAGGCCTTTTTTTAGGAAACCCTGAATTTATTGTTTTTTCATCACTTTTGTCATCCGCAGAAATTAAAACTCCAGAACGCGAACCATCTCTATAAACAGTAACACCTTTACAACCAACTTCCCAAGCTTTTAAATACAATTCACCAACCAAATCTTCTGTAACATCATTTGGTAAATTTACAGTTACACTTATGGAATGATCTACCCATTTTTGAATTGCGCCTTGCATAGTTACTTTACTTACCCAATTAATATCGTTTGATGTAGCTTTGTAATAAGGCGATTTTTTCACCAATTCATCAATCTCTTTTTGCGTAAAATTTTTAGTGGTATCTATATTATTTACTTGCATCCATTGTTTAAAACGATGATGAAAAACAACATACTCTTCCCAAGAATCACCAACTTCATCAACAAAATCTACGCGTACACCTTTATCATTAGGGTTTACCTTTTTTCTACGCTTGTAAACTGGCATAAAAACAGGCTCAATTCCAGAAGAAGTTTGGGTCATTAAACTTGTTGTTCCTGTTGGTGCAATGGTTAATAAAGCAATATTTCTACGACCATATTCTAGCATTTCGTAATACAATTTACTATCTGCTTCTTTTAATCTTAAAATAAACGGATTGTCTTTTTCTCTGTCTGAATCAAAAATTGAAAATGCGCCTCTTTCTTTTGCTAAATTTACTGATGCTCTGTAAGTTTCTACACCTAATATTTTATGAACTTCTGTAGAAAATTCATTTCCTTTATCGCTACCATAACGAATACCTAAGGCTGCTAACATATCTCCTTCTGCAGTAATTCCTATTCCTGTTCTTCTGCCTTCGTAAGCTTTTTTTCTGATGTTTAACCAAAGATTTCTTTCTGTTGCTTTTACATTATCTGTTTCTGGATCTGCATCAATTTTGACTAAAATTCCATCAATTTTTTCTAATTCTAAATCAATGATGTCATCCATCATTTTTTGAGCAATGACAATATGTTTTTTGAATAATTCAAAATTGAATTCAGCCTTATCAGTAAAAGGATTTTCTACATAAGAAAACAAGTTCATTGCCAATAATCTACAAGAATCGTAAGGACATAAAGGGATTTCGCCACAAGGATTTGTAGAAACCGTTTTGTAACCTAAATCTGCATAACAATCAGGTACAGATTCGTTGATTATAGTATCCCAAAATAAAATTCCTGGTTCTGCAGATTTCCAAGCATTATGTACAATTTTTTTCCAAATTTTAGTAGCCTCAATCTCTTTTGAATACAAAGGATTTTTACTAAACGTAGGATATAATTGAGTGTATTTTTCATCCCTTTTTACAGCTTTCATAAAAGCATCGTCTATTCTTACAGAAACATTTGCACCAGTAACTTTACCTTGTTCTAATTTTGCATCAATAAAATCTTCTGCATCTGGATGATTGATAGAAACCGATAACATTAAAGCACCTCTTCTACCATCTTGCGCAACTTCTCTGGTTGAGTTAGAATAACGCTCCATAAAAGGAACAATTCCTGTTGATGTTAATGCTGAATTTTTTACTGGTGAACCTTTTGGACGAATGTGAGATAAATCGTGACCTACTCCACCTCTACGTTTCATTAACTGTACTTGTTCTTGGTCTATTTTCATGATTCCACCATAAGAATCTGATTCGCCATTATTACCAATTACAAAACAATTGGATAAAGAAGCAATTTGAAAAGGATTTCCAATTCCGGCCATAGGGCTTCCTTGTGGCACTATATATTTGAAATTTTTAATGACTTCGAAAATTTCTTTTTCTGTTAATGGATTTTTATATTTCTGTTCTATTCTTGCAATTTCTTTTGCAATTCTTTGATGCATATCATCAGGAGATTTTTCATAGATATTATCTAAAGAATCTTTTAAAGCATATTTATTTAACCAAACAGAAGCCGCTAATTCGTCTCCTTTAAAATAGGTGTTAGCAGCTTTTAAAGCCTCCTCTCTTGAGTAAGTTTTTTGATGAGAAATTACAGTTTTAGATTTCATTGTTTTAGGTAGATTAATTTGATTTTGAAGAAATAAAAGTCATCAAAAAACAAAACCTAAAAGATGATAAATGTCATAAAGTTTTCAAAAAAAACCAACACAACAATGATTTACAGCAAGTTACAAACTTATTAACACTTAAAAGTTAACAAGTAAATTGAATTTTTAAGAAACAGCAATCTAAATACTATTAAAATTAAAAACTCTTTAAAAAGGTAAGCTACAATTAAATCTAATCGTGATTTTTACAATCTTCTAAACCCCATTTATCTAAATTTCTTAAAATTTTTTCTAAAGATTTACCTCTTTTTGTTAAACCATATTCAACTTTTGGAGGCACTACAGGATACACTTTTCTAAAAACCAGTTTATCTTTTTCTAATTCTCTAACAGTTTGCGTAAACATTTTATTAGAGATCCCTTCTATATGTTTTTGTAAAACTCCAGAACGTAAATCACCTTTTAATAAATGAAACAATATTAATGGCTTCCATTTTGTACCTATTAAATTCATTGTATAATTTAAAGGACATTTAATTTTTGTATTCAATTTTTATTATTTATTTTATTGATAATCATTATTTTACTCATTTAGGTAACTATACTACTTTTTAGTAAGTTATTGCCCAACAGGTAAATATAATTTAATTTTGTAATCTAATTTATATATTATGACAACAAATAAGAATTACCCGAAATCATTTTCACATATTGGTTTAACAGTGCCAAACATAAAAGAAGCTGTAAAGTTTTACTCAGAAGTTATGGGTTGGTATATTATTATGGAACCCTCTACTATTAAAAAAGAAGCTGAAACTGCAATTGGCCAAATGTGTATTGATGTTTTTGGTAACGATTGGCAAGAGTTTGAAATTGCACATTTAGCAACTTCTGATGGTGTTGGAGTTGAGTTATTTTGTTTTCCTCATGGAATTAAAGAAGCACCAGAGTTTAATCCTTTTAATACTGGTTTGTTTCATTTTTGTATTCAAGACCCAAATATTGAAGATTTAATTGATAAAATTGTGGTTTATGGTGGTAAACAAAGAATGCCAATTAGAGAATATTACCCAAAAGATAAGCCTTTTAAAATGTGTTATGTAGAAGATCCTTTTGGAATTGTTTTTGAAATTTACACTCACAGTTACGAGTTAACTTATTCTTCTGGAGCTTATCAAAAAAACTAATTAAGAATTATTTCACATAAAAAAACCTCTAAATTGATATAATTTAGAGGTTTTTAAATATTTTAAAGTTTGATTTTTTTAATACTCAAAAACACCAAACTCACTTTTAATCGTTAACTTTTTTGTTTCTGACGCTTCTACCCTACCTACAATTTTAGCATCAACATGAAACGATTTTGAAATAGAAATAATGTCTTCTGCAATTTCTGGAGAAACATATACTTCCATTCTATGACCACAGTTAAATACTTGATACATTTCTTTCCAATCTGTTTTTGATTGTTCTTGTATCAATTTAAATAATGGCGGAATTGGAAACATATTGTCTTTTACAATGTGTAAATTATCTACAAAATGTAAAATTTTGGTTTGTGCGCCTCCAGAACAATGAATCATTCCATGTACTTTATCCGAAGAAAAATTATTTAAAATTTCTTTGATGATTGGTGCATACGTTCTTGTTGGAGATAATACTAATTTACCAGCATCTATAGGAGAATCTGCAACCTTATCTGTTAATTTTGTGTTTCCAGAATACACCAAATCATTGGGTACAGCAGAATCAAAACTTTCTGGATATTTTTCTGCTAAATATTTATGAAAAACATCATGTCTTGCAGATGTTAATCCGTTAGAACCCATTCCTCCATTATATTCTGTTTCGTAAGTTGCTTGTCCAAAAGATTCTAAACCAACAATTACATCACCAGCTTTTATGTTTGCATTATCAATTACATCGGCACGTTTCATTCTTGCAGTTACTGTAGAATCTACAATTATTGTGCGTACTAAATCACCAACATCAGCAGTTTCTCCTCCTGTTGAATGTATGGTAACTCCAAAACCTTTTAAATCTTCTATAAGTTCTTCTGTTCCGTTTATAATTGCTGATAAAACTTCGCCAGGAATTTTACTTTTATTACGACCAATGGTTGATGATAACATAATATTATCTGTTGCACCAACACATAATAAATCGTCAACATTCATTATTAAAGCATCTTGTGCAATGCCTTTCCATACAGAAATATCTCCAGTTTCTTTCCAATACATATAAGCTAAAGAAGATTTTGTACCTGCACCATCTGCGTGCATTATTAAACAATAATCTTCATCATTTGTTAAATAATCTGGTACTATTTTACAAAATGCTTTCGGAAACAAACCTTTGTCTATATTCTTAATTGCATTGTGTACATCTTCTTTTGATGCAGAAACACCTCTTTGTGCGTATCTTTTAGAAACTTCTTGACTCATACTTGTTGTGTTGTGAATTGCAAATTTAGGTTTTTGATTGAAAATAATATGAGTTTGTCTTTAAAAGTTTTAACTATCTAAAAACATTAAAAACACATAATAAATTATTGACAAACCTCACAGTTTTTAGTGCTGTGAGGTTTGCTGTTTCTATTCGTTTATTTAAAGAACAGGCTTTTGAGTTATCAATTTGCGTTAGGGATTGAATGGTTTGTTTGAGCTCTTTTTAGATTTGATGAAAATCGAAATCGAAAAAAGCGAGTAATGAAAGCCCGTAAAAACGCCCAAAACCTTATAAACTTGACTCTTTAAAGTATTTTATCTTGTAAATAATAATTCTCTGTATTTTGTTAAAGGCCACAAATTATCGTCTACCATTGTTTCTAACTTGTCACAATGATATCTAATATCATCGAAAAACGGCTTTACTTTATTACAATAGGCTTGTGCAGATTTTAATCCTTGTAACTTATTTGCTTTTCTGCGTTCATCTATCATTTTGTTGGTTAACGCATTAATTTCTGTAATATGATTAGAGATAATCATAATCAATTCGATTTGCTCTTTGGCAATATTCTTATATTCTTCACCAAAAATTTCTTTTAAATTCTTAGTATTCTCTAATAAAGTATTTTGATAATTAATGGCTGTTGGCACAATATGATTTCTGGCAATATCTCCTAAAACTCTACTTTCTATTTGTAAACGTTTTGTGTATTCTTGTAAGCGAATTTCATATCTTGCTTCTAGCTCTATACTATTCATCACATTCATTTCCTCGAACAAAGCAACTGTTTTCTTAGAAATTTTTACTTGTAATGCTTCTGGTGTGGTTTTATTATTACTTAGTTTTCGTTTTTTTGCTTCTTTTTCCCAAGCATTTCCATAACCATCACCTTCGAAACGAATGTTTTTTGATGCTTTAATGTATTCTCTTAATACATTAAAAACAGCTTCATCCTTTTTTAAATTTTTATCTTCTATTAAAGCATCTACCTCTAATTTAAATTCTTTTAATTGTTTGGCAACAATGGTGTTTAAAACAGTCATAGGTATTGCACAGTTAAGTGAAGAACCTACTGCTCTAAACTCGAATTTATTACCAGTAAACGCAAAAGGAGATGTTCTATTTCTGTCTGTATTGTCTAATAAAATTAAAGGAATTTTACCAATAATATTTAGTTTTAAATCCGTTTTTTCTTGCGGTGAAAGTTTACCTATAGTTACATTTTCTAGCTCATCTAAAACTCTAGATAACTGACTACCAATAAAAACAGACATAATTGCAGGTGGCGCTTCGTTTGCTCCCAACCTATGATCGTTACTCGCAGAGGCTATAGAACCTCTTAACAATTCTTCATTTTCTTGAACCGCTTTTATGGTGTTTACAAAAAAGGTTAAGAATTGTAAATTTTTCATTGGTGTTTTACCCGGACTTAACAAATTTGTACCATCAGAGGTTGATAAAGACCAATTATTATGTTTACCAGAACCATTTATACCCACAAATGGCTTCTCGTGAAAAAGCACTTTAAAATGATGGCGTCTAGAGATTTTATGCATCACATCCATTAATAAAGAATTATGATCTACAGCTAAATTTGCTTCTTCAAAAATTGGTGCTAATTCAAACTGATTTGGTGCAACTTCGTTATGTCTTGTTTTAACAGGAATACCCAACAACATACATTCTTGCTCTAAATCTTGCATAAAACTCATTGCTCTTGCTGGTATGCTGCCAAAATAATGATCATCTAACTGCTGACCTTTTGCGGGTATATGACCTAACAAAGTTCTACCTGTCATTAAAATATCTGGTCTTGAATAAGCAAGTGCATCATCAATTAAAAAATATTCTTGCTCCCAACCTAAAGTTGCGTTTACTTTTGTAGCATTTTTATCAAAATATTTACAAACTGCAGTTGCGTGTATATCTATGGCTTGTAAAGCTCTTAATAAAGGCGTTTTATTATCTAATGCTTCACCAGTATATGCCACAAAAATTGTTGGAATACATAAAGTGGTTTCGTAAATAAATGCAGGTGATGTTGGGTCCCAAGCTGTATAACCTCTAGCCTCGAAAGTATTTCTAATTCCGCCATTTGGAAAACTAGAGGCATCTGGTTCTTGTTGCACTAATTGCTCACCATCAAACTTTTCTATGGCTAAACTACCGTTTATAGATTCGAAAAAAGCATCGTGTTTTTCTGCTGTTGCACCTGTTAAAGGCTGAAACCAATGTGTATAATGAGTAGCACCTTTAGAGATTGCCCAATCTTTCATACTCACTGCAACTTGATCTGCTATTTTACGGTCAATTCTTGTCCCTTTTTCTATTGCATTCATTACACTTTCGTATGCAGTTCTTGTAAGATACTGTTGCATAGCGTGTTTATTAAATACATTTTTGCCAAACAAAACGGATCTTTTTTCATTTTCTAGCACTTTTTTAGCAGTTCTGTTCAATATTTCTTGCAACGCAGAAAACCTAATTGTTGACATAATATGATTTTTAAAGGGTAATTTTTATTTTTTAAACAAATATACCCCATAAAAAATAGGGATAAAATTATTTTCTCTTCATTTTCAATTTTTAACCCCCATTTTTTTTGATATCAATACAAAAAAAGCCATTTTTGTATCATTAACATCACACACAATAAATAATTATGGCAAAAATTAAATTAGAATACATTTGGTTAGATGGGTATTTTCCAACTCAGAACATGAGAAGTAAAACCAAAGTAGAAGAGCATGAAGATTTCAAAGGAACAGTTGAAGAACTAGGAATGTGGTCTTTTGATGGTTCATCGACTAAACAAGCATCAGGAGGTTCATCTGACTGTTTATTAAAACCAGTTGCAATCTATCCAGATCCTGCAAGAATTAATGGTTACTTAGTAATGACAGAGGTTTTAAATGCAGATGGTACACCTCACGTTTCTAATGGTAGAGCTACTATTGATGATGATGATAATGATTTCTGGTTTGGTTTTGAGCAAGAATATTTCATTATGGATAAAAAGACTCAATTGCCTTTAGGTTTCCCTGTTGGTGGTTATCCTGCTCCACAAGGAATGTATTACTGTTCTGTAGGTGGTAGAAATACTCATGGTAGAGATTTAGTAGAAGAGCATGCAGATTTATGTATTGATGCTGGTTTAAACTTCGAAGGTATTAATCAAGAAGTTGCTTCTGGACAATGGGAGTTTCAATTGTTTGCAAAAGGAGCTAAAAAAGCTGGTGATGAAATTTGGATTGCTCGTTATTTATTAGACAGATTAACTGAAAAATATGGATACTATATAGATTATCATCCAAAACCATTAGGTAAAGATATGGACTGGAATGGTTCTGGTATGCACGCAAACTTCTCTAACTCAGTTTTAAGAACTTGTGGTTCTGAAGAGACTTATGGAAAAATTTGTGAAGCTTTTAGACCTGTTGTAGACGAGCATATTGCTGTTTATGGTGAGTTTAACGACCAACGTTTAACTGGTTTACACGAAACTGCTGCTATTACTGATTTCTCTTGGGGAGTTTCTGATAGAGGTGCATCAATTAGAATTCCAATTATTGCTGTAGAGAAAGGTTGGAAAGGTTGGTTAGAAGATAGAAGACCAGCTTCTAATGGTGATCCTTACAAAATTGCAGGAAGAATTATTAAGACTGTTAAATCTGCAGATATTAGCTAGATTTTAAGTAATAAACGATACAAAAATAAAAACTCCGAAATTTAAATTTCGGAGTTTTTTATTTATAGATTTAAAGTCATTTACTTTTTCTCTTGTCCTGGAGGAAATCTTGAAACTATCTCTTTTACAAACAGCTTAATTCTTTCTTCTTTTTTCTCTACATTACTTAATTTTAAAGCGCCTGTACCAATTCCTTGCCACACTAATTCTTTCTTTTCTTTGTCTATAAAATCGATAAACAACGTACCTTCTGTATATTCGTTTACATTAATATTATTGTTCATACCATTCCACATATAAGGATTCCATCCCCAGCCAAAGCCATAACCCCAAGTGTTATTTTGGTTAATATTTACTTTTCTTCTAGATTTTGTAAAAATACTCACTAACATGTCTGGATTTTCAGATTTTGTAAAACCCTGAGCTAGTAATTCAGATTCAATTGCACGTAAAACTCTTTTTTTATCTAAACTAGAAATATCAGCTTTGTCAATTCCTGTTTTATAAAATGCGAAGGTTTTATATTGGTTAAAATCTACTTTCGTATCATAATCAGTAACCACCTTTACTGTATTACAAGAATATAAACCTACTAGAAGAAATAATGATAATAATTTTACAGTTTTCATAATATTAAATTTAACAATAATTTATCAAAAAATGTGCCAAATTGATGATGCACAGCAACAAAAAGCAATAATTTAATTAAATATTCATAAAATTAAACTTTATTTTGAAAATTCCTTAAATTGCAACACAAAAAATAAACATTTATTACGAATGAAACAAACAATTCCTTATAAACCTAAACATAAAGTACGTATTGTAACTGCTGCTTCTCTTTTTGATGGTCATGATGCTGCCATAAATATTATGCGTAGAATTATACAATCTACAGGAGTTGAAGTTATTCATTTAGGCCATGATAGATCTGTAGAAGAAGTGGTTAATTGTGCAATTCAAGAAGATGTAAATGCCATTGCAATGACTTCTTATCAAGGAGGTCATAATGAGTACTTTAAATATATGTACGATTTATTGCAAGAAAAAGGTGCAGGTCATATCAAAATTTTTGGTGGTGGAGGTGGTGTAATTCTTCCAGAAGAAATTAAAGATTTGATGGATTATGGAATTACAAGAATATATTCTCCTGATGATGGAAGAGAATTAGGTTTACAAGGAATGATAAATGATTTGGTAATAAAAGCGGAAGCCCATCCTAGCCTTCCCAAAGGGAAGGAACTCCAATCTGATTCAAAAAGTATTGGGAAAGTTTGTAATGAAGACGGAGATTGGTTATTAGAATTAGGAAGTGATAAAGTTTTAGAAAATTTAAAAAACAAAGACGTTAATACAATTGCAAGATTAATATCACTTGCAGAGAACAATCACGAAGATTTCCAAAAAATATTCAACAAAGATTGGAACTCCTCTCCTTTGGAGAGGTTGGTAGAGGCTTCTAACCCAGTTCTAGGAATTACAGGTACTGGTGGAGCAGGAAAATCTTCTTTAGTTGATGAATTAGTTCGTCGTTTTTTAATCGATTTTCCTGAAAAAACTATTGGAATTATTTCTGTAGATCCATCAAAACGTAAAACAGGTGGTGCTCTTTTAGGCGATAGAATTAGAATGAATGCCATAAATAATCCTCGTGTTTATATGCGCTCTTTGGCAACTCGTCAATCTAATTTGGCATTATCTAAACACGTAAACGAAGCTGTTGAAGTTTTAAAAGCTGCTGAATTTGATTTAATTATTTTAGAAACTTCTGGAATAGGACAATCTGATACAGAAATCATAGAACATTCTGATACTTCATTATATGTTATGACGCCTGAATTTGGAGCTGCAACTCAGTTAGAAAAAATTGATATGTTAGATTTTGCTGATTTAGTAGCCATTAATAAATTTGATAAAAGAGGTGCTTTAGATGCTGTTAGAGATGTAAAAAAGCAATATATGCGTAACAATAATTTGTGGCATATTAATCAAGAAGATTTACCTGTTTACGGCACAATAGCATCGCAATTTAATGATCCTGGAATGAATACTTTGTACAAAAGTATTATGGATAAATTAGTTGAAAAAACTGGAGCTGATTTAAAATCAAAAATGGAAATTACCTCAGCCATGTCTGAGAAAATATTTGTAATTCCGCCAAAAAGAGTTCGTTATTTGTCTGAAATAGCCGAAAGTAACAGAGCGTATGATAATAAAGTAGATGAGCAAGTAATTGTTGCTCAAAAATTATATGGAATTTACCAAACGATTTTGTCAGTAACAAATGTCACTTCGAGCGCAGTCGAGAAGTCTCTTTTAACGAAATCTGGACTTGATAATGATATGATCCTGAAACATACTTCGACTTCGCTCAGTACAGGAGTTCAGGATGACGATCAGCAATTTGTTAAACTGCTAATATCACAATTCGAAAAAGTAAAAATGAATTTAAATCCCCATCATTGGGAAATCATTTTAAATTGGCAAGAAAAAGTTCAGAAATACAAAAAACCAGTTTACACATTTAAAGTTCGTGACAAAGAAATTAACATAAAAACACACAGTAAATCACTTTCGCAATCTGATATCCCAAAAATAGCTTTACCAAAATACCAAGCTTGGGGAGATGTATTACGTTGGAATTTACAAGAAAATGTTCCTGGAGAGTTCCCTTACACAGCAGGTTTGTATCCGTTTAAAAGAACAGGCGAAGACCCAACAAGAATGTTTGCTGGCGAAGGTGGCCCAGAAAGAACCAACAGACGTTTTCATTATGTTAGTTTAGGAATGGATGCAAAAAGACTTTCTACCGCTTTTGATTCTGTTACACTTTATGGTAATGATCCAGATGTAAGACCAGATATTTATGGTAAAATCGGTAATGCTGGGGTTTCTATTTGTTGTTTAGATGATGCCAAAAAACTCTATTCTGGTTTCGATTTAAGTCATCATATGACATCAGTTTCTATGACCATAAATGGACCTGCACCCATGTTATTAGGTTTCTTTATGAATGCTGCTATTGATCAGAATTGTGAAAAATACATCAAAGAAAACAATCTTGAGGCTGATGTTGAAGCAAAATTTGCAGCAATTTATGATGATAAAGGTTTAGAAAGACCAAAATATCAAGGAGATTTACCAGAAGGTAATAATGGTTTAGGTTTACTACTTTTAGGTTTAACTGGAGATTTGGTTTTACCATCTGAAGTTTATCAACAGATAAAAAAAGACACGTTAGCACAAGTTAGAGGAACTGTACAAGCGGATATTTTAAAAGAAGATCAAGCACAAAATACTTGTATTTTTTCTACGGAATTCGCTTTGCGTTTAATGGGTGATGTACAAGAATATTTTATTGAAAAACAGGTTCGTAATTTCTATTCTGTTTCTATTTCTGGATATCATATTGCAGAAGCTGGTGCAAATCCTATAACCCAATTAGCATTGACTTTATCTAATGGATTTACTTATGTTGAGTATTATTTAAGTCGTGGAATGGACATCAACAAATTTGGGCCAAACTTATCATTCTTCTTTTCTAACGGAATTGATCCTGAATATGCTGTTATTGGTAGAGTTGCTCGTAAAATTTGGGCAAAAGCGATGAAAAATAAATACGGAGCAAATCCGAGAGCACAAATGTTAAAATATCATATTCAGACTTCAGGGCGTTCTTTACACGCTCAAGAAATTGATTTTAACGATATTAGAACAACCTTGCAAGCCTTGTATGCTATTTACGATAATTGCAATTCTCTACACACCAATGCTTATGATGAAGCCATAACCACACCCACTGAAGAATCAGTTAGAAGAGCAATGGCTATTCAGTTAATCATTAATAAAGAATTGGGTTTAGCTAAAAACGAAAACCCGATTCAAGGTGCATTTATTATTGAAGAATTAACAGATTTAGTTGAAGCTGAAGTTTTAGAAGAGTTTGATAGAATTACAGAAAGAGGTGGTGTTTTAGGTGCTATGGAAACGATGTATCAGCGTTCTAAAATACAGGAAGAAAGTTTATATTATGAAACCTTAAAACACAATGGAGATTTCCCTATTATTGGTGTAAATACCTTTTTAAGTTCTAAAGGTTCGCCTACTGTTTTACCTGCAGAGGTTATTCGTGCCACTGAAACAGAAAAGCAGCATCAAATTAAAACCAAAGAAAACCTGAATGCGATTCATAAAACAGAAGTTGAGCATCAATTAAGTATTTTACAAGAAGCTGCTATTCAAAACGAAAATTTATTTGATAAATTAATGGAAGCTACTAAAGTTTGTTCCTTAGGACAAATTACTGATGCTTTGTTTAAAGTTGGTGGGCAGTATCGTCGAAATATGTAGAAGGCAATGGCTTTTGATAAATTATAAATAAAATCCGCACAAATTGTGTGGATTTTTTTATAACTTTAAATAAAAATTGCCAACACAAATAATTACAAAATTATCTTATTCAAATATTTTTAATGACAAGCCTAAGGTTAAGGATTTACTATTAAAAATAAATTTCCAAGATGGTTTAAAAACACTCTCTCATATAAATTTATTTAATTATAAATTCTCTGACAAAGATGGTTTTGAAATAAAATTTATACTGAAAGAATGGTTAATACAATCAGATGAAAACTTTAAGAATAAAATATTAGATGAGTACAGCAAGCATCTTTCAAATAAAGATCTTAAAATCAAAAAAATAGATTTTAGTAGTGTTAGAATAATAAATAAACTTGCAACATTAAGAACTATTCAAATATTACTCACAAAAACTGACAAAAAACAAGAAAGTATTAAGGATTCTGTAAGCTTTGAAAACTTATTCAAACTTTACTTAATAGTAAATGACGAAATTAATGAAAGACAAAACTTAGTTTTTAAAAAATGGTTTAAAACTGATAAAATAAGACTTCACCTTTATTTAGGTCTAACGTCTATATATGAGCCTGATAATTTAGTTTTCAGTAGACTCTTTTCTGAAATCTTGAAATTACTAATTTTTGAAAAATGGATTAGAAAATCAGATGAATTTTCTGAGTTAGTTAATATTTTTTTAAATAAAATAGAAGAAAAAAGTCTCTATGAATACTTTAACAAATTATTCCATTTAAGTAAATTTTCTATTAATGAAAACTACATTCGGTCTTCTGAAAACCAGGATTTAGAAACTATACTAGAATACCTATCTAAAAGAACTGAAAAAAATACTTGGGATGAATTAATTTCCTTAAAATCTAATCCTATTTATAAATTAAATTTAGAAGAATATTTAATATTAGACAACACTTTTTTAATTGATAAATTTTTCTCAGGTGTCTATCACGATTTAATAAAAATCAGTAAGGAAATTAAAATTAATTTTCATCAAAAATACAGTAAGGAATTTGCTGAGGAATATTTGCTAGAGAGTGCGTTAAAATCGACTTTTAGAAATTCTTATATCCAATTTTCTGAAAAGAAAATCAAAGAAAAAGGTAATAAAATTGAAAGTTTAAGCATACCTGATTATTACATAAGAAATGGAAATAAAGTTATGCTATTTGAATTTAAGAACTCTTTCCTTTCTAATGCAAATAAAATTAACTTAAATTTCAATATTATAGAAAACGAAATAATAGAAAAATTTTACAAAAATAAAAATAGAAAGAAAGCTATAAAACAACTTGTTGGTTATATTACTAATACTATTAAAAAAAAATATGCTTTTTTTGATGATTTAAAAAAGTATGAAAATTTAAGATTTTACCCTATTTTAGTTGTAACAGATAAAACTCTTTCATCTATTGGTTTTAATAAATTATTAAATGAATACTTTGATAACGAAACTAAAGATCTTAACTTTAAAAATAGAATAAAACCTTTAACATTAATTGATATAGATACTTTTTTGTACTTCAATAGAAATATTAAAAAATTAGACTTAATCATTGATGATTATCACTGTTTTTTAATTAGACAAATAGAAATCAACTCTATGATTTCTTTTAATCAATATTTAAAAACAGAGAAATTTAAAGATTATAGTGTTAAGTTTGGAAATGTTGATGACATTTTGAAAGACTCATTACTTCCAAAATAATAACATAAATTACCCCTTCAGGTTTTGAAAACCTGAGGGGGTTTGTTGTTAAACCATTTCTTTTTCCATCTTTCTATTATTCTCTTTACTCGCTTTTCTACCCTTCAAAAAGAATAATATAAAAGCAATCATAACAATTCCTAAATAAATAGAAAAACCTCCAATTTTGCCACTTAAAGTTTCTACTAAATCTTTATAATCTATCAATCCAGAAATTTTTATAATTCTCAATGCAAACCCGATATTTAATAGATAAAAACCTATTTTAAATAATTTATTTGTAGCCATAGCAATTTCTATTTTCTGACCAAAAATATCCAACATAAAAATCTTACTATTTTTAAACAAATGCTCTGATACCATTGTTGTTAAACCTATTGCAATTGGCAAATAAATGATGTACGCGATTAATTCTAATGAAGTGCTCATAATTGTTGAATTTAATATTAATTAATAAAATTTTAGTTATTCTTTATTGATGTTTTTGATTGATTTTTTAAATGTTTATGAATTAAATACACAACATAAATATTAAGAAAATGAAGAGATCCAATTATTAATAAAATGTAACTTAACCTTGCTGAAACCTCTATAATCATTTCTTTTGAATTATAAATTTCACGCATTGAATGTAAGCTCCAAATTGCCAAACCAATGTTTAATAAATAGTATGCTATTCTTAATAATTTATTGATTCCATTTCCAAAATTTATATCATCTGGAAAATAATTTAGAATGTATATTTTTCCATTTTTGTAGCAGAAATTCCCTACATAAATTACAATACAACTAGATATTAAAATATAGAATATGTAAGTGAATTGGTTCATAATTCTTTTTTTATGGATTCTAAAATATATGTCCAAAATATTGATAAAGGAATTGGAGAAATCCAAAAAAATATAATAACTATATTTTTAATTGGAATGTGACTTTCTAACTCAAAAAACAAAAAAACACCAAAAAAATATAATACAACAGATAATAAATATTTAAGTATAAGCTTAAAATTCTTTAATTTCTTATGGTAAAACAATGTAATTAATGACGAAAAAACCTGAAAGCAACCTAATGCAAAAGCAATATATAATGAATAGAATAGGTAGCTTGAATCTAGAATTGAAATTATAAGAGAGATTAAAAAAGGAAACATTAAAATCCTATTAATCCAAATCATTATTGAGATATTTGTTTTCATAATATAATTTATTTTTAAAACTTTCAGAAATAATTGAAAGTTTATGGTCAAATTTTTTTACTTTTTTACAATTTTGGTAAAGTTTGATAAAAGCCAGTGTTCATCAGCTTTTATTGTTTTATCTAAAATATTATTTACAGTTGTGGTTACTTTAGATAAATCGTTTAAAACCTTTTTAAACTCCATAGCTTCTTCAGAATCATCTTTTATCTCTTGTAATTCTGCCAATACTTTTAATACTGGTTCTACCTCTCTTCTTTTGCGCTCTTTGGTAATCTGTTTGAATAATTCCCAGATATCTTTAGTAGCCACAAAAAACTCTTTTCGCTCACCAATTACCAATTCTTTTTGCACAATTCCCCAGTCAATTAAAGCTCTAACATTCATATTTACATTACCTCTAGAAATCTGTAAAGTTTCCATAATATCTTCTGCAGACAAAGGTTTGGTAGACACCAATAATAAAGCGTGTACTTGAGCCATTGTTTTATTTACGCCCCAAGAAGTAGCTAAACTTCCCCAAGTATGAATGTATTTTAATTTTGCTGCTTCTAATTCCATACAACAAATATACGCTTTATTTCTAAACTTTCAATAATTATTGAAAATAAAATAATTTAATATCATTGATAAGTTATTTATCTTTCGTTTAAAATTAAAAAAACAATGAAATTATTAGGAATAGGATCAAGAATAGAACACTCAACATATGGTTTAGGTGTAGTAACCAATGTAACTAGCAAACATTATTGGGTAACTTTTATAAAAGACGGTTTAGAAACTATTGATATCGATAGTGATTTTGAAGTAATTGAAGCTGTAGAAGACGAAGTTGACACGATTAGTTTTTACGAAGTTGAAAAATCACTTAAAAATTTATTACAAAAATGGAGCGATGTAACCCAAATTGCAACCATAGCAGACAGATGGAAAAATGGAACCTTAATTTTTAGACCTGCAGATGCTAATTTAGCTGATAAAGAAATACCAATTGATACTTTTTTTCATAAAATTGTAATGGTAAGAGACAAAATTCGAGTGATGGAACAAAAGATAAATTCGAGCAAAACTTTAGACGATCAAGATAAAGTAGACTTGCAACAATACATCACCAGAATTTATGGAAGTTTAACTACTTTTAATGTTTTGTTTAAAGTAAAATCAGACCAGTTTGTGGGTTCAAGATCTAAGTAATGCATCTTTTTTGATGAAATGATGTCTATTTTAAAAAAATATGCATCAAAATAACTTAAAAAAAGCATTTTATCATCAATTAAAATTAGGCAAAATAGCCTTAAAACAACACCATTTTAAAGTTTCTTTTTATCATTTAGAAAACGCACATATTTTAGGTCAGCAACATTTAAAAAGACATACTTTAAGTCATTATTGGATGTTAGTTTATGGATTAAAAACTAAAAATGCTAAAGAAATAATCGGACAAATAACAAGAATTATAGCATCTCTTCTATTTACAAAAATTTGGGTTCCAAAAGGAAATACTGGAGGTTCTAATGTTTCGCCACTAAAAACAATGAGCATTAGAAAAGAATTAAAAAAATATTTTTAATTTAATGCATCTTTTTAAACCATTCTTAGTCTATTATATGAACATAAAAAACAAATATGATGAAAAATAAAAACGAATGTACGTGTAATTGTGAAGGATGTGCAACCGGAAATTGTAAAAATTGTACTTGCACAAACTGTACATGTACTAATTGTAACTGTTAGTTTTACATTGTTATTTCGACTTTATAAAGAACCGTAAATATTAGTTATCTCTTAAAGTCGAAATAACATTTTTAATATAAAAACAATGACTACCAAACAAGTTTGGACCTCTTATTCAGAAGATTTAAAACGATTTATCATCAGCAAAGTAAAAGACAAAACCATTGCTGAAGATATTTTACAGGATACTTTTATTAAAATCCACACCAAACTTCATACTTTAAAAGATATTACTAAATTAAAATCTTGGTGTTTTACTGTAGCCAGAAATTCGATTTTAGATTACTGGAAAAATACCAATCAAACCTTTGAAATTGCCAATTTTGAAGCTGAAACACCCATATCAGAAAATACCCATACAGAACAAGATTGTTTAAGAGGTATTTTAAAACACCTACCTAAAAAGTATAGAGATCCTTTATTTTTATCAGACATTAAAGGATTAAAACAACAAGAAGTAGCTGATCAATTAAAACAAAGTTTATCTACTACAAAATCGCAAATTCAACGTGCAAGAAAATTAATTGCTCAAGGATTTATGGATTGCTGTGGATTTGTAATGAATAAAGAAGGCAACTTAGTTGGAGAAATTCAAGAAAAAGAAGATTGCAAAGTTTGTAACTAATTTAACAAAGTAAATCATCAGTTTTTAATTATCTTAGAGGGATAAATTTCTAACAAACAATTCTCTATCATGATTGAACTAAAAAAAGAAGATATAAGTCAAGAAGTCTTTGATTTATATGATGATTATGCACACAACAAACTAACACGAAAACAATTTTTAGAAAAACTATCTTTATATGCAGTTGGCGCAATTACTTTGCCTGCTTTGTTGAGTTTTGTGTCTCCAAATTATATCGATTCTATTATAGTTCAAGATGATGATCCAAGAATAGATTCTAAAATGATTACTTATGATTCGCCTAAAGGTGGATTAAAAATTGATGGATTACTTTCTATGCCATCTGAAACAAAGGGTAAACTTCCTGGAGTTATTGTAGTTCACGAAAACCGAGGTTTAAATCCGTATATAAAAGACGTTGGTAAAAGAACTGCTTTAGAAGGTTTTATTTCTTTGGCTCCAGATGCATTAACACCTTTAGGTGGTTATCCTGGAAATGATGATGAAGGAAGAACAATGCAAAAAAAGCGAGATCGTTTAGAAATGTTAGAAGACTTTATTGCTGCTTATAATTATGTGAAAAATCATAAAAACTGTACAGGTAAAGTTGGTGTTGTAGGTTTTTGTTTTGGTGGTTGGATTTCTAATATGATGGCTGTTCAAGTACCTGATTTAGGAGCTGCAGTTCCTTATTATGGTAGACAACCCAATGATGAAATGGCTGCACAAATTAAAGCGCCATTATTATTACAATATGGTGAATTAGACAAAAGAGTAAATGCGGGTTGGCCTGCTTTTGAAAAAGTTTTAAAAGAAAATAAAATTGAACATACAGCTCATTTTTATCCAAATGCAAACCACGGATTTCACAACAATACAACTCCAAGATTTGATAAAGACGCTGCAGATTTATCTTGGAAAAGAACTATTGCTTTTTTTAATAAGTATTTGAAATCATAACAACTATTTCAGTCATTTAAAGCACAGTCGAGAAACCTAAAAATAGACCTTTCGACTGCGCTCAAGGTGACACTAATTATTAATATTGATAAATATTATAATAGGTTAATTAAAACTTTTATCTTTTCTAAATATTGAAATAATTATATTTATCAAATAAAATAGTTGGCTAAAAATTACAACTAATCCTGTTAAAATTAATATGGTATTTGGTGTTACCAAATCATTTTCAGTATATAAATAGGGTACTATAAAAAGTATTGACGCTCCTGAAATACTTACAATAATATGCATCCAATTCAACCATTTGATTAATTTCTTATTATATATTTTCATCATAAGATAACCAAAACCTACGATACCAAATAAATAAGAAATTAAAACAGAAAAATCACTTATTGAGAAAACATAATAATCATTGTGAATAGAAACACTCATAATTTGTTTATCCATAAATCCTATTAAAAGAATAAATGGAATTGAGCTTAAAAATAACCAGTATGGATTTTTAATTTCAAGTTTCATTGTTAATGCTTTCTATCTAGGAACTCTAATTTCACTACCTAAAAACAAAGCATTTAAAAATAATTTATTTGTTCCATACCAAGCACCTCTAAAATTAGGATTATCTGCAAATAATATTGCTCTACCTCTACCCAAAGGACTTACCAATAATGATGCTGATGGCTTAATAAAATTGTCTAGGTTATTTTTAGATACAAATCCATCTATATGTGGATTTTCTGTATATTTTGCAACTGTAGCATACGCACTTTTACTTGGCGCTAAAAACACCATATTATTTTTATAAACTGGTAATTTAGAAGATCTGTATCCAAATCCTAAAGGATGAGTTACATCTAAATCTACCTCAAAAATTGCACCTCCTACTCTTTCTCTTCCAGAATTTTCAGAAGCATCAACATAAGGCATTCTTTTGATTTCTTTTTTGTCTTTTTCTTTAGACTTTGGCTTTTTCGTTAAACTTTCTTTCACCATTTTTTTATCAATCAACCATTTAGAACCACCTGCAATTGTTATTAAAGTATTTCCTTTAGCTGCCCAATCTTTTAATTTATTTCTTTGGATAGAATCTAATGCACTATAACTCCCAGAAACCATTACCAAAGTATTGTATTTATCTAAATTTGCTCTTCCGTAATTAGACATTCTAATTTTAGTAATTGGCATCTGAATTCTAGTATCTAATAAATGCCAAACTTCTCCAGCTTCATAAGAATTTGTTCCTTCACCAATTAACATTGCCACTTTTGGTTTTTCTAAAGCTCTAAAATTATTGCTTCCTAAATCAATTCCTTTTAAACTAAATCCGCTATTTGTTCCAAAAACAGGAATTTCAAATTTTTCTTGAGCTTCAGTTATAATTTTAAAAACTTCGTTACTTGATTTTTTTTGTTTACTAACAGGTATCAACAAACTACCATAATTAAAACTTTTATCACCTGCTGATGTGTTAATCGAAAATGGTTTAAAAGCAGCAGCAACAGTTAAGCCTTTGCTTTGCATATAATACAATGCAGCTGGTGAGTTATAATCATCCCAATCAATGATATAAGCATAACTCGATTTTTTGATTTTAGAATTTTGTATTAAATTTTCTGTGGATGTAATTTCATTTCCTAAACTAACCGTTTTTTTACCTTGGTATTTTATGTTATAAAAATTGGCTAAACTCCAAGCTGAAGCATCATAAAAAACACTATCTCTAAACTTGCTATACGTTTCGAACATAGTTTGTACCATTCTATGTTGAGGCTGTTTTAAAGGCACTGTATACGTATCTCCTTTTTTGTAAACTTTAATCTTATGAGTAAGCAACTGATCTACAAAAGCTTTTTCTCTGTTTTTATCATTTTCTACAGTAAATTCATAACCTGCCAAACCAGATTTTGCTTTTTTAGTAACTGCAGATTTAAAAAATTCTTGCTGATATTTTCTTAAAAAACCTTTATTTTCTACTGCTGCTGTAATCGTTGCAAAAGTAGATATGTATTGATTTCTGATGGTAAAAGGAAACGTAATTTTTCCATAATCTGTATCTTGTACATGACCTCTAGAACTTGCTTGCTCAAACAACAAAGCCAAACCACCTTGTAAATCTGGATACGAAGATCCATAACCAGGATATGTACCATCAAAAGATTCTTTAGTATAATATAAAGAACCAACTTTGTCTAAAGCAGTTGCAAAATAAGGCGCAAATAAATTGTTTAAATCCTCATAATTTTCTTTTGGCATAATAGGATCCCAAGAACCAATTGGTTTCATTGGCTCGAAAAAGTGATGACTATTTGTGCCCATTTCGTGAAAATCAGTCACTACATTTGGGTACCAAGAATGCAACCATTTTAATTTTGCTTTGCTCTCTGGATGCACAGCCAATAACCAATCTCTATTTAAATCGAACCAATAATGATTTGTTCTTCCTCTTGGCCAACCTTCTGTATGTTCTGCATCAATATTATCAGAAACCAAATTTTTTGCTTGATATTGATTCGCCCATTGTGTGTGCCTATCTCTTCCATCAGGATTAATAGTTGGATCTATAAAAATAACCGATTTTTCTAAGTAGTTTAAAACTTCTGGACTGTTAGATGCCACCAAAGTATAAGCCGTTAATAATGCCGCTTCTGAACTCGAAGGTTCGTTTCCATGCACATTATACCCTAATTGAATAATTACAGGTACCTCATCATAATTTTTAACAGTTGTTTCTGTATCTACAAATTTTAAATGTTCACTTTTTATGGCATCTAAATTTTGTAAGTTTTTAGGTGATGAAACTGCAAACATTACCAGTTTTCTTTTTTCATAGGTTTTACCATAAATTTCTATGGATGCTCTGTCTGAAACTTCAGCCAATTTTGTAAGATATGCTACAATTAAATCGTGCCTTGTGTGATGCTCTCCTATTCCATAACCCAAAAATTGTTCTGGAGTAGGAATTTCGGAATTAAAAGGTGCTTTATCTTTAAAATAATAATCTTGAGCCTCTAAATTCTGTAATAATGTAATTGTAAAGAGAAATGCAAAAAAGTGTTTGATAATTTTCATAATACTGCAAAAGGTTAGTTGCACTAAAATAATAATTAATTGCTTATGTTGGTTTTATTTAACATACCTATTCATCATTTAAATAGAACATTAACAAATAAAAAAATTGAAAGACTTTAAATTTACATTCTAACTCTAATCATTTTAAATAAATTTGTAACCGACTCGTATTTGGTGTAAATTTACATCAAATTATAATTTTATGGCAAGACAAAGCATTTCTTTAACACAACCAAATGATGAGTGGTTAAAAAACCAAGTTCATAATAAAGAATACTCAAGTAAAAGTGAGTTAGTAAACGACTTAATTAGGCAAGCTAGAAATCAACAAGTGCAAATAGATTGGATAAAAAACAAATTAGAAAAAGCTGAAAAAAGTGGGTTTACTTCTGATACTAAAGCACAAATCCTAAAACAATCTAAGGATTTACTGAATGGCTAATTTTAGAATCAGCAACACAGCAAAAGAAGATTTGATTAGAATTCATCATTTTGGAGTTCAAAAATTCGGAGTAAAACAAGCTGATAAATACTTTAATTCTTTTTTCGAATATTTCGAAATTATTGCACAAAGACCTTTTTCTTTTGAATCAGTAGATTTTATAAAAAAAGGATACAGACGTTGTGTTTGTGGTTCTGATAGTATTTTCTTTAAAATAAACGAAAATATGGTAGAAATAATGACTATCATTGGAAAACAAGATGTAGATAATATTCTTTAAAAGAAAATTTATAATTACCTCTAGAATTTAATCGGAAGTAAAAACTATCTACAAAAGTAATTACGTAATTTCTATCTTTGACACTTTTGCTAATTTTAGCTAATAAAACACATTTATTTTTTTGATGAAAAACAAACCGCTTATCAATAAAGAGCTAGAAGACTTTTACAACAAAGCTTCAGAAGAAACCAGACTAGAAAAAGGAATGGGAATTTTTGAGTTTGAGCGTATTAAAGAACTCATTAAAATGCATATTTCTAAGCCAAATTCAACCATTATTGATGTTGGTGGTGGTACAGGAAAATACTCAGAATGGTTAGCACAACAGAACCATAAAATACACTTAATAGAACCTGTAGCAAAGCATATAAAATTAGCCGAAAAAAGATCAAAAAAACTGGAACATCCATTTTCGGTAACCAAAGGAATAGCCCAAAACTTGCCTTATAAAAATGATACTGCAGATTTGGTAATTTTACACGGGCCTTTATATCATTTACAAAAAAGAGAAGATAGAATTGCTGCTATAAATGAAGCAAAACGAGTTTTAAAAAAAGGAGGAATTATATTAGGTTTTGCAATAAATTCTACAGCTTCTACTGTAGTTGGTTTAATGAATGGAATGATTCACGCCAATTCATTTTTTGAAATGTGCAAAGAAGAATTAACTACTGGAATACATAATGCACCAAAAGATTTTCCATTTTTACTAGCAGACGCTTTTTATCATAAACCTCAAGAATTAAAAAATGAATTTCTAGAGCAAGATTTAGAATTTATCAATCTTTTTGCTGTTGAAGGAATGATTTGGTTAGACAATGAATATTTTGCAAATATGCTCGATAAAAAGAAATCTAAAACTTTAAAAGCATTGCAAAATTTGACTCAAAATGATGAGTATTTATTGCCTTTTAGTCCTCATATGATGATTGTACTGCAGAAGTAAGCTTAAATACAGTTTAAAAAAGCAGTAATGAATAGTAATTTCTAAATAAAAAATTAATTATTAAAACTATTGATGAAATTGAAGGTCAAACAAATAGAAGAATCGTAAACAACTTTTCTTTTTAATTTGTTTAACTCAAACTTTATGAAAAAATTCAATTTAACAACACTCTTGTATTTAATTGTAATTACATTTTTTATGTCTTGTAGCAAAGACGAAACTACCTTACCTGATGACGATGAAGAAGAGACATCTGAGGCAATTTCAACTCCTATTTCTGCATTCGAAGAATTCAATTCAGACTCAGTCACCATATCATTTGATGGTGATAATATTACAATAGAATCTAATGGTGTTCCAAATCACACTTCTCCTTATTGGGAAGAAACTAGTCCTTTGTATATAGAACCTGTGGTTGCAATTGCCCTAACTCCTGGTAGAATAAGTGACAACCGAAGTTATACTTTAACTGTTGATGCAGCTCCTGAATTAGCAGCAACAAGCACAGCCACAGGTTTGGGCGCTATTGGTATTGCTGTAACAGGTGCGCCTATTTTTAATGATCAAGAAGGAAATAACAACCCAATAGAAGAAGTAATTGCAGAAACATTCGACTATGCAGGAGCTCATAATGGTCCAAGTGGTTATCATTACCATATAGAGGCTATGGATGTTACAGAAAATACTGTTCTTTCTCACAATGACGAACAACTTGTTGGTATTATGGCTGACGGGTTTTTGATATATGGTAGAAAAGAAATGGATGGAACCTATCCTAGTGATTTGGATGCTTCAGGAGGTCATTATGGAGCAACCCCTCATAGTAATGGGGTAGAAATTTACCACTATCACATTATAAATGAATATTATTTTGGCAATGTTATTACTCTTTTTGCAGGCTACTTACAAGGCTCTCCAAATACCATTTTATAAAATAATAAAGCTATTTAAAAACAAAAGAACCTCTACAGCTTGATTTATCAAATCAAGTTATAGTTGGTTCTAATTATTCTAAAATTTAAAAATGAATCAAAAAATTTTATTGATTTTAATCGTTGTTTTTTTGTTTTTTGGTTGTTTAAAAACCACCAATAAAAATGGGATTGATAAGAAAGAATTATCAAATAAAAATTTATCAATTCCAAATATCTATACCATTAAATCTAAACTATTTTATGATGCAACAAAATCTGCTTGGACACTAAACAATAATTTATACTCAGGTTATTTAGTAGATTTTTATGATAATAAACTCCCTAAAGAAAAAATCGGCATCCTTAAAGGCAAAAAACATAATTTAGACATTCAATGGTATGCTGATGGGCATTACAAACGAATAACAGCATATAAAAATGGTAAAATTCATGGTGATAAAAAAATTTGGTCTTCTGATATTAAGCATACATTAGTTGCACATTATAAATTCGTTTCTGGAAAACCTCATGGAGAACAAAAAAAATGGTATGTAACAGGAGAAATATTTAAAAAAATGAATTTAAATATGGGGAAAGAACAAGGATTACAGCAAGCCTATAGAAAAAATGGTAGTTTGTACGCAAATTATGAAGCTAAAGAAGGTAGAGTTTTTGGGTTAAAAAAAGCAGAACTTTGTTATAGTTTAGAAAACGAAAAAATAAAAACAATACAGTAATTAAAAAGCACATATCTTTAGTAATTTGTCTGTAAAAGACCTTTAATTTGTTTATCAACTTTTAAAAAATTAACTTCGCTATATAAGTTACCTTTAATCAGAAGCAATGATAAAACAATATGAAAATACGTTAAAACAATTAATTATTGATGTTCTTGGTGATGACGATAAAAGTGACTATAACATTTCTAAAGAAATAACAGAAAAATGGTTTGCAAAAAGAACCAACGCAAAAAAGAACAATGATGGCTTTTTATTTGAAAAAAGGTTAATTTTTTACGCCAATTTCGAAGATTTAGCTTTAATTATAGAACAGAACTGGAAAGAATTTTTACCTGTTTTGTTTGATAAAAAAAGGTTTCAAGTATTTTTTAAAGAAGTTAGTCATTTTAGAAAAATAATCAATAGCGGAAATGAATTGATACAAAGTCAAGAAAATTTACTTTCTGGTATTGTAATGGATTTAAAAAATGCAATTACCATCTACAACAATAAAGAAAATTTAGTCGACGAATATTTTATCTCTATTCAAAAAATTTCTGATAATCTAGGCAACTCGTGGATAAAATCTGATGCAAATAACAAGATAAAACCTGTTTTAAAAGTTGGTGATGATTACGAATTATTGATAGAAGCTAATGATCCAAAAGACAGAAAAATTGAATACCAACTGGCTCACTTTACTGGTAAACTAAAGATAAAACAAGATTCTAATCGTTTTAACTTTAAGATTGACAAAGAATTTATTGGTCAAAATACAATGTTAATTATCAAAGCATTTACTGCTGATGCAGATTATGTTAACGAAAGTATTCTAAAAATTTATTTAACAGTTTTACCTGAATAAAAACGTATTTATATTAACTTCTTTTTGTTTTTATTCCTAAAAAACAAATTAAATGCTTTTCGTATATTTGATAAATTCGGTTTTATGAAAAGAATTCAATTAAATATCAAAGATGAAGCTTACGATAAATTTCTTCTTTTATTAAGTAAGTTTAATAAAGATGAAATAAAAATTATTGAACAAATAGAAAACTTAGCTCAGAGCAAAGAATACATACTAGACAACAAAAAAACGGCTATGGTTTCAGAAACAATAACAGAGAAAATGTCTTACCAAAACAATACTTCAGAAGAAACGCAAGATTGGTGGTTAGAATTATCAAAAGAAGAAAAAAAAGATATTAAAATAGGTTTAGACCAAGCTAACAAAGGTAATCTTATTAAAAACGACAAAGTAATGAATCGTTTTAAAAAATGGCACTAAAAATTCTTTGGACACCGAAAGCTGATGAAGGCTTAGAAAAAGTTTTAGAATATTTAGAAGAAGAATGGACAATTTTAGAAATTCTAAAGCTTGAAAATAATTTAAAAAACCTTTTAACTAAAATCAGTGTTTATCCTAAAATCTGCCCTACAACTTCAAAACATAAAAACTTACACAAGGGTTTAGTTGATAAAAATAATTATATCATTTATCGAACTGACTATAAAAATCAACTAATTGAAATTATTAATTTTAGAGGAACTAAACAGAAACCAATACAATAACTTGAAGTTAGAAATCATAAATTGATTTATAATTTAAGCATATGACAAAAGAAGAAAAACAAATCGAACTCATTAAATTTCGAAAGTTGACATTAGCAACATTAGATTATTATGAAGAGTTTTATACAATAGAAAATATTATTTCAGATAGGGATTGTTTACTATGGAAAAAAGAAATTGAATTACATTTTAAAAGAGGTCGATTAACAAAATTAAAGCAATGGTTTAGAGATTTTACTGAAATGCCAATTGAAACCAAGGATTTTAAATTCAATACTTACTTAAAAGAAAAAACTAATTATGATATTGATATTTTCAAATCTTTCTATAATAGGATTGATAAAATTCTTGAAAGAGGTAAAATAACTACTAATAATCAGTTCTACGATGTCATGAGCATTCTGAATGATGTAAGCCAAGAAAATAAATATAAAAAAGAAGACATTCTAAAACTAGATTCTATAGTTTTTGAATTTGAGAACAAAAACATTAAATAAACCTACCTCCTTCTCTTTTTAGAAGAACTTCTAGTTACTTTTTTCTTTCTTCTGTTAAAAGGCACAGCATCATCAAATGTATTTTTAGCAGTTTTTGCTTTTTTGTTTTTTTGCCAAGAATTGTTTTCTGGTAAAAGTACTTTTAGCAAATCTTGTCTACCCACTTTGTTTAAAGTGTTTTTAATCCAATCTTTGTTTTCTTTTTTATACCAAAAGAAAAATTTATGCTGATCTTCTTTCTCCTTTTTTGTCTTCGGAGTTTTTGTTGGTTTTAACGTATAAGGATGATAGCCGGAATAATAAATTACAGTTGCAACCGTCATTGGAGTGGGTGTAAAACCTTGTACTTGCTCTAACTGAAAGCCCATATTTTTAGTTTCAGCAGCCAAATTAGCCATATCTTCTACTTCACTTGCTGGGTGACTAGAAATAAAATACGGAATCAATTGTAGGTTCAATTTCTTCTTGACGTTTATTCTATCAAAACGTTCTTTAAATTTATGAAAATAAGTAAAAGAAGGTTTACGCATCAATTTTAAAACAGGATCAGAAGTGTGTTCTGGAGCTACTTTTAAACGTCCAGAAACGTGTTTGGTCATTACCTCTTCTGTGTATGCATCCAATTCTTTTGGATCTGCATTTTTGTTGAATTCTGGCACTAACATATCGTGTCGAATTCCACTACCAATAAAAGATTTTTTTATCTTCGGATGTTTATCTACTGCTTGATATAATTCTGTTAATGGCTTGTGAGACGTATCTAAATTAGAACAAATTACAGGCGAAATACAACTTGGTGCAACACATTTATCGCAAATAGATTGTACTTTTCCTTTCATCTGATACATATTTGCAGATGGTCCACCAATATCAGACAAATAGCCTTTAAAATCTGGCATATTTGCTACTTTATCTATTTCTTTTAAAACAGATTCTTGACTTCTACTAGCAATAAATTTTCCTTGATGTGCAGAAATGGTACAAAAACTACATCCACCAAAACATCCTCTGTGAATATTGATAGAGAATTTTATCATTTCAAAAGCAGGAATTGGCCCTCTTTTGTTATATTTTGGATGTGGTAAACGTGTAAAAGGCAAATCAAAAGAACCATCAATTTCCTTTTCTGTCATTGTTGGAAAAGGTGGATTTATCACCAAAGTTTTCCCTTCAACTTCCTGAAAAATTCTTCTTGCTTTTAATTTATTCGATTCTTGTTCTATGGTTTTAAAATTAGAAGCAAATGTTTTTTTATCTGCCAAACAAGCCTCATGAGAATTAATAGTTACATCTTCCCAGTCATTAACTACAGGAATTTTCTCTTGTCTCTCATCAATTAAAACAGCAGTTTGTTTAATGTTTTTTAAACTAGAAAATGGTACACCTTTTTGCAATAATTCTACAATTTCACGCAAAGGTTGTTCACCCATTCCATACACCAACATATCTGCTTTAGAAGTTTCTAAAATAGTTGGCAATAGCTTATCAGACCAATAATCATAATGTGTTACACGTCTTAAAGAAGCTTCTATTCCGCCAATTAAAACAGGTACATCTGGAAATTTTTCTTTTAATATTTTAGAATACACAGAAGTTGCATAATCTGGCCTAAAACCTTTATCACCATTTGGTGTGTAAGCATCTTTATCACGTCTTTTTTTACTAGCTGTATAATTCGAAACCATAGGATCCATACAACCTCCAGTAGCAGCAAAAAACAACCTTGGTTTACCTAATTTTTCGAAATCCTGTAAATTATCATTTACACTTGGCTGTGGTACAATTGCCACTTTTAGACCATAACTTTCTAAAATTCGTCCAATTACAGCAGGTCCAAATGATGGATGATCTACATAAGCATCTCCACTAAATAAAATAACATCCAATTGTTCCCAACCTCTTATTTTAACTTCTTTGTTTGTGGTTGGTAACCAATCTGTTAGTTGATATCTTTTTGTTTCTTGCATAGTTTGCAAAAATAATGGTTTTAAAACTGACTTTTGCTTTTTTTAATTCAAAATTAAAAACTTCTTTTCTGCCAAAGTTTTGTTAATTCCTATAGTACACTCTAAAAATCTAATATTTTTGTTGAAATTTAAAAATAAAATAATGAAAAAAATATTTGTTGCCATTATTACTATTGCCTTTTTAGGAAGTTGTGCTTCGTCTAAAATTGTTAATACAAAAAGCAGTATAGAAGTTGTTATCGACCTAAATACAGTTGTTGATGACAAGGTAAAAGTAGAGGCAAATCCTGGTAAAATTAAAACTGAAACAATTGTATATCAAATACCAGCAATTGTACCAGGAACTTATGCAATAAGTGATTATGGGAATTTTGCTAGCAATTTAAAAGCGTTTGATAAAAACGGAATAGAATTAAAAGTATCTCAATTAGACCCAAATTCTTGGCAAATAAATGATGCCAAAAAAATGGATAAAATTACATATTGGGTAGACGACACTTTCGATTCTGAAAAAAAGCACGGCATTTATGTAATGGCTGGTACAAATATTGAAGAAGGTAAAAACTTCTTTTTAAATCTGCCTGGATTTGTCGGTTATTTTAAAGGACAAAAAGAAACTCCTTATACTTTAACAATCTCTCATCCAGAAAATTTATATGAAACATCGTCTTTAATTAATAAAAATACAACCAAAGAAGACAATACAAAAGATGTGTTTTATGCAGCTAGGTATGATGAAATATCAGATAATCCAATTATGTATGCTCCTTTAAACACTGTAAACTTTACTATAAATGGTGTTGAAGTTTCTTTAGCTGTCTACTCGCCAAACAACGTGCATAATGCTAAAGATATGGAAGCTGATTTAAAGAAAATGGTAGAAGCCCAAACCAACTTCTTAGAAGGTTTTTCTACAACCAATGAATACAATATTTTAGTGTATTTATTTGATCCAAAAGTATATAATTGGCAAAGTTTTGGTGCTTTAGAACACTTGTCATCTACAACTGTTGTTTTTCCTGAAACTTATAGCAAAGAGCAATTGGCAAACGGAATGATAAATGGCACAATATCTCATGAGTTTTTTCATATTGTAACCCCTTTATCTGTGCATTCTGAAGAAATTCATTCTTTTGATTTTAACACCCCAAATATGTCTAAACATTTATGGATGTACGAAGGCATTACTGAATATTTTGCTAATTTATTTCAAGTAAACCAAGGTTTAATTTCTGAACAAGAATTTATTGATGAAATGAAAGGTAAAATTGCAAGTTCTATGCGTTATAATGATACGATGTCTTTTACTAAAATGAGCAAAAACATTTTAGAAGACAAATATGCTAAAAATTACGGGAACGTATACCAAAAAGGAGCTTTAATAGGAATGTCTTTAGATATTTTATTACTCGAAGAAAGTAAAGGTAAATATGGAGTTCGTAATTTAATGAAAGATTTATCAAATAAATTCGGACAAAGTAAGCCTTTTAAAGATGATGAAATTTTAGATGAAATTGTAGCCATGACTTACCCTTCTATTGGTACTTTTTTCGACAAACATTTAACAGGTAATGTTGCTATTGATTATGATGCATTATTGGCAAAAGTTGGTATAGTTAAAAAAACAGAAACAATTGATGCTGGTTATTTTTTAGATAGCAATCGTCAAATATTCTTGTCTGCAAATAATAAACAAGAAATATTTTTTACCAAAAGAAAAAACACAGCTTTAGCAGCTCTAGGTGTAGAATCTGGCGATGTTTTAAAATCTGTAAATGGTTCAGATGTTAATTTACAAAATATTAGAACTTTTATTGGGCAATCAATGCAATGGAAAGAAGGGGATAAAATTACTTTTGAAGTAATTAGAAATGGAGAAACTTTAAAACTAGAAGGTAATTTTACAAAAGGAAAAACTGAAATTGAAAATTTAGTAATTGAAGAATTACCCGAAACAAATCCGAAGAAAAAATTACGTGATGCTTGGTTAAAAGCATTGTAATTATATTTTTTTATTAGAAACTTAAAGACTCTCATTTTGGGAGTCTTTTTTTATTTTATCGTCTTTTTAACCTTAAAGAGAAATCTCTAAAAAGAAGATTTGTTTTTAAAAGTCATCATCAAACGGATTATCGAATGGTAAATCGTCTTCAATATCATAATCATCATTATTTACGCCAGGAGGATTAAATAAACCCCATCCATCAATTTTATAATTCTGCTTATTAAATGTCTTGACCCACTCTGCAAATAGTATTCTAAATTCTTCAATTTCATCTCTAATAAGTTTTAAATAATCAACATCTTTAAAACTTAACTCTTTTAAACTAGCTGTATATGCTAAAATATAACGAGCTTCTCTTCGAATAATAGTAGCAGTTTCCATTTTAACATCATAAAAAATTTCATCATCAAAAACACCAGCTATTTTTGCAGGTATTAACCTTGAACTATTTGTTAAGTATTCTTTAAAATGCTGCATCATTTGCATTTCTGAATCAGCATCTTCATCACATTCTTCAATTAAATCAGCAACCTTGCTAACCAATTCGTCAATTTGTTGAGCCTTAATAAAAAGTGGCGAATTTTCTAATCTTTCATTCATATAAAAACAATTTTTGTAAAAATTTAAAATTATAGTTTACTATTTAATTTACTTGTTCAACAATTTTTACAGCTTCAACAGCTTCTTTTACATCGTGCACGCGCAAAATATTTGCCCCATTTAACAGTGCAATTGTATTTGCAGATGTCGTAGCATTTAAAGCTTCTTGTGCAGAAATATCTAGGGTTTTATACAACATCGATTTTCTTGAAATTCCTGCTAAAATTGGTGCATCTAAACTTTTAAAAAGTTCTAAATTACTTAAAATTTTAAAATTATGCGCAATGGTTTTTCCAAACCCGAAACCAACATCAATAATAATATCGTTTACTTTTAGTTGATGTAAATCTAATATTTGTTTCGCAAAAAAGGAAATAATATCTTTTACTACATCATCATATACTGGGTTCTGTTGCATATTTTGTGGTGTACCTAACATATGCATTAAAATATAAGGCACTTGTAAATTGGCAACTGTTTTAAACATATTTGTATCCATATTTCCACCAGAAATATCATTGATTATTGCTGCACCAGAATTTACAGTAGCTTCAGCAACTTTACTTCTAAATGTATCTACAGAAATAATAATTTCAGGATAGTTTTTTATCAACAAATCAATAACTGGAATTATTCTTTGCAACTCTTCTGCCTCAGAAATATGTGCAGCTCCAGGTCTTGATGAATACGCACCAACATCAATAAAAGTTGCACCTTCTAACAACATTTTATCTACTTGATTTAAAATTGCTGATTCGTCTTTATACTTACCTCCATCAAAAAAAGAATCTGGAGTTATGTTTAAAATTCCCATCACTTTTGGTGATGATAGATCTATTAATGTGCCTTTACAATTTATAGTCATTTTATTGAACTACTTTGTTAATAACGTTAGTAACTTTTGGTGCTTTGTATGCATTCATTTTTTGCATTAAATCATCAACAGAATCTGCAACAATAAGCATTTGTCTATTTATTTGTTTTAAAAAACCTTCTTCAACCATTTTATCTAATTGCAACAAAACAGCATCAAAAAAACCATTGATATTTAAAAGTCCAACGGGTTTTTGTTCAATTTGTAACTGACTTAGAGTTAAAGCTTCAAAAAGTTCATCTAAAGTACCAAAACCTCCAGGTAATGTAATATAAGCATCTATTAATTTGCTCATAATAACTTTTCGTTCGCTCATTTTTTTACAAACAATCATTTCTTCTACACCAGAATGCATTACTTCTTCTTTTTCTAACAATTTAGGTATTACACCTATAACTTGTCCATTATTTGCTAGAATTTCATCAGCAATAACACCCATCATTCCTAATTTACCACCACCATAAACCAAGCCAATATTATGATTTACAAAATAGTTCCCCAGTTCTTTAGCTACATCTCTGTATATTGAATTAAAGCCTAAACTTGAGCCGCAAAAAACAGCAATTTTATTCATTTTGTTTCGTTGATAAGTTCACAGTAAAAATAAATGAAATGCTTTTAAGATTTACTACTTTTGAAAAAATACTTTTTTACAAAAATGCAAGACACCTCAAAACAATATGATGCTGTAATTGAAAATTGCAGAAGTTTATTTATCAAAAAAATGTCTGATTATGGTTCTGCTTGGCGAATTTTACGTTTGCCTTCTTTAACAGATCAAATCTTTATTAAAGCGCAAAGAATTCGTCAGTTACAAGAAAATGAGGTAAGAAAAGTTGATGAAGGTGAAAAATCTGAATTTATTGGTATTATTAATTATTCTATTATGGCTTTAATTCAGTTAGAAAAAGGTGTTGTAGATAACCCAGATTTAAACACTGAAGATGCTACCATTTTATACGATAAGCATACTAAAATTACTAAAGAGTTGATGCTAAACAAGAATCACGATTATGGTGAAGCTTGGAGAGATATGCGTGTTTCTAGCCTTACAGATTTAATTTTACAAAAGTTATTACGTGTAAAACAAATTGAAGATAATAAAGGTAAAACTTTAGTTTCTGAAGGTATTGATGCTAATTATCAAGATATGATTAATTATGCTGTTTTTGCAATGATTCATTTGGGATAATATTTGTTACAAAGTTTAAAAGGAACAAAATTTAATCTTTTCTACCTAAAGGATACATTTCTTGCTGAATAAATCCTTTAGGGAAATTTTCATCACCCTCAAACCCCAACTCAATATCTCTACCTGAATGTGGTATGTAATTGGTTTTAAAAATGTAATCCCAAATACTTAGAGTAATTCCGAAATTTACCCCATATTTTCTCTCTTTTGGTAATTCTCTAGAATGATGCCAAATGTGCATTTTTGGATTGTTAAAAATATATTTTAACCCACCATAATCCCAATTAATGTTTGCGTGATTTAAATGCCCAATTGTAATATTAAAAAAGTGCACAAAAGCTATATCTTTAGCAGAAAATCCGCCAATAATTGCCAAAGGAATGTATTTTAAAGAGTTGTAAACCACAGGTTCCATCCAATGATAACGCAAGTGTGCAGCAAAGCCCATTTGTTTTACTGAATGATGTACTTTGTGAAAGTTCCATAAAAACTCTACTCTGTGTAACAATCTGTGTGTCCACCATTGTACAAAATCTACTACAATAAAAAAGATGAAGATTCTTGTAAAAAAAGGTAATTTATTAATTTCTAAAAGCTGAAAATTTTTAATTGACAACCCCACAATCCCCAAAACATCGTTAAACAATTCTGATGCTGAATTAGATAACGCGATTAACACAATTAAGTTTAACAAAAAGAAATTAAAGAACATATAAAATGTATCTAACCAGAAATCTTTTCTGAATAGAGATTGATTTTTACGCCAAGGAAAAATAGCTTCTAAACCCCAAACTATTAAAGAAATTATGATTAAACCATAAAAATAATTCTCCCAATTTAATTCCATAAAAACCGAATTTTTGAGATAATTCCAGTAACTGGAATATGAGTTTTTTATGATTTCTAGATATTTTTCCATTCAAACACAAATTTATGAAGAGTTGCACAATTGAAAAAGTGACGATTTTTATCGGATTTACATATTGCAAAAGAATATTCCTTTCTCATTCATATACGTACTTTTTTCGCTATTTAAATTTAATGCGTTTCCATAAAAATCTCCAGCTTGCAAACCGAGTTCATTAAAAATACACACCGTTGAAGCATAGTCCCAAAAAGAACCTCCACCATTTTCTTTTTTGGGAAATTTAAACATTATGGCAGGTCTATTTTCAGCCACTGCTATTGCATTTAAAACAGAACCTGAACCAAAATGCTCTTTCAATTCGCTTAATTTTAATTTTTCTTTTTCTCGATTCAAAATTGCTATAAATTCATCTTTTTCTGGTAAAGTTGTTAACGATTTTTCGATAGTATAGGTTAAATAATTGTTGGGTTCATTTAATTGCCAAGTTTCTCTATTTTTAAAAGCACCTTGTCCTTTTATGGCGTGATATAAATTATTGGTTGTAGGA
Source organism: Polaribacter reichenbachii (assembly GCF_001975665.1). Classification (NCBI taxonomy): domain Bacteria; kingdom Pseudomonadati; phylum Bacteroidota; class Flavobacteriia; order Flavobacteriales; family Flavobacteriaceae; genus Polaribacter; species Polaribacter reichenbachii. The sequence goes on along the minus strand of NZ_CP019419.1, from coordinate 1,953,076 downwards.
TCAAAAACAACTCCAATTTGAGGAACTCCTTCTTTAGAAATCAATGCAATTGAAACCGAAAAACCAGCTTGCTTTTTTATAAATGCTAACGTACCATCTATAGGATCTATACACCAGAAAAATTCTTTAGAAAATCTACTTTTATCATCTTCTTGCTCTTCTGTTAACAGCCCCAAATCATAGGTTTTACAAGTGGGTAAAAGATAAGATAAAACAGTTGCTTCACTTTTTAAATCTACTTCTGTAAGTACTTGAGATGCCAAAGAATCTCCTATTTTTTTCTCTAAAATAGTAACATCATCATTCATATATTTTTGAATGACTTTGCCTGCGGCTAAAGCTGCTTGTATAGCAATATCTGTAAGGTTTTGTAAATCCATTTTATAAATTTTTAATAACTTGTTTTGTAATCCGTTCACTATAGCTATTAATTTTCCAATGACCAGGACTCCATCCTTTTAAAAATCGATGAAAATCTGCCCAGGCTACGTAATATAATGCTCGCCATTCTTTTTCTAGTGCTTCATTTTTATAACCTATAGCATTATGTAAATGGCTAAAATAGGTATCTAAAATTTTGCTTTCTAAACGCTCACAATCGTTTTCATTTAAACAACTTCCCACAAAATAGGCTACATCTTTCATTCCACAACCACCACCAACATATTGAAAATCTACTCCAGCTACTTGTCCGTTTTTAGAAAAACAGAAGTTTGCCAATTTTGCATCTCCGTGTACAAAGGTTTTGTGTTGACAATTACTTAATGCATTATCAATTGCAGCCGCCGCTTTTTTCAATTCAATATCTTCTAGAACTTTTAGTTCTTGCGGCCTCGTTGCTAAATGCCAATAAGTACCAACCTCCCAAAGTCCTATGGGATCTTTCCCCAAAAAACTAGCGTGAAAATTAGCCAACCATTGCAAACAAGCTTCAATTTCTAGCCAACTTACGTTTTGTTTTCTTAATAAAAATCCAGATTCATCTAAATCTTCTAAAACTATTAAAACCTCACCTTCTTTTTTTGTAATAGCCAAGCATTTTGGTAAACGTGCCTTACTTTGGTTGCTATAGTTTTTGTACCAATACGATTCTACTTGGTAGGATTTTAATTTTCTTTGGTGACCAATATCAGAATTCCAACCTCTAGGATGATTCAATTGTTTAGGCAATTGTACATTTTTTACCACCACACTTTTTAGCGGACTTCCCTCTAATGTTACACGAATTATTTTACCATAACCACTCCAAAGTGATTGAATTACTTCTTTTTCTTGTAAAGATGATGCACCCGTTTTTTGTAGGATGATGGATTTGAAATGGTTGTTCATATAGGTTTTAAATAGTAACGCTTTTTCAGTGTAGCCCTTTAAGTTTTGGTAACCTTTTCTATTAGTTTTTATATCGTTAAGGTTCTTTTAAGGTTTTAAGAACCTAAAAAGCCTCGTTTAACTTTATAATTTTTCGATAACTCCCTTAAACAAAGCAATCATTTTCGGTTCTGCTTCACCAGCAATAGCAATAATTTCTGCAATATCTACTGGTTGTAAATTTTTAGGATCACATTCATCTGTTAAAACAGAAATTGCTGAACAAGGTAAATTGAGTTGTTTTGCAACAATAACTTCAGGAACTGTACTCATACCAACAGCATCAGTCTCTAAAATTTGCAACATTCTATATTCTGCCCTTGTTTCTAATTGAGGGCCTAAAACACTTGCGTAAGTTCCATTATGTAATTGAATATTTTGTTCTGTAGCTACCAAATTCAATTTGATATTTAATTCTTTTGAATATGGTGCTAACATATCAGCAAAAATATTACCAAAATTATTAGCTCCTTTAAATGCTAATGGAGATTGACCTTGTAAATTAAGATGATCTTCTATCAGCATTAAATCGCCTTTTTTGTAAGATAAATTAATAGCACCTGCTGCATTAGAAATTAATAGATTTTCGATTCCTAATCCGTGCATTGTTCTAATTCCGTAAGTAACTTCCCAAGGAGTATACCCTTCGTATAAATGAAAACGACCAGACATTACCAATACTTTTTTTCCTGATAATTCTCCGTAAATCAATTTACCAGAATGAAACTCTACAGTTGCCTCAGGAAAATTCGGAATATCTGTATAAGCTACTTCTTTTTCTATTGCAATTTCATTGACTAATTTACCTAAACCTGTACCTAAAACAATTCCTATTTCTGGATTTGTAATTCCTGCTGACTTTAAAAAATCAATTGTATTTTGTAATTGTTGTTGTTTCATTTATGTTCTATTTTATCATTATAAATGAAGAAATTTAATGTAACATCTTTATTATCAATAAGATTACTTTTAAATTTATAATGATATTTTTATTGAATTACTAATTTTTGTGTTTTTGTTTTACCATCAACATTAATTTTAGCTAAATAAACACCTTTCTTAAAAGAAGAAATATCTATGCTATTATTTGTGATTTTAGATTGATGAAAAACTTGTTTCCCTAAAACATTAAAAATACGAATTTCGGCAGAAATAGCATTGATATTTGAAAGTTGAATCTTATTTTTTGCTGGATTTGGGTAAATAGATATTCTATCAAGTTTTATTTCATCAATATTTAAAACTGAACAATTATCTGATGAAAAACTAGTGAAAGTTCCTAAATCCCAAAAATGATTGAACTCTAAACAATAGAAAAAGACCTTATCAAAATCGGTTATATTTTTATCATCAGGAATTGCAACTGTAAAAGACTGTCTGCCTGAATCTTGTGTTAAACCGATTTCGAAATGATTTAAATTTGCGATTAAAGTTGTAGCTAAAACATCATCAGAAATACCATTAGAATCTACCAAAAAAGCTCTAATATCTGGCCCAGGAGCAGTTCTAAAATTACTTCCTAAATTTAATGTAATTGTATTGTTGGTATTTAAAATAAGAGTAACATCACCAACAATATTATAAGAATCTTGGTCTGGATTGTTACCAAAACCTGTTAAAGTTTCTGCACATTGCGCATTAATTTGAAGGTAAGAAAGGCTTAAAAAAGCAATAAGTAATAATTTATTCATTCGTGATTATTTAACATTTATAAACTTTGACATAATTTCTGGAATATCAATAATATCCTCATATACATCTATGTCGTTTTTATATGCTAATAATTTCACTTTTTTATCTTGTAAATCTAATAATGTATCTTTTCTTACAGTTTCTGTACCCCATTTTTTATTTTTGAACACTTTTTCTTGCAATGCATTCATCCCTAAAAGGTAATAACCACCATCTTCTGCAGGACCAATAACCACATCATTATTCTCTAATTCTGCAAATGCTTTTTGAATATTTTCTGATGATAAATCATACAAATCACTGCCAATAATCATTACTTTTTGGTAGCCAGAATCAAAACCATTTTTAAATGCGTTTAAGATTCTAATACCTAAATCTTCACCAAATTGTTGGTATTTTTGATAATATTTAGCATCCCAAATATCATTTTCTCTAACTTTCACAGAATAATAAACGGCTTTATCTGCATTTACTTTTAATGAAATATCTCTGGTTTTTTGTAGTAAGAATTTATAAATTTCTAACGCTGTTTCATCTCCAACAGTTTTAGCTAAACGTGTTTTTGCTTTGCCTAATTCTGGATTTCTAGTAAAGATTAGTAGTAAGTTTTTACTCATAAACTTTCTTTCCTTTTTTTAACCATTTACTCCAATCTTTATTAAATGTATGTACTTTTTCTGTAGGTTTTCCTAATGTATCAATCACTTTAAAATTGGCATTTTTCCATTCGAAAATACCACCATATAAATTGTAAACATTGGTATAACCTGCTTTAATTAATTGATGAGCGACAATTTCTGATCGAATACCCAAAGAGCAATACACTACTATTTTTGTATTCTTATCTTCTGGTAATTTATTTATTGTTTTATCTACATTAAAATTATCAAAACCCACACAAATTGCCTCTTTTAAATGGCTGGTTTTATATTCTTTTTCTTCTCTGGCATCTAACAAAATAGCGTTGGTTTTAGCTAAAGAATCTACAGAAATATAGGGCACATTGTTTTTATTAAATTTATTCAACAGTTTATCTAGCTTTTTTTGAGCAAACAAAGCAGATGAAAAAAGTAAAAAAAAGAGCGCTATTTTTTTCATTAATCTAAATTTAAAGTTGAATTCCAAAACCTTGTAAACCACTTTCGAAAGCTGGCAAAATTTCTGTATTATCCCAAATACCTGTTACGATGGTTCTTGCGTACTCTTTTGGCAATAAACCATTACGCATTAGCCTACTTGTTAATTTGTAATTATAAGCTAATGTATGATGTGTAAATTTAAAGCTTTCTTGCCAATCATTTAAGATTACATACCAAACATTTGGGCTACCATCATTTGCAGGCATTCCAATAACACCAGGATTTAACCAAATTTTGTTTTCTTCTTGATGATGAAAAGGTAACCCACAGTGACCTGCAATAATAACATCGCTTTTTGTAGCTTCAAAATTTGTTTTTTTATTGTACCAATCTGTAGATTTAAAAATAAATTCGGAAACGTTAAAATAAGATCCATGAACTACAGTAACACTTTTATTTGCATAATTAAAGTTGATGTGATTAGGCAATGTTTTTAAAAAATCTAAAGAGTTTTCTGATAGTTTACTTTGTGCATAAGGATACCATTGCTGAGAGAAATCATCGCACCTAGAACCTTCTCGAAAATCGCAACCACAATCTTCTGCATTTTCTCTTAACTGAATTTCTACATTACCAACAATACTTTTTGCACCCCATAATTTAAACAATTCTACCGTTTCTTCTGGTTGTGCACAATACCCAACAAGATCTCCTGTAGAAATACAATTCTCTGGAAGAATATTTTCTTTTTCTGCTATTTGCTTTAAAGCTTCTAAGGCTTGTAAATTACTATATACACCGCCAAAAAGTAGCATCTTACCAGATATATTACCTATATTTTCTATTATTTGACCCATTTAGGAATAAAATATAAAAGGGTACAACATAAAATTCCCCAAAGATTAGACCAAAGTAAACTTGCATATTTACCTTTTGTAAAAATTAACTCTTCTGGAAAAAGATTAAAAACCAACAAGATTCCAAAAAACAAACCACAAAAAATAGACCAATAAAAACTAGATTTAGGCACTTCTTTATTCCAGAAAATAAAAATAGGAGTTAGTCCAATAACCATCGTTCCAGAAATAGTGGTTGCAGATAAAATTTCTGCATTTAAAAACACAGGTATTGTACCTAAAACAGCAACAGTAATCATTGTAATTCTTCCAAAAAAAACTGTTTTTTTAAGTTTTAAATCAATAACTAATAACTTAGAGAATGATGAAAAGGTAGAATCTAAAGTAGATGCTGCAGAAGTTATCATAATAAAATTAATTACTAATAGAATAACAACACCAAATGCTTTACCCACATCTACTGCAGCTTGACCTTGCATACCTTTTGTTTGAGCATAAATACCAATAAAACTAAAAAATATAATGCAAAAAGCGCCTAACAATGCAGCCCATAAAAAACTTTTTCGTGTTACTTTAGGAGATGTTATAAAACCTCTATCAGTTAAAACAGGATCATGAAAAGGATAACTAAATGATTGTAAAAGTGCTGCAAAAAATAAATTTAAACCTAATTCAAAGTTCCAAGTTCCAGAGTTTATAATTTCTTTTGATGAGAAATTATCCGTAGAAAAAATAGTACATAAAATTACCATCAACAAAATAGCAAATAAAACCATTTGAATTACATCTGTAAAAATAGAACTACTTAAACCGCCTTTTAAAGCATAACTTAAAGTTAAAAAAGTAAAAACAACAATTGCCCAATAGTAAGATGCAGCACCTTGTTCTCCAAAATAATTACCTATAACCATAGTGTTACTCCATACTTCATTAAACAATCGAAAAGCAATTAAAATAGAAAAAATGGCTACTGCTTTTTTTCCAAATTTTGTGTTTAAAAATTCGTGAATACTTTTATAATTTCCTTTTGTTCTAAGCTGATAAATAATAATACCAGCTACTGCAAAAGAAAGGTAATAACCAGAATATGCAACACCACCAACTAAACCAAATGCTAAACCTAAATTAGCGGCGTTGGTTATGCTTTTTGCAAAAATCCAAGAAATAATTAAACTACCTGTAAGCACTAAAGTATTGGGCGCTTTCTTTTTATGAACCGCTTTAAAAAACTCGTCTGTTGTTTTTGCCAAAGGCGATAAGAAAAACAATATTAAACTAGAACAAACAACCAATAACCATTGCCAATGAACTATACTTAAACTACTCATTCCACCAAACTTTTACATTTAAACTATTACCATTTGTTGCTGCTTCTGCCACACTATAATTATCTTGATTTAAACTTGCAGCTTCTGCAGGATAAGGCATTCTTGCAGGAATTAAACCATTATTTAAACTTGCAGCAACATCTTTTAATGCAGGATAACCTGTTCTTCTATACTCAATCCAACCTTCATAACCATTAATTACAGCAGCTATCCATTTTTGAGTAATAATTTGTTGTAATGGAGTTGTACCTGTTGCATTATAATTTGCGTTTCCTGCTAAATATGTTGTAGGTAAATCTGTGTGCCAATATTCAAAAGCTTGTGCAACGCCTAAGTTATATAAAGTTTCTGCATCCGAAGAAATTAATCCTTTTTCTGCAGCTTCTGCTAATAAAAAACTGGTTTCCCAAGCTGTCATAAAATTAGCATCTAAGGTAGATGTATCTTTTCTAAAAATAGTACCTGAAAGCGAATAATCTGCTATAGCTATAGAAGTTGTAGAAGAATTTATTCCGTTAATTAATCCATTAAATTCATTTGTTATAGAATTGGTAAAAGTTCTAAAAAATGTTGATATTCTATTATCATCTAAATCAACCAAAATTTCTTCCATAGTTTCAGACATTACAAAGTTATTGAAATCTCCAACTCTTAATTGTGCCAACCTAAAACTGTTTGGTTCAGAATTTGTAAAATCGAATACTGCATTTTCACTATTTGTACTGATGTAATTTCCATTATTAAATAAAGTTTGCAAATCCGAAGAAACATCAACCTTATCAGAAATACGAATTAAATATTTTATTTTTAAAGAATTGGCAAACTGAATCCAAGATTGTAAATCGCCATTAAACAGAATATCACCCTCTAAAGCTATAGAACTTGTGTAAGCGTTAATTGCTGCAATACCTTTATCTAAATTATCTAGAATTCCGTTTTCATTTTGATAAATATCTTCTTGTAAATCGTATTGTGGAGTAACAGAACCTTCAACACCATTAAAGGCCTCAAAATAAGGAACATCTCCAAATAAATCTGTTAAACCAGCAGCCATGTATGCTTTTAAAATTAAAGCAGGGCCTTCGTAAACTGTATAAGCTGCTGTTTCTCTACTTTGATTTAAAATGATTTCGTTATCACGTAAATTAACATAAAAAATAGACCAAGGATTACCACCTAATTGCGGACTTTTTAAATCGTGTCTATCAAATAAATTAAAATCTAAAGCTGTTCTATGTTGCGCTAATAAATCTCCTGCCACAAAACCTTCGTAACTCATTTGCTCTCCAAAATCGTAAATAACTTGTCTTAACAACAAACTGGGTTGCACAGCAACAGGTGCATTTGGGTTGGTATTTATCTCTTCAAAATCTTTGGTGCAACTTGTAGTTATAAATCCTAAAAATGCGAATATGTATATAATTTTTTTCATTGTATTATTTTTTATTGCGTTTTTCACCTTAGTGAAAACTAGAAATTAAAACTTACTTTAAAACCTAAACTTCTGCTAGTTGCATAACTCATATCTTCTACTCCACTTACAAAACCATTACCTTGTACTGCAACTTGCTCTGGATCGAAATGTGGGTTTTCTGTAATTACAAATAAGTTATTACCTATAAAAGAAAAGTTCATTGTAGATGGATTTTTTAACCCTAAAAAACCTTCGTTTAACTCTAAAACATAACCAATTGAAAATTGACGTAATTTTAAAAAAGAAGCATCATATACATTATTTTCTTCGTGATTTCTATCGTAAAACTGTCTGTAATAGCTTTCTGCTGTTACTGCTACTGTATTCGCTAAACCTGTATTAATATTAACGCCTTGTGCAACAATTCCTGCTTCTGGTCTGTAAGCTGTTTCTGCCAATTGCCCACCAACATTTCCTAAAGCTCTTGTTCTAGATACAATTTCTCCTCCTTGTCTCCAATCAAACAAAAAGTTTGCATTCCAGTTTTTGTAGCTAAAAGAATTGTTCCATCCTAAAGTAAAATCAGGATTGTAATTCCCGATTTTTATCAACTCATTATTGGCAATATATCTTCCATCATCATCTAAAAGAAATTCGCCATTAGCGTTTTTCTCATAACCTGTTCCATACATATCGCCTATTTGGCCACCTTCTTCTACTTGAAACCAAACAGTTTGGTTTGCACTATCATAAATTCTACTATATGCCAAGGTTAAACGACCATCATTTTGTGGTAAATTTTTAATTATAGATTTGTTGGTTGCAAAATTAAAAATGGTATTCCATTTAAAGTTTTCATTTCTAATAGGTTTGCCTCCTAAAATAATTTCTACACCACTTGTATTTACTTTTCCGCCATTAATTACTTGCTGATTATAACCCGAAGAAATTGGTATTGGTAAAGAAATAATTTGGTCTTTTGTTGTAGCATGATAATATGTAAAATCTATATTTAATCGATCTTTAAAGAAACGCAAATCTGCACCTAACTCATAAGAAGTTGTAATTTCTGGTTTTAAATTAGAATTTGGTATAAAATCTTGATTGCTAAAAGTGGCTTGACCATTAAAAGTTGTTTGCGAAACAAAAGCGCCTGAAGTTTGATAAGGATCTGTATCATTACCCACTTGTGCAACACTTGCTCTTAATTTTGCAAATGAAATATTCTCTGGTAAATCTGTATAGTTAGACAAAATAAAACTTGTTGATACTGAAGGATAAAAGAATGATGTACCATCTACAGAAAAAGGTGTAGCCAAAGCACTAGACCAATCATTACGTCCTGTAATATCTAAAAACAGATAATCTTTATATCCTAATTTTGCAATTCCGTAAATGGAGTTGATTCGTTTTTTTGATTCGAACTCAAAAACTTCTATAGGTGAAGCTGCATTATTTAAACTAAAAATACCAGGCTGAGCCAAATTTGTAGTTTGTGTTTGTTTGGTAGATGCATTTTGATCTAAACGATTTCCTCCAAGTGAAATATCAAAAGAAATATCACCAAAATTGTTATTATAATTAATTAAAAAATCTGTATTAATTTCTCGGTAAAAAACATCGTGTTCTGCATAGGCTCCATTTTTAAAACGATTGGAACTAAAATTACGTTTAAAGGCTCTAATTTCTGAAGAATAATCCATCCCAGAACGCAAAGCAATACTTAAATTTTCTATGATTTTATGGTTGATGGCAACATTACCAAAAACACGATCTCTGTTAAATGAATTGGTATTTTCGTGTAAAATAAAAAACGGATTATCAAAAAAAGTATAATTAAACGAATATTGCTGTACACCATCTAAACCAGGTTGCCAATAATCGCGTAAACTATCAATATTTAAAGATCTAGGTCCCCAAGCCACTAAAGAATAATTTGCATTTTCACTTCCATATCCATTAGCTAGTCTATTATCGCTTTTAGAATTTACATATGAAAATGAAGTTGTAATTTTCGTTTTTTCTGTTGGATTAAAATTAAGTTTTAAAGCTGCAGTTTTTCTATCTAAATTTACACCAGGAATTATAGACTCGCTACTTAAATCTGTTAGAGACAATCTATAAGCTCCTCTATTAAAACTATCGTTAATCGCAATATTATTAATAATTGTAACCCCTGTTTGATAAAAATCTTTTAAATTATCTGAGTTAGATTTAAATAAAGTTGGTGTTATTGGTAAACCTGTATATAATGAAGTATCTCCACCTCTAACTACAGTTCCATCTGGTAAAGTTACTGGGCTATCAAATTGATTAACTAAATTTCCAGCCTCTAATCTTGGCCCCCAAGAATAAGTAATATTATCATTTATTCCTCCACCTAAACCATCTATATATTCAAACTGTCCAGAATTTCCTTGCCCAAATTCATTCTGAAAATCTGGCAAACGAAAAGCAGCATCGAAGGTAATTGAAGAATTAATACTAATGCCTAATCCTTTCTTTTTACTACCATCTTTTGTTTTAATAACAATAACTCCATTAGAAGCACGAGTTCCATATAATGCAGCAGCACTTGGTCCTTTTAAAACAGTAATAGATTCTATATCATCTGGATTTACCTCCATTGCTCCATTACCAAAGTCAATTTCTTGAAAACCAGCAGCTGCTTCGTTAGTAAAATTAAAAACAGAATTATTATTTATTGGTGTTCCATCTACAATAAAAAGTGGGTTATTGTTTGAAAAAGAAGCTTCGCCACGAATGGTTATTTTTGATGATGAGCCAACTCCTGTAGCCCCTTGAGAAATGGTTACACCTGCTAATTTTCCTGATAAATTGTCTAAAAAATTTACTGTTTTTACATCAGCAACATCTTTTGCTTTAATTTCTTGAACTACGTAACCCAATTCTTTTGTTCTTCTATTTAAACCCAAAGCAGTAACTACAACTTCATTTAAACTAGTGGCAGATTCTTCTAACTGCACATTAATAACCAACCGGTTATCTATAGAAACCTCTTGTGTTTTATATCCTAAAAAAGAAAAGATTAGTTTTTTGTCTTCGGATGAAATATTAATTTCATATTGCCCATTATCATTTGATGTTGTTCCTATACCTAAAGAGGAAACTACATTTACAAATGGAATTTTTTCTCCAGAAATTTTATCGGTAATTGTTCCTGAAATTTTAGTTTGCGAAAAGGTTATACTGATACTCAGCATAAAAATCCACATAAAAATAGATTTCATTAAAAAAATGATTTTGTGTAAAAATTGATTGAATTTAGAATAATTGACTTTGAATAAAGTAGCGAGTTTAGTTATTCAAAAACACAGGAGAGCCTTTATTAAAAAGCTTAGAAAAAGATTTTTCTAAAGTGTACAATTTGTACATACTAATGCTTTTTTTATCAATACAAACAAGAGCAATTAATAATTTTAATATTGATAAACTAATCGATTTTAAACTATTGACTATTTTTAAAATGTCTTCTTTAGCATCTAAATCATTTAAAACTTCTAAAAAAGAAATTTTATTTTTTTGGTTTGTTGCTATTTGAACAATAGAACTTTGCAAACGATTGGTTTGCCAAGGTAATTTTAAAAAAGCTTCTTTTTGAAACTGCTTTTTAGAAATACCCATTAAATAAAAACCACCATCTTTTGATGGTCCTAAAACCAACTCTTTTTTTAAAAATTGATTTGCAGTTTCTACTAAATGCTTTGTTTTTAAATGAGGAGTATCATTACCAATGGTAATAACATTTTTGTAACCTTTATTAAAAACAGTTTCGATTGCATTTGTAAAACGTTCTCCAAAAGTTGCACCAACTTGATTTTTTTCTGAAAAATGAAAATAATCTAAACCCGATTTTTGAACTGTTTTTAAAGTCTGTGCATTTAATTTCGCAAACACTTCTTTAGATAGAAATGATTTTCTTTCAACTTCTTTATTAGCTGAATTTGCAAAAATTAATATGGCAGTTTTATTGTTCAAATTTTTATTGATACAAAGTTGCTAAAACCTTGTCGTTTTACTCTAATTAGTTGGTTGAATTATTACACCTGTAAGAAACATTTATACTTTGAGAACACCTTGCAGAATTATATTACGCAACAACTCCTTGACAGCTACTACCTGCGCCAGCAGTACAACCATAACAATGTTGATTGATAATTATATTTCTGTTTAGTAAAACTTCTTCATTATACTCAGAAATGTGTTTTACTGTACTAGCTACCTTAAGATTTAGCATTTGATTAAAATCGCAATCGTACAACCAACCATCCCAACTTACAGAAAGAGTATTTGTACACATTACATTTGCTACTGCAGTAGGATTATACGCTTCTATCAAAGAAAACATATAATCTTCATAGTTTTCTGATGCGATTAAATAATCTAAAAAACGACTGATTGGCAAATTTGTAATGGCAAATAAACTATGAAAATCAATTCCAAAATCGGCATTTAATGCTTTTTTGAAATCATTTTCTAAAGCCATTTGATCTCCAGGTAAAAATGCACCTGAAGGATTGTAAACCAAATCTAGCTTTAAACTAGAACCTTCTAATCCATAACCAACTGCATTTAATTCTTGTAAAGCTTTAATTGATTTATCAAAAACTCCATCTCCACGTTGTTTGTCGGTTTTTCCACGTGTCCAATGAGGCATTGAAGAAACTACGTGTACATTGTGTTTTTTGAAAAACTCTGGTAAATCATAATATTTTTTATTTGCTCTAATAATTGTTAAATTAGAACGAACAATAAAATCTTTAATTCCGGCTTTTGCAGCTTCTTCTACAAACCATCTAAAATTAGGATTCATTTCTGGAGCACCACCAGTTAAATCTAAAGTATGTGCACCTGTATTTTTAATGACTTCCAAACATTGATTCATTGTTTCTAGAGTCATAATTTCTTTACGATCTGGACCAGCATCTACATGGCAATGTGCACAAACTTGGTTACACATATAACCTAAATTGATTTGTAAAATCTCTAGTTTTTTAGGACGTAAAGGAAACTGATTGGTCTCTTTAATTTTAGCAGCAAAAGTGGGTAATTCTCCATTTGCGAAAATTCCGTTAGAAAGAATTTCCATTTGGCGAGACGTATTTGCAATATCGTTGTTTCTTGCTTTGAGCGATTTCTTCATTTATGCTGAACTTGTTTCAGTATCTTTTTTATTTAATAAATAGATTCTAATTGTCACCAGAATAAGCGATTCACACCTTTTTTGCGAACAGCAAAAATGGTTCTCTGCTTACATTTCTAATTTGTTTACTTTATTCATCATTTGTACTCCGTGTACTAAAGTTGCACCACTTTTAATTGCAGCACCAACATGAATGGCTTCCATCATTTCTGGTTTTGTAATTCCTCTTTGTAAACCATCTTTTGTATACGCATCTATACAATATGGGCATTGTTCTGTATGTGCTACAGCCAAAGCAATTAAAGATTTTTCACGAGCAGTAAGCGCTCCTTCTTCAAAAACTTTACCATAATAATCAAAGAATTTATTTCCAAGTTCTTCACTCCACTCTGTTATTTTTCCGAATTTTCTTAAATCGGCTGCATCATAATAAGGTTTCGACATAAATTGTTTTATTTAAAAGGATGAAAGATACAACTTGTTTTGAAAATTAAACTCAAAAAGCTGTAACACTACTTTTCGTTTAAAGACCAATTGTATTTTAAATAACTAATTTTAGCTTTTGGGTTTATTTCTATTTCTGAAAATTGATTTAAATAATCGATTATAGTACCATTTTTAGTAAAATCTTCTTTAAACCAATCGAAAATAGATGAAATTTGAACTTTCCTTTTTGATATTTTATTTCTTGAAACATCATTCACAAAATCTTTCATTAATTGTGTTAATTCTGCTTCTATGTTTTCTTCTGTAAATGCTTTATTACCTAATTTAGGGCAAGAACCAGATGCACAATTTACACCTACGTGAATTTTAGGGTCAAATAATTTTTTACGTAAAATTTCGTGTTCTATAAAATCTAAAGTATAAGTCTTCCCAGCTACTTCTACAAAAAGAATTTTCCAAGCAGTTTTACCTTTTTGTTTAATATCCATTATTGATTTTAAAGGATAATTGTCTAAAATTAATTTGATGGTATATGCATTATAAGCATTAATCCAAAAGGCTTTCTGTTTATTTTCTGACCAAGAATTATCAGGAGAAGTTTTCTTTAAATAATCAAGATAAGTATCTAATTTTGATACATCAGTTTTAAAAGATTTGTAATCTACAATTCCAGTATCAGAAACGTGTTTTTGCAATAAATCATTAAAAATTGATGTTTGCCCATTTACTTGTAAAAAAGTAAAAATTGTCATCAATAAAAAAAGTGTTTTCTTCATTTTTATAATTTCTGATTTTTTAGACGAACACTTTTATCAATAATTACAGAATTTTATCAAATTTATTCTAAACCTATTTTATCAACCTCATTATTAACACCTAACAAAACAGCATCATTTATTTCTTCATTAATTTTAAGTTTAAATCGATATCTAAATGTATAAACTACAAGGTATAGAATTGGTGTATCTAGAAAAGCAATCATCATCTTAAAAATTACACCACTAATTAAAAGACCTAAAAAGTTGCTCCAATCTATAATATCAAAAGAACATAATAAGAGTAAAACTGTAAGTGTATCTATTATTTGTGATGAAAAAGTTGAAAAATTATTACGTAACCAAAGATGTTTTCCTTTTGTGAATTGTTTCCAGAAATGATAGACTCTAATATCTATAAATTGCGCAAACAAATACGCCATCATCGATGCTAAAACCGCTAAAGGAGCAGCACCAAAAACGTTTACAAATATTCCATCATTAACTGGAGACCAGCTTGTTGCTGGTGCTTCTTTAGAAATGTAAATTATTAATAACGAGAAAAAAGAGGCAAAAATACCTGCAATAACTACATCATTTGCTTTTCTTTTTCCATAAATTTCTGATAAAATATCTGTAATTAAAAAAGTGATTGGATAGGGTAATAAACCTACAGAAACCTCAAATAATTTTGTATCAAAAATTGTAACATCAAAAGGATACCAATAAAAGAATTTTTGAAAAATTAGATTGGAAGTTACTAATGATGCTATAAATAAGGCAGCAAGAATTAAATAAATTTTATGGGCAAGTTGCTTGTCTTTTGCTGTCATTTAGCGAAGTTACAAATTTTTACCAAGTAAGATTTATGAATTCTAAACAAGGGCTATTTTAAACGATGCAAATACATACTTACTACATTTTCTAAGCCTAAATACAAACTCTCTGCAATTAACGCATGCCCTATAGAAACCTCATCTAAATTAGGAATATTATCTTTAAAAAATTTGATATTATCTAAACTTAAATCGTGACCTGCGTTAATACCCAAACCTAATTTATGCGCTAAAATAGCCGCTTCTGTATAAGGTTTTACAGCAACTTTATTTCCTTTTTCGTACTCACTAGCAAATTGTTCTGTGTACAATTCAATTCTATCTGTACCGGTTTTTGCAGCAGCTTCTATCAATTTTAAATCTGTATCAATAAAAATTGAAGTTCTAATTCCTTTATTCTGAAATTCGGCAATAACTTCTTGTAAAAAAGCTTGATTATTAATAGTATCCCAACCAGCATTAGACGTAATTGCATCTACAGCATCTGGCACTAAAGTTACTTGTGTTGGCTTAACTTCTAACACCAAATCCATAAAAGATTTTATTGGGTTACCCTCAATATTATATTCTGTGGTAACTGTCTTTTTTAAATCTCTAGCATCTTGATAACGAATATGTCTTTCATCTGGTCTTGGGTGAATTGTTATTCCTTCTGCACCAAAATTCTCAATATCTGTAGCCACTTTTAATAAATTCGGCACATTACCACCTCTTGAATTACGTAATGTTGCTATTTTATTAATATTTACACTTAACTTTGTCATTGTCTAAAATTAGGCATCAAAGATAATTTATTAAATCATTTTATCCTATATTCGTAAAGAATGAATATAAACGATTACATCTTAAAAGAAATAAAGGCACTCCGTTTAAAATCGACTGTAAAAAGTGCTAAAAAATTATTTAAAAATTACCCAATTACACATTTTCCTGTAATTGAGGATAATAACCTATTGGGTTCTTTTGCAGAAGAAGACATACAAACCATAGATGAAAAAGAGAAAGAATTGGTTGAATATTCTTACTTAATGACTTCTTTTTTTGCTGATGAAAAAGCAACAGTTTTAGAATTATTAAAAATTTTTGCTGATAATAATACTACTATAATTCCGGTTTTAAGCAAAGACAAAAAATACATAGGTTATTACGATTTATGTGATGTTTTAGATGTTTTTTCTACAAGCCCTTTTATGATTGAAGAAAGCGAAACTTTAATTATAGAAAAGCTAGAAGAAGATTATTCTATGGGCGAAATTTCGCAAATTGTAGAAGCAAATGGTGGTAAACTTTTAGGTTTATATGTATCTGCCAAACCAAACGATCACGTGCAAATAACCTTAAAAATAGTTTCTGATGAAATAAATGAAATCATACAAACTTTTAGGCGTTATGATTATAAAATTGTGTCTAATCATGAAAATGATATTTATTTAGAGGATTTAAAAAATAGATCGGAATATTTACAGAAATATTTAGAAATGTAACTGATCATTTTATTAAAAAATTAGTTGATTATTTTAATAAGTTATTAAATTAAAAATGAAAAAAGTTGCAATTTACGGCCAGTCTTATTCAATTTCTGCTGAGAAAGAGATACAGATTTTATTGGATGTACTACAAGAAAATAATATTGTAAGTTTTATTGAAAAGAAATTTTACGATTTATTAATAGCTGGTAACATTTTAGACAAAAAATATCCTACTTTTTCTCATTTTAACGATTTAAATACTTCTTTCGATACTTTATTTACCTTGGGTGGAGATGGAACAATTTTAAGAGCTGTAACCTATATTAGAGATTTAGGCATACCAATTTTAGGTATAAATACGGGTAGATTAGGTTTCTTAGCCACCATCAACAAAAAATCGATAAGGGAAAGTATTAACCTTATTTTAAAAGGAGAATATTCAATTTTAGAAAGAACTTTATTAGAAGTTAAAACAACACCCAAAACAGAAGAATTATCTGAACTTAATTTTGCATTAAACGAAGTTACCATTGCCAGAAAAAACACCACTTCTATGATTGGTGTAAAAACAAGTTTAAACCACGAGTATTTAACTAATTATTGGGCAGATGGCTTAATAATAGCCACACCAACAGGCTCTACAGGATATTCTTTAAGTTGCAACGGACCAGTAATTTCGCCAGATTCTAAAAATTTAATTATTACGCCAATTGCACCACATAATTTAAATGCAAGACCAATGGTTATTTCAGATGATACAAGCATACAATTAACCATAGATTCTAGAGAAAAAGATTTTTTAATTTCTTTAGATTCTAGAATTACAACCATACACAAAAACACAGCAGTTTTTATTAAAAAAGCTACTTTTACAGTTAAAAGTATTATACCTAATAATCAATCATTTTTACGAACTTTACGCAGTAAATTATTATGGGGAGAAGATACTAGAAACGAAACCAATCTTTAACCTAAACACTACAATAAAAAGTCAAAATAACAGTTATTCAAAAAAGACTGAATATTAACTTTATAAAGCAAATTGAAATCCATATATTTGCTCGCTATTTTTTAGGATGAAAAAAAGTATATTAATCATATTTTTTGTTAGCTTTTCTAATATTTTATTAGGGCAGGTTTACGAAGCCGGAATTTTTGTTGGTGGTTCTAATTACGTTGGAGACATTGGTAGAACCAATTACATTTATCCTAACAATATTGCTGGTTCTGCATTTTTTAAATACAACTGGAATCCTAGAATTGCTTTAAGAGCAACTTACAGTTATTTACCAATAACCGCAAGTGATTTTGAAGCAGATACAGATTACAAAATAAGTAGAGGCTTAACATTCTCTAATACAATAAACGAATTGGCTGTAGGTTTTGAATATAATTTTTACGAATATGATGTATCTACACCAGGTAAAACATGGACACCTTACATTACCATAGATTTGGCAGTTTTTAATTATAAATATATTGTTGAAGAAACCCAACCAGAAGAATTTATTTACGATTCTAAAAATGGAGTTACTATACCTTTTGGTGTTGGTTTTAAATCTAAATTAATAGGTTCTTTAGCGTTTGCTTTAGAAACTAAATTTAGATATTCTTTTGCAGACGATTTAGATTATAATACAGAAACTGTAGATCGATTAAATTTTGGTGGCACAAGTAAAGACTGGTATATGTTTACAGGTGTTTCACTAATTTATACTTTTGGTAGACCAGCTTGTTACACCACAGGATTTTAATATATGGATAAAAAACTACTCATCGATTTGCAAAAAACACCAAAACACGTTGCCATTATTATGGATGGTAATGGTCGTTGGGCAAAAGGTAAAGGAATGAACAGAATTTTTGGTCATAGAAATGCCTTAACTGCTGTTAGAGAATCTGTAAAAGCAGCTTCTCAAGTAAATGTAGAAGCAATTACTTTATATGCTTTTTCTACCGAAAACTGGAACAGACCAAAATTAGAAGTAGATGCTTTAATGAGTTTATTAATAAATTCATTAAAAAAAGAGCTACCAGAATTTATGGAACAAGGAGTTAAAGTAAACTCAATTGGTTGCATAGAAACACTTCCAAAAAAAGCTCAAAAAGTTTTAAATGATGTTATTTTTGAAACTAAAGATAACAAAGACATTGTATTAACCTTCGCTTTAAGCTATGGCTCAAGAGAAGAAATTGTTAATGCAATCAAAAACATATCTAAAAAAGTTGTTAATAAAGAACTAGATTTAGAAAAAATAGATGAAAATACTATAAATAACCATTTATATACATTTAATTTGCCCGACGTTGATTTAATGATAAGAACTAGTGGAGAACAACGCATTAGTAATTTCTTATTATGGCAGTTGGCATATGCCGAATTATATTTTACAGATGTACTTTGGCCAGATTTTAGACAAGAACATTTCTATGATGCCATCATAGATTATCAGAATAGAGAAAGACGATTTGGAAAAACAAGCGAACAAATTACAGAATAAGGTTAAAATCAATTTAGGTTCTGTTGCAGTAGTGCTTTTTGCACTATTTTTTACTTTTAGTGCTAACGCACAAACAAAAAAAGACACAATTTCTAAAAACCTTTCTTTCGAAAAAGGTAAAGAATACATTTTAGGTGGCATTTCTGTTACAGGTCTAAAAAAGTTTAGCGAAGAAACTGTAAAAGTATTTACAGGTTTAAGAAATGGACAAGCCATAAAATTACCTGGAGACAAATTAACAAGTGCTATTAAAAAGTTATACGAAAGTAAACAGTTTAGTAATGTAGATGTTTATTTAGCAAGACTAGATGGTAATACTGTTTATCTTCAGTTTGATGTACAAGAATTACCACAATTAAATCAAATACAGATTAGTGGTATAAAAAAATCTAAAGCCAAAGAACTTAAAAAAGAAGCTGAGCTAAAAACTGGGGCTATGGTTACAGATAACTTAATTGTAACTACAAAAAACTATTTCACAAAAAAATATACAGATAAAGGCTTCTTAAAAACAAAAGTTAACCTAGATATTAAAAAAGACACTTCAGATATGAATGCTGTTAATATGAATGTCTTTATTGATAAGGGGTCTAAAATTAAAATAAAATATATCTTTTTTAATGGTAACGAAGCACTTTCTAACAAGAGTCTTCGTAAAGCAATGAAAAACACCAAAGAAAAAATGATTGGGCGTTTTTGGAAATCATCAAAATATATAGAAGAAGATTACCAAGCAGATTTAGAAAGCATTTTAGACAAATATAGTAGAATTGGTTATAGAGACGCACGTATTTTAAGCGAAGGAATTTCTTGGAACGACGATAACACCATCAATATAAACATAGATATTGAAGAAGGTAGACAATATAGATTTGCTGATATTTTATTTGTTGGTAACAAAGAATATACAGACGAGCAATTACACCAAGTTTTAAGAATTGAAAAAGGTGATGTTTATAATGGAGCTGTACTTAAAGAACGTGTAAAAGGTGATGATTCTCCAACATCAGATGATTTATCTACACTTTATCAAGATAATGGATTCTTATTCTCGCAAGTAAATGCAGTAGAAACAAAAGTAGAAAACGATTCTATTACAGTAGAAATTAGAATTCGTGAAGACGAAAAAGCAAGAATTAGAAAAGTAACAGTTTCTGGTAATGATAAAACAAACGACCACGTTATTTTTAGAGAATTACGTGTTAAACCAGGCGATTTATTTAGTAGAACTAACATTATTAGATCTATTAGAGAAATTGGCCAATTAGGTTTCTTTGATCAGAATGTTACTCCAGATGTAATTCCAGATTACAATAATAAAACTGCAGATATCGATTTTACAGTTGTAGAAAAAGGTGGTAGCCAAATAGAACTACAAGGTGGTTATGGTGGTGGATCTTTTATTGGTACCTTAGGTTTATCTTTTAACAACTTTTCTATTAAAAACATTTTTAACAAAGAAGCTTACAAGCCTTTACCAATGGGTGATGGTCAATCTTTAGCATTAAGACTACAAACAAGTAGAACTTACAATACATACAGTTTCTCTTTTACAGAGCCTTGGTTAGGAGGTAAAAAACCACAATCATTGTCTTTTTCTATTTACTCATCTAATCAATATCAGTATGATTTTACAACTGGTGTTGTAGATAAGAGTCAGAGTTTAGGTATTGTAGGTGCATCTTTAGGTTTAGGACAACGTTTAAAATGGCCAGATGACTACTTTCAATTATCACAAACAATTAGTTACCAAAGCTTTAAATTAAACAACTACGGATTTAGAGTAGGTTCTGATATATTAAGTAATGGTACATTAAACAATTTAGCTTATAACGCAACTCTTAGTAGAAATTCTGCAGGACCTAGTTTAATTTTCCCTACTTACGGATCTGAATTTTCTTTAGGAGTTAAAGCTACAATACCATATTCTTTAATTAATGGTAAAGATTACTCTGACCTAGATCCTGAAGAAAAATACAAGTGGTTAGAGTATTATAAAATAACTGCAAAAGGTAAATGGTATACTTCTTTTACTGATAAGTTAGTATTAATGACCAATGCAGAAATGGGATATTTAGGATATTATAATTCTGAGTTAGGGCAAAACCCATTTGAAAGATACTTTGTAGGTGGAGATGGAATTGCACAATTTCAGTTAGATGGTAGAGAAACTATTGGATTAAGAGGTTATGAAAACAACCAATTATCTTCTGCTGAAGGTGGTACTATTTACAATAAATTTCAAATGGAATTAAGGTATTCTATTACAGATTCACCTTCTGCATCTATTTATACATTAGGATTTTTAGAAGCAGGTAATTCTTATGACAATTTTGAGACATTTAATCCGTTTGAATTAAAACGTTCAGCTGGTGTAGGTGTAAGAATATTTATGCCTGCCTTTGGTTTATTAGGTATCGACTTTGCTCATGGTTTTGATCCTTTACCAGGACAGATCGAAAAATCTGGTTGGCAAACACATTTTATTATTGGAAGACAATTCTAGGAAAACTGTACATTTGTAATGTCGAAAGTTTTTTTGGCACGGTTTTTTCTAAATACATTATACAAATGAAAAAAATATTTTTATTAGTCGTTCTTTTATTTAGTGTTACAACTTTCTGGTCGCAAAGAAATCAAATGATTGCTTATATAGATATGGAATACATTCTAGAAAATGTTCCAGAATATATACAAGCGCAAAATACGTTAGATGCTAAAATTTCTAAATGGCGAAAAAAATTAGATACACAAGCACGCCATATAGAAGTATTAAAAACTGATCTTGCAAATGAAAAAGCAATCTTAACCAAAGATTTAATTGAAGAAAAAGAAGAAGAAATTACAATTAAACAAGAAGAGTTAAGAAGATTAGAGTCTTTGTATTTTGGGCCTAAAGGCGATATGTTTTTGGTAAGAAAACAATTAGTTAAACCAATTCAAGACCAAGTTTACAACGCTATTCAAAGTATTGCTAAAAGAAAAAAGTATGATTTTGTTTTCGAAAAATCTACTGATTTGGTTATGCTATATTCAAATAAAAAATACGATATTAGCGACCTTGTTTTATCTACCATAGACAGAACAAGATTATCGGATCAAAAAAAGGAAGAAAGAAAAAAGAAATCGGCTCCTAAAAGTAAAGAGTTAACAAGTACACAAAAAGAGATTCTCGCAAAAAAGGAACAAGCACAAACCGATAAAGAAGCAGCTTTAGCAAAGAAAAATGCAGAAAAAGAAGCTAAGAAATTAGAGATAGCAGAAAAAAGAAAAGCTTTACAAGCACAAAGAGAAGCTAAAAGAAAATTATTAAGAGAGAAAAAAGAAGCTGCTAGAAAAAAGAAAGAAGAAGAACAAAAAGCAAAAGAAGAAGAAAATAATTAAACAAAAAGACAAGAATAATAATTAAATTAAAACAAGAATGAAAAATTTAAAATCGTTACTATTAATTGCTGTATTTACGTTAGGATTAGGTGGTGTTGCAAATGCACAAAAGATGGGACACATTGACTTTGAAAAATTAGTTTCAGAAATGCCACAAACTAAAAAATTAGGAGTTGATATGGAAAAATTACAAAAAACTTATCAAGATGAAGTTGAAAGCATGGCTAAGAAATTAGATGCTAAAATGAAAAAATATACTGCAGAACAAAACACGCAAACTAAAGAAATTAACGAAATTAGAGCGAAGGAAGTTCAAGATGATAATGCAAGATATGAGCAATTAAGACAAACAGCTTATCAAGAAATGCAAAAGAAAAGAGCTGAAGGTTTAAACCCAATTATAGAAACTGCTCAAAAAGCAATTGAAGAAGTTGCAGCTAGCAAAGGTATCGTATACGTATTAGATGCAACAATGGGTAAAGGTTTATTAGTAAAAAAAGGAGAAGACCTTTATGCTGCTGTAAAAGCTAAATTAGGATTCTAATTAAGACTTAAAAAACATATTTAAAAACCTACTTTTTATAAAGTAGGTTTTTTTATTTTTACAATAATATGAAATCAAATAATTTTCCTATTGGAGTTTTCGATTCTGGTATAGGTGGTACCTCTATCTGGAAAGAGATTACAACACTTTTACCAAAAGAAAATACTATTTATCTTTCTGATAGTAAAAATGCACCCTACGGAGAAAAAACCAAACAAGAAATTATTGATCTATCAATTAAGAATACACAGTTTTTAATTGATTCCAATTGCAAATTAATTGTTGTTGCTTGCAATACAGCTACAACAAATGCAATTAAAGTTTTAAGAGATAAATTTATCATTCCATTTATTGGTATAGAACCAGCAATAAAACCAGCTTCTTTAAAAACAAAAACAAATACTATTGGCATATTAGCTACTAAAGGCACCTTAAATAGTGAGTTATTTGAAAATACTTCACGCAACATCAATAAAGAAATTATTATTAAGGAAACCATTGGAAAAGGTTTAGTAGAGTTGATAGAAGAAGGTAAAATCAACTCTTCTGAAATGACTAAATTACTTTCTTCATACTTAAACCCTATGTTAAAAGAAAATGTAGATTGTTTAGTTTTAGGTTGTACACATTACCCTTATCTGATTCCTAGAATTAGAGATATTATTGGTAATAAAATAGAAATTATAGATTCTGGACAAGCAGTTGCTAAACAAACAAAAGCAATTTTAGAAAAACATCAACTTTTAAATACGGATGATAAAACAGGTAATCATCAGTTTTACATCAACAAAAACAAAAGAGTTTTAGAGATGATATTATCTAAAAACGAAAATATTAAAATTGATAAAAAGGATTTTTAAAATCCGCCGAAAGCAGAATTAATATTTGGACAAGCAGCTGCTCTAGGCTCTTGTGTCCATAAATTTATACCTAAAGAAATTTGATGAAATCCTGATGTTGTTAAAACAGTATCATTCATCTGACTTGTGTAAGTGTAAGAAAACATTAAGTTTTGATAATTAATACCTACAATTGGCGATATAAATTGAGCGTTTTCTATTGCATTCGCATCAAAACTTCTTCTATAAGAAAGTGCAGCCCAAAACTGAGTTTTAGAAAATGTTTTATATGCTTTTAAGTTAAAATCCGCAATTCGCTCTCCTGTACCTTCTCTAAATTGCAACATAATAGAAGGCTCAAAATGCACAAATAAATCCTCACCAAAATAGTACCCTGCGGATAAAATATAATTTCTTAAATCTAAAGGTTCTTGAACGTTTAAATTATTTTTAGCTGTTAACAATAAATTCTTAACTGTAAAATACGATGAAAAACCACCCAAATGATAAGCAACTCCAAAATCTGCATTATAATAACTGGTACTTTCTACTACTCTAGATATTGTTGGATCTCCAGTAAATGTTGTTTGATCTGATTGATTTTGAACAAAACTAAATGCTAAACCAAAAGAAAGCTGATTAAATACTTTACCATTACTCATAGGTAAATGATAAGAATATGCGCCTTGAATTCCTTTTTGAGAATGAAATCCGTTTTTATCGTTAAACAGAACAACACCATAACCTGCATTGGAATATTCATTAAACTTAGAATGAAAACTCATGGTTTGCAAAGCTGGTGCATTAGGTATACCTGCCCATTGTTGTCTTGCAGTAAATCTTAATTTACTTGAATTACCAATACCTGCAGCAGAAGGATGTACTAAATAAACATTATCTGAAAGATAATCTTGGTAAATAGGTAATGTCTCTTGAGAATTACTTTTTAATGATAATAGAAATAGAAATAAGAAAGGGAAAACATTATTTAGCAACTTCATTAAAAGATTTATTTATTTAAAGCTACCAAATATATTCAATTTAAAAGAAATAATAGTTTTAAACTTATAGTTTTAACACATTAAAGAAGCATAAAAAAAATATTTTAATCTCATAATCTATTTTCTCTTAATATCTATGAGCTTAACAACCTAAAACAAGCGGTTGATTATTAATTAATGGTGTTTAGTTATAAGGCTAGGGTACAAAACAATGGTTAAAACATAAAAACCGAGCAATATGCTCGGTTTTATTGTTTAAAATAAAATTAATATTATTTATTGTTTTATGAATTTAGCAGTACCTACCTTATCACCCACTTCATATTTAATTAAATAAATGCCAGCAGTTAAATTAGAAACATCTATAGTTTCAGTAGTTTTATTGATGTTTAAACTCATCACTTTTTTACCTAAAATACTAAAGATTTGTGCATTTTTAATGTTACCTACAGCAGAAATAACTAAGTTTCTAGAAGTTGGATTAGGGTAAAAGCTTAATTCTTCTAAAGCAATCGAATTAGTATTTAAAATACTTGTATTAGAAAAGTAAATATTATCTATATAAACTGGGTTTACAGCATCTGTAGCACTTAATACTAATTGACCAATATCATTAAAATTAATACCTGTAAATTCTGTTAAAGGAATACTTAATGTTACCCAAGAACCAGTTGTTGCTGTTTTTACAACTTCTGTTTCAGAATTATCATCTCCCCAAGCTCCATCTCCTTTATAATCTACTAATTTAAATTTGATTTCTGTGGCATCACTTGTCCAATAATCTAAATTTATATGCGTCATTGCAGTTGCATCAATAGTACCAGCTGTTGGTTCAATTCCTGTAAAATTTAAACTTGAATATTTTTTTACTGGATTTGAGGCAATAGTTTCATCTGCTAAAACTGTTGTTTGTCCCCAACCAGGATTCCAAGTTGCTGCCAAATCTGTATAAGTATCACTAAAAATTGAAATTACATTAGCTTCTGCTAAAGTTGGTACTCCTGGTGCATCTGTTGGTGCTGTTGCAACACTTCCACCACCTGAAGTCGCTTCTCCATTAGAAAAGTAAATATTATCTATATAAACCGGATTTGTAGCTGCTGTTGCACTTAATACTAATTGACCAATATCATTAAAACTGATTCCTGTATATTCTGTTAAAGGAATACTTAAGGTAACCCAAGCACCAGTTGTTGCTGTTTTAGTAACTTCAGATTCAGAGTTATCTGCACCCCAAGCACCATCTCCTTTATAATCTACTAATTTAAATTTGATTTCCGTGGCATCACTTGTCCAATAATCTAAATTTATATGTGTCATAGAAGTAGCATCAACAGTACCCGCTGTTGGTTCTATTCCTGTAAAATTTAAACTTGAATATTTTTTTACTGGATTTGAGGCAATAGTTTCATCTGCTAAAACTGTTGATTGTCCCCACCCAGGATTCCAAGTTGCAGCTAAATCTGTATATGCATCACTAAAAATTGAAATTACATCAGCTTCTGCTAAAGTAGGTGTTCCTGGTGCATCAGTTGGTGCTGGAGTTGAACCAGAACCACCAGAAACAGCAGGATCTGTTAATTTTTCTGCATTGAATTTTATATTATCAATATAAATTGTATTTCCTTCTGCTCTATCTGATAGATTCTCTGTCCAATCTACAAAAACTACTAATTGACTTATGTTTGATAAATCTCCATTTGGATTGACTCCTGAAAGATCGAATGTTAAAGTTTGCCATTCATCAACAACAGTATTCCCAACATTTTGGTCAGTTATTTGAAAAGAAGTACCTCCAGTATTTGTTCCCATTTTTATACCAATAGTACCTACATAGTTTTTATTAACATCCATAGTAAGTGTTAAGTTAGATGTAACTGCCATATCTAATTTCCAAGTTCCAAAAGCTACATCTGCCCATGCATTATTAACACCTGCGTAAAATGCATTATTTGGTCCCATAACTACTTTTAAAACTTTAGAATCTGTAGCATTAACTCCGTCTAAATCTGGATTATCCACAATTTCTGCTGGAGCAGGAGTGTTGTCAAATGTAAGCCAATTAGAAGCCACACCATCTGGATCATCAGACTCAAAATCGAAAAGATATTCTTGTTGTTGTGCAAACCCAATTGATGTAATTAGAAAAGCGATTAGTAACGTAATTTTTTTCATTATTTATTGTTTAAAATTAATATCTACCAATGTTACATATTACATTTTAACAATACCATAAAAACACCCCTACAAAAAACATACATCTATAAAAAATCTATTAAAACTTTACGAGATCCTCACTAAACAAAGCATTTTAAGAATATTACTACACTAATCTTTATATAGATATCTATACTAAAACAAGACTTGTATAGGTAATGTATAGGTTATAAATAAGTTATTGTACCGATCAAATTATAAGTATAGTTACAACCATAAAAAAGCTCTATAGAATTGATCTACAGAGCTTTTAACAATTCCATTTTTTAATAAAAACAGCATCAAATTATTGATTTGAATTAATACTTTAAATTACCATATTTATCCCATAATCCCCAAAAAGCACCAACATCTCCTTCATCTCCTATTTTCCAAGATTCATCAAAAGAAGAAAAATAAAACATTTCAATTTCTTCTACTTCTGACCAAACTTGAGCATTGATATAATATTTCATTGCATTATTTGGGTTTGCAATTGCGCCTTTTAAATTACCGCCTGCACTTGGCCAACCTGTTTCTGTAATAATTACTTTTTTACCATTTGCAGCTAATTTTGCTTGACTGTACATTTGCTGCATATATTCTAAAGAATTTTCTAGATTACAACCTTCCCAATAAGGGTAACAATTTGCTAAAACAACATCGCAAGCTTCTGTTATTTTTGGTCGTTCAGAAAATTCATAATAAGCGTCTACATAACCAATACTTACATCAGGAATTGCTTCTTTAACTCTTTCTATATAATTTAGTAATTGTTCTTCTGATAATTCTTTACGATATAAAACTTCGTTACCAACTGCAGCAATATCAACTAAACCTTTTTTAGCTAATCTAATTAAGCCTTTAATTTCTTTTTCGTTTTTCTTTAAATCATCACCTAACCAAGCACCTACTAAAGTTTTTAATCCGTATTTTTTTGCTATTTCTGGTATATATTGATTTCCTTCTATACAAGAAAAAGAACGTATCCACTTTGTATGAGGTTTTAGTATTTTTATTCTTTTTTCAACCTGTTTTTTAGTAATCTTATGACCAGGTTCTTGCCCATCTTCATACATACTAAAACAAATTCCATACATTCCGTTTTCTAAGGTTTCTCTCCAAAGATTTTTTAAATCCTCTAGAGAATAAATACTAAAATCTACTCCTAAATTATCTGGAGTAGTAGTGTATTTTATAGTAGATTTATATTCTTTTCTATATGACATTTCTATTAAATGAATTATATTGTTTTAGCACTTTTTCTTTTTTCTAGTTTTTCTCTTATTTCGTTAGCACGTTTTTCATCAATATCATAATCCCACATAATATACATTGCTAAAACAGTACCTAAAACAGGGAAAAAACAAAAGAAAGTGTGTAAACCATCTACTGCAGCTTGTTGATCTGTAGTAACAAGATCTGGATTAAAACCAACAACAGCAATAATAGCTCCGCTTAAAGCACCAGCTATAGCAAAACCTACTTTTACCATCCACCAATAAATAGCACCAAATATGCCTTCTCTTCTTTTTCCTGTATTTAACTCATCAATATCAATAATATCTGCTGTCATAGACATCATAATTGTAAATAAACTTCCAATTCCGAAAGAGAAAAAAGGTAAAGCAATTATATACATCCAAGGTTTACCTGGCACAAATAAAAACCATAGCATTATATAACCTATTATTGATATTCCTTGTGCTACTAAAAAAGCTTTTTTCTTTCCCCAAATTTTAGACATATAGGTAATAATTGGTATTACCAAAAACGTAGTTCCTAAAGCACCTAAACAACCAAATAAAGAAACCCAAATACCACTTTCTGCTGCATCGCCATTAAATAATTTGTAAACAATTACAAAAAAAGTTAACGCTGCAACTGTATTAAAAGCATTGTAAATTAAAAAAGTAGCTCCACATAATTTTCTAAATACTTTTATTTTAAAAGCCTCTTTAAAACTTGCGAATATTTTTATTAAACTACCTCCAATATTTACTGTATTTAGGGGTTCATAATCTTTATCTAGAGTAGATTCACTTTTGATAAATAAAGCAGGTACAATAGCACAAATTGCACACGGAATTGCCACCCAAATTGATAATTCTCTAACAGCTACTTCTGCTGATGGAAACCAATCTGGATCGTACATAATAACCCAAAACCAAGGTGCAATTACCCACGCCCATTGACCAATCCACTGAGCAATTGCCATAATGCTTGTACGTTCGTGAAAATCATCACTCATTTCATAACCCATTGCAACATAAGGCACACTAAAAAATGTTAAGCCTAAATAAAAAACGATAGACCATAAGAAAAAATACCAAAAATTGAATTGTAATGAGTTTTCTTTAAACAATTGCCACATAAAAACATAAGCAATTCCCATAATAATTCCGCCAATTAAAACATATTGTCTTCTTCTACCCCATTTCGATTTTGTATTATCAGAAATAAAACCCATTATTGGATCTGTGATAGAATCGAATATTCTTGGAAAGAAATAAATTAAAGACCACATCCAACCAGGAAAACCTAAATCTTGCACTAAAACAACCATAAAAATACCTAAAATAGCAGGAAACATTTGATTTGCAAACATTCCAATACCAAAAGCAATTTTCTGACCCATTGCCACTTTCTTATTTTTTGTTATAGTATTTGACATTTTTATATTGACTTTAATTTGACTTATTTTTTAACCACAATCGTTTGAATAGCTTGACCTTGAATGGCTATTTTTATGTTCTTTTCACCTAAAGAAAGCTGAATTGTTTTCGGATTTTCTTTTTCATTAAAAACAACTACAGCTATTGTTCCATCAAGGTTTTCTGCAGCTGTAATAAGTAAATCTTTATCCGTGTTTTCAACTTCTATAACTTTTGCTTCTGGTCTAATAAATTTACTGAAATGAGAAAGTGTGTAAAATAAAGGTGTAAAATACACCTCATCTGTTTCTGGATTTACAATAACTGGTGCAACACACCAGTTCTTAAACCAATTTGGCCCACCTTTGGTATCTAAAACCATATTCCAGTCTACCCAACCATCTACATAATTATTTAAACAGCCAATAATATCTCTTGCATATCTATTTACTGGCGCGTATTTTGGGTGTAAATATTTGTCTTTTTCAGGAGCCCAATCCCAACCCCAATCTGTAGCTTCTTTTTTCCAATACCAACTATCATCTTTCCAAACAGGAACTTGAGAATCTACACAAGCTTCTGTTTGTATTAAATATTTGTTTGGTGCTTTTTGATGTGCATATTGCAATTCTTCTGGAAAAATCTCATAAGTACTTGCATACCAATGAATGGCTGTACCATCAAAATATTTAGATGCTGCTTCGTTTTTATATTGAGAATCTATCCATTCTTTTAAATGTTCTCTGTTTTGATCGTATCCTAAAATTTTAACTTGATGACCATCTGCTTCTAATTTTGGACCTAAGTGATTTTGGACAAAATTGGTCATTTCATCAGGTGAATAATGCATACTTTCCCAATTATTACCATTTCCTAAAGGCTCATTTTCTACGGTAAAACCCCAAATATCTATACCTTCTGCTTTGTAAGCATCTACATATTTAGAGAAAAATAATGCCCAAGTATCATAATATTTTGGAAATAATTTACCTCCAACCCATTTGTTATTATCTTTCATCCAAGGAGCAGCTGTCCAAGGAGAAGCAAAAATTTTAAATCCGTCTGTTGATGCTTTCATAGCATCTTTAATCATCGGAATTAAATCATCTTTGTCTTCTTTGATTGAGAAATGCTCTAGATTTACATCGTCTTCTACAGGAGAATAAGAATATTGAGAAATTGAAAAATCACAAGAATTCATATGTGTTCTTGTCAGTGAATAATTTGCCCCTTCACTAGAAAAATAAGCCTGAATTATCGTATCTCTTTTATCTTTGGTTAAACGATTTAACAAATAAGCAGAAGACTCTGTAAAAGCACCCCCAAAACCTGTAATTGTTTGTTTTTTCTGCGCTGGAAACAAATTAACTTGAATGATTTCTTCCTGATTTTCATCCGAAGAAAAATCGACTAATTTTGTTAAACTATTTCCACTTGCTGATGTTTCATAAACCTCTACATTCAATTTATCTTGTGTATTTTGACAGCTTAAAATCATAAATGATAGTAATGTGTAAAAAAAATAGGTTGCCTTTTTCATTAGTATTTATCTTTGATAATCTGTATTTGGTACTAAAACCGTTTTCATTAATTTTTCTTTATCACCGTTAAAAGTTTTGATAATTGGATTCCCTCCTCTATGTAAATCTTTAAAAATTCCTTGATCTACCAAATTCCAAATTGGGTATTTAGCCTCACCTTTTAAAGTGAACAAACCAAAATGATTTTCTGAACCTTGAGGATTTTGTGCATCTTTCCATTGCTCATCAAAAGCTTCAAAATAAAAACAAGAAATACTTTCTTTATTTGTCCATTTTCTTAAATAGCTATAATACAAACCTTGTTTATATTCATCAGTTGCTCTTGAACCATCAACTCCATAATGACCATTTGAAACTGTAGCCCAGCCTGTTTCGCCAATATGAATTGTTTTGGTAGCGTCTATACTTTTTACATAATCAGATACATTCTTGTATTGCGTTTTTGCAAATTCTAAAGCACGTAACATAGCTTTATCAATTTTTTCTTTTTCTGATAAATGCTGTTCATTTTCTGGAACTTTCCAAAAACTAGGGTTATAATGTGAGTTATGATATGCATATGTATGCATAGAAACATAATCTACAGCCTTTATTAAATTTTCTAAATCTGCTACTCTATAACTTAAATCTCCACCACCCCAGGAAGCAAAATCATCTGAACAAGTAATCCATAAATCTTTAGACAATTTGCCTTCTTTTTTTAAGTTTTGTAAATGCTTTACATACTTTAAAATTACTTTAGGCTGTACAAAATAACTGGTTGCCCAACGAATCATAGCTTCGTTACCAACTGCAATAACTTTTACGATATCTGGATATTTGTTTGCCAAAGCAACTGCTCTAGCTATTTCTCCTTCATTTTGAGCACTTTCAACTTCGTGATTAGGTTCTAAATCTGTCCAAGCATTTAAACAATCTATCCAAGCCCCTAACATTACATACATTTCGAAACTAGAATCTTCTTGTTTTAATTGATGAATGGCTTCTAAAACATTTGCTGCGTGTGGCAATTTTGGTTGCACATTATAAGTTCTAATAATGCGAATGCCCATTGCAAACATCAACTTTAAATCTTCTTTTAATTGAGCAATTGTAGGTTGATTTTCTCTTGATCTTTCTCTATAACCACCATAAGAAATTGCTAAATAATCCGGATTTCCTAAAATCTGAGCTGCTGTCATATTCTTTTTAATTTCTTCTTTGCCAGTAATCTTATTTCCTTTTTTACAAGAGAAGCCTATCAATAAAAAACCGCAAACCAAATATGTAAACCAGGTATTTTTCATCACAAATTATTTAATTATCGAAACTTTTATATGATTGATTTCATTCGTTCTATCAAACATTTTCGTGCTTGTTTCTTTGTCTAAAACAAGGCTATTAAAACCAATATTTTTATCATTATTAAAAACAACTTCAATTGCATTTTTATCAGACAAATCATAGATAATTGGCACTTGACAATAGGTAAAAGTCAATTGATTTTTAGTGATATCTAAAGTTGCTTTTTCACTATTTACATTGATATATGTAAATACTTTAGCTTCATTTAAAAACTCAGAAACCTTTAATAAACGTGGATTGAATCCTATTTTTCCATCTTTAACAAAAACACCTAATTCACCAAACCTACTTAACAAATCTTCTTTTACTTGACCTGTCATACCTGGTTGTTGCGCACCTTTATTTGCTGGTGTATGCGAATAAGCATCTGTTGGAAAAGCACCATACAATTCTGGCGATTTGTGCACACCAATTCCTGCATTTATTTCGTAATAATGATCTAATAACTTTCCAATAACCACTTCACTTTCTCCAGATTTTACAGCTAGTAAACAATTTTCTTGTACAGCAACTAAAAGCTTAGAAACCATATGCCAATAAATAGAGCCTAAACCTTCATAACCAAAGAAAGTTCCTGAACGACCTGTAAATGATTTGTGATCGAAAATGTCTTCAAAAATTGATAGCACCGTATTTTCATCCTCAGAAATTAAAGACGAATATTCCTTTGATAAATTTGCTAAAGCTGCTTTTACACTGTTTGCATTATTGAAATTCCCGTTAAAATGATAGTTTCCTAAAACATCTTTTTCAATAATTTCTGTGTTACCATCAGCAATTAATTGTTGTAATAATTTTGAGCTTTCAACTTGTTTTGCAGTAATATTATTCTTTTGTGTAAACCTTGGCAACTCTTTATTAGGATATAATATATAACTGTATTGATCTGGTCTAAACAATGCAGATGCTTTTAAACCATCTAATAACGCTAAGGCTTCTTTTGGCGATAAATAACCAGAACTTAAAGCAGCAACTTGCCCTTCTAGCATTTCTGATAAATACGAAATAGAAACTTCTTCTGTATTTTCAATCGTCATTAAGTTATATGCGTGATACATATTATCAGTGCGTTTGTTTGCTCTAATACTATGCTCTAAATAGCTTTTGGTAATTTCTAAAAAGTGTGCTAATGCTGTTTTAGAAATTGTTGTTTTGTTTGATGAAAATCCGTTTTTGTAAATAGCTGTTCTGTATTCACTTGCAGGATTTCCTAAACCGTCTAAAACTGTTTTTCTTTCTTTGTCTGTAACTTTTCTTGATAAAATTGATGCATTTTTATCTAAAGTATTTACAATTTCTGTAAACATTATTGCAACTTCATCAGAAATTTTTATCTCATTTATATCCGCATTTGCGACAATTCCTTCAAAGAAATTAATGAATCTTCTTAGGTAATTTAAGGTAACCATAGAAACTCCATTACCAACCAAAGCGTTGTTAGCATCATTCCATTCTGGTCTTTGTGTATTTAACCAAATACCACCTTCTGGAATAAAATTAGATACTTTAGCTAACACTGTAACCAAAAGTTTTTCTATTAAATTAACTTTATGAACGTTGTTATTTTTATCCGTAATTAAAGATCCATCAGCACCAATTTCTGCTCTATTTTCGTCAATTTTTGCATTTAATTGATGATCAAAATCGATAGTATCTTTAGAGTTCTTTAAAATCTCTGCATACGGTTTAATGATGTAAGGCACATTTGCGTACACAAAAATGTCGTCATTAAATAATTCTGCCAATTTAGACGGATAATGTTTTTCTATAAATTCTAAGAATTTAAGCAAGTAAATTATCTGATGATCTCCCCAGTAACCTATATAAGACCAAGGATCGTGTTCTTCTATTACTTCCCAATCAAAACCATCTTTTGTAACTCTGTATGGATTGTATCCTTCGAAAGTTGTAGCGTTTAAAAACTTATGAATCATACTCTCTATAAATTGAGGATATGAATGTGCTAACGTTTCCCAGTTTTGGAAAATATCTCTCCAATTCCCTTCGTAATCTAAAATTTTAGACCCGTCTATTTCACTTTTTGTATTAATCGAAAACTTGTTCCAAGGTCTACTTGGATCTCCATGTCTTCTACTAAATTTTAATGGTAAATATTCTAAACACAAACGTTTAAAATCTTTATCGGCATCGTTTTCTGCTAAATTTTTAATAAAAGTTAACGTAAATTTTTGAGGTAAATCGTGTAAAAAATCTTGTTTATCTGCAAATAATTGTTTGTTTGCTTTTGATAAATAGGTGTTAAAATCGTCTTTTTCTATGGTATAATTGTCATCAAAAATACCACCTCTCATAATGTTAAAAAGTGTATTAGAAAAATGTCTTGTGTTAATTAATGGGTCATTAGAAAGTTGTAATCCATCAGAAGCAGCAACTAAATTAATTAAGTTTTTTGTGCCTTCTTCTATATTATTCTGTAATACTTCTTGTAAATTATCATCGGTTTTAATCAACTCAGAAATACGCGTAACATCTGCAACTGTTTGATTTACATTAGCAACTTGCAACCATTTTTTTTCTGCTTTTCCTGCTAAATGAATATCAGCTTTAATAAGATAAGCACCTTTTTCTGCTTTTACATCTACTTCTTGCTGAAGTTGTACACCTCTTCTAAAATTATTTATTTGCAAAGACGACAATAAGTAAGTAGGATTTTCCAAACCTAAAGACCAAACTAAATTGGCTTTTAAAGCTTCACTTGGTTCTGCTTTATCAACAATAATGGCACTTAATGCGTAGATACCCAAACCTACTTCTGCCTCTAATTCGCATTTTTTATACGCATCAACCAAATTACTTCGAATACCCTGTATATCTGAACCCACTCCATAAGGAATGATGTCTTGAAATCCATCTAACATAGAAATATCCAGATTTTCATCAGCATTATTGATTAAACTTGCTTTTCTAACAAAACCAAATTCATCTGAAGAATTCCATTGATATTTAAAAGTTAAGTTTAAATCTTGATTAATTTCTTCGAAAATCACCTTGTTTCCATACTCATTTTTATAAACATTTCTGATGATGTTGTAGATACCCGCTTGTCTTTCTGAAAAAGGTTCCCACAAAATAGATTTGCCATTTTTAGCAATTCTAAAAACAGTTTTACAACCTGTAGTTTCTGCAAGTTCAGTTATTTTATCATCTGTGTAATATGGAAAAATTGCGTATTCCGCATTTTTTCTACCCGCAGTTAAACCACCATTACTAGAAATAAACATCCAATGATTTGAGTCTGAAACAATCGTCATAAAAAACGGACGCATTGTATGACTATTAGCTATTTTATAGTAAGATTCGTTTTCTAATGTTACCAACTCTCCTGTTATAGCTGTATTAGGATTCGAGTTTACATTGTCTTTGTAAGAAACAGTTTTGCTCATTTTTTCTTTATTATATTGATTTTTTCTGTTGATAATCTATGTTATCAATTTTTATATTTACTCTTTATTTAAATCCGTATTTTTTGCCTGAATATTTTTAAAATAATTTGATACAGTTTTTGCTGTAACTCCTTTTTTATAAGGATTTAATTGATGTATTTCTTGAATTGCATAATAAGCAACTCTTGGTTTTAATTGATAAAAACCATCTTTATTAGTTGCACCTTTTGCACAAATACCAAACCATTCTTCATTCATATTTTTGCTACCTTCTGTAAAATCGAAATGATAACCTTCACTAGACCAAGAAGCATTTTTATCGTGAATTTCTAAATTCTTAGTTTGTCCATATTTCCACCATCCATCACTAAACTGAAAAGTAAATCCGCCAATTGAGTTGTTCGTATTTCCTAAACCAGCTGCATTTAAATAAATTTCTTTCCAGTTTTCTATCATAAAATACGCTTGCATTTTTTGATCTTCTGAATTGGTTTTAGCATTAAACGCATCTGCGCCAAACTCTGTAAAAAGAATGGGTTTGTTAATTTCATTTTTTACTCTTAAAAACGCATCTGTAAAAGATTTACCTCTGTACATATTTGTACCAAAAATATCTACGTCTTTGCATTCATCAGCAAACATATCAGCAAATAATAAATCTCCATTACAAACAGCTACAGGATGATTTTTATCGATTTCTTTCATCAATTTAGCTGCTTGATTAAAGAGTTTATACATTGGTCTCCCTCTTTTTTCGCCCATTTCTCTTTTTTGATTTTCATCATCAGGAAAGTCTTCTGTTTCTGAGCCTGCCCAAAAAAGTCCATAATTATTCTCATTCCCTAAAAGGAATAAAAGTAATCCTGGAGTATCTTTATAGGTCTTAGCCATTTTAGTAACTTCTGATAATAAACCCTTTTGAGTTTCTGGGTTTCTGTAATCTGTAACAGGAATCCACTGGTTATTTATTGTGTTTCCATATCTACCAAAAGAATGATTTAACATGGTGTAAATTCCGTAGTTTTTATAGATATGAGTAATCCATTTTGGAGGTATACCAGCATAGACACGAATTGTATTTACGCCCATTTTTTGCAATAGACTCATTTCTGATGCTAGTGCTTTTTCTATAAAATCTTCTGATTGATTCCAAAGACTGTATTCGTAATTTGTGCCTATTGGAAAGTAATCCCAATTCATTCCGTTAATAAAAAAGTCTTTTCCGTTAACCATTAATTTTACGCCTTGCTTATTACTTACAACAGCAACATTATTGCTTTGTGCGCAAGAATTTAGAGTAAAGAAAAAAACAAATAAGGCTATAAAAGTGCTTTTCATAAGAAGGAATTAATTAAAGATCTAAAACTGATGTGAGCATTAAAAAATAAGGCCAGTCAATATAAACTGACCTTATTTAAACCAATTAAAATAAAAATATTATTGATACACTTTTACGTAATCAATTTCCATAGTATCTTCTGTAAACCCAGCATCTATAGTACCACCAAGTGTACCACCCATTGCTACATTAAGAATTAAAAAGAAATCTGCATTAAAAGGTAAATCTGAGCTATTTGTTAATTCGTAAAAAGGAACATCATCTAAATAAATTTTTATGGCAGTGTCTGTCCACTCTAAAGTATACAAATGAAACTCAGAATCAACATTAGATATAGCAGTTGTTTCTCCATAATCTGCTTTAGATTGACTTGCTTCATCAAACCAATGACAAGTACCTAAAGTGGTATTTTTATCTTGACCTGTCATTTCCATAATATCAATTTCGCCACATTTTGGCCAACCCACATCAGGGAAATTAGAGCCCAACATCCAGATTGCAGGCCAAGTACCTTGAGCAGCAGGTAATTTTGCTCTAACCTCTACTCTACCATAGGTAAATTCTTGTAATCCTTGAGATTTTAATCTTGCAGAAGTATAGCCTCCACTACCATCAGCTTTAGCTGTAATAATTAAAGAACCATTTTCTATTTTCGCATTTTCTAATTCGTCTGTGTAGGTTTGTGCTTCTCCATTTCCCCAACCACCTGCACCTAAATCATAGGTCCAGTTTGCTGTATTAGGTGCGCCATCAGTATTAAAATCGTCTTCCCAAACTAAATCATTGTAAGTATAACTTACAGCACCTTCTACTGGTTTTGTTGATGTAAATTTATGATACCATGCAAAACCATCTCCATCTTGAATAATTCTAACAATTAACTCATCATTAGAAATTGAAATAATATCATACGTACTAGAGCCTACTAACCAACCCATAAATCCACCTTCAGAAATTTCGAAAGTAGTGCCTCTATAAGGCTCGTTATTGTAAGAACCTTCTGTTGCTGCTTTTGATGTAGATGGCCCAAAAGAAACTGTTTTTACACCAAACATAGAAGTAGCTACTGTATCATCATGACAAGTATCTCCTGCAACACCTAAAACATCTGCATATGTACCAGGTACAAATGCTGGTCCAACAGTTTGCTCAAATGTAAGTCCGTTTGCAGTTCTTGTAAACACAAACTCATTATCGTACATACAGCTTTTTTCTTCATCCCAAGCTTTAATTCCATTCCACCAAGCTTCATATGCAAATTCTCCATTTCCATAATCATCAGTAACTGGTCCTAAACCTACGTGAACATCTTTATCTGCTTGCCAATACCATTTTTTGCTATCGCCAATATTTGCACCACTTAAAAAGTTTTCTGCTTCTTCATCTGTAAATGAACTAAAAACCTCTACTTCTATGGTTTCTGTTGATGATAAACCACCTGTACCATTTGCTTTTACAACAACTGTATACACGTTTACACCTACTTTAGAAAATCTTTTGCTTAACTCACCTGATGGTGATTTTTCTGCTATACCATCAAAATAAAACACATATGATGATGCATTATCTGCAATTGCTGTAAAGTTTACAGAACCACTACCATCTCCATAAGGATTGCTTGAATCTACACCTACAATTTCTGCTGTTATTGAGATGTTGGTTGGTGTAACTATTTCACCAAACTGATAGTTATTTTCTTGACAACCCACAAAGACCATCAACATAGAAAATAAAACTATATAAATATTTTTAAGTTTTTTCATATTTTATATTTTAAAATTGTGATATATCATCCAGATAAATAGTGTAATTGGCAGAACCATCGCCTTCTGTACCATTATCCATAATTAAAACTAAGTTTGTAAAATCTATAGAAGTGCTTATTCCAGAAAAATCGAATGTTAACTCTTCCCAAGCATTTGCTGTAGTTGTAGTTGCTGTAATTTCTGCGGATGCAATTGTATTTGGCCAAGCAGTAGCATCTTCAAATTTTAATAGTAAATTTAAACCTGCTCTTGGCGACCAAACCTTAACTTTAACACTTGTTCCGTTTGTAAAACTAAATGGAGAAGGCACCGTAATTTTAGAACCTGCCCAAGGTTGTCCAGCATTTTTTACTAGTTGTGCAACCATAGCAGACGTGTTACCATTTGTATCTGGATTTGCAGTTACAGAAATTGCACCACCATCAAAAGAACTTAGTTCAAATTCTGGTTCAAAATCTAACATAGGTGTAGAAGAAATATCATCTAAATAAATAGTATAGTTAGCAGAACCATCTCCTTCTGTTCCATTATCCATAATTAAAACTAGATTGTTAAAATCTACAGTAGTACTTATTCCAGAAAAATCGAAGGTTAATTCTTCCCAAGCGTTTGCACCAATTGTTGTAGCTGTAATTTCTGCGGATGCAATTGTATTTGGCCAAGGTGTAGCATCTTCGAATTTTAATAATAAATTTAAACCTGCTCTTGGAGACCATACTTTTGCTGTTACTGTTGTATTAGAAACATCGAACGTAGTTGGAATTGTAATTTTAGAGCCTGCCCAAGGTTGACCCGCATTTTTTACAAGTTCTAAAACTGAAGATGATGTATTACCATTTGTATCTGGATTTGCTACAACTGAAGCAGCTCCACCATCAAACGAACTTAATTCATAATCTGTTTCGAAAGTGATTGGTGTTACTCCAGAAACTGGTGTTGTACTTTCTTTATAGAAATAAAAGTTATCTACATAAACAACTCCTTCTACATCTACTGCATCAATTAAAATTTGTGTTATTTTAGTTTTATTAGCAAGATTTCCACCATCAAAACCAGTCATATCTAAGTCTATACTTTGCCAAGAACCACCAACTGTTGTTCCTAAAGATTCTTCAGCTTCTCCACCATCTACAGTGTTTACAATTTTCACTAAAAACTCATTAGTTACTCCTTCTGGCACCCAATAATCTATGTGTAATTTTTCCATTGCTGATACATCTATACCTGCGTCATAATTGGTTACCATACCTAAAAAATCTAAGTTTGTTAATAACCAAACATTGTTCCCATTAATAGTTGTAGCTTCGAAATTAGACAAAGACCAATCTGTTGGTAATTCGTTTATAGTAACATTTGTATAAGCATCACTAAAAATTGATACCACATCTGCGGCATCTCTATTAGTAGGTGTAATTGCAGCATTTGTTGGTGCTAAAATTTCTGTTACTTCAAAGTCTGTTGTGTATTCTGCTGTTTCTATTGCAGCTCCTTTGGCAATAACTTTAACTGAGTATGTACCTGCAGTTGCATATTGATAAGCAATAGCTTCTCCAATATTTGCAGTTGCCACAGGCTGATCTACTCCTGTTTCTCCAGAATAAAACTCGAATATTGTTGCAAATTCTGCAGTTGCTGTAACATTTATTTGCTTAGATTTTGATGCATCATTTTCTAAAACTACCACTAAATTTTGTGGAGCATTAAAAGATACTACCAATTCTTGCGTTGCTATTGTTGAATCTCCTTTCGTATTATGTGCCTCTATTGTAACTTGATAAGTACCTTCTTGATAAGTATGTTGTACACTTTTTCCTGCTTCCATACTTTCTGGTTCTGCTGTTCCATCTCCAAAAGTAATATCGAAAGAAACTGCTCCTTCTGCAGTTGGTGTAATAGTTACTAAACCAGAATTATCTTGTGCTACACTATATACTGCTGCCACATTAGTTGGAGCTGCAATATTATCTAAGAAGTCTAAACTTCTATCATCTTCTGTACACGCACTAATCATTAAAAATATAATTAATGCTTTGTATATTGTTTTCAGTTTTTTCATGCTTCTTAAAAATTAATAATTATCATTTTGCGACCAATTTCCTTGCGAAAACTGTATTTCTTCTATCGGAATAGGAAATACTTCATTTTTACCAGTTTGAAAACCTGGTATTTGAGCTCCTCTACCTGTTCTTACCAAATCAAAAAATTGATGCCCTTCACCAACTAATTCTACTCTTCTTTCTTTATAAATTGCAGCTGTTAAGTTAGTACCAGTTGTTGTAATGTTATTATCAGCATTTCCAAAAGCTCTTTCTCTTACCATATTTAGGTAGATTTTTGCTTTAACATCATCTGGACTCGATTTTCTGTTGTAAGCTTCTGCAGCCATTAATAAAACATCTGCATAACGAATTGCTCTGTAGTTATTAGGATTTGTAAGATTTAAATCTCCTGCTGCATCAGCACTTCTTTTTCTAGGTAAATATTTTCT